>JBGPLB010000005.1:0-60035 GCA_041486245.1 Candidatus Acidiferrum sp.
CTGCAACGCTTGAACCGCAAGGGTGTCGTCGTCGCAATATCCGGGGGAATCGATAGCAGCGTTGTTGCCGCTCTGTGTCTCAGAGCGCTGGGAAGTACCCGCGTTCTCGGCCTCATGTTGCCCGAGGCGGATTCGTCGCCGGACAGTCTTCAATTCGCGATTCTGCTTGCGCAATCACTCGGTCTTCGGACTCAGGTCGAAGACATTGCCGGCATTCTGACTGCCGCGGGCTGTTACCAGCGCCGTGACGACGCCATCCGCAAGGTGATACCGCAATACGCAGAAGGCTACAAGTGCAAAATTGTCCTGCCCGACCAAGTGAATGGAAGCGCGTATCCGATTTTCTCAATCGTCGTTGAATCGCCGAAGGGTGAACGCACCAAAGCCAGGCTGACATTGGATTCCTACCTCGGCGTGATCGCTGCGACCAATTTCAAACAGCGCACTCGCAAAATGATGGAGTATTACTATGCGGACCGCTTCAACTATGCGGTCGCAGGCACTCCGAACCGTCTCGAATATGATCAAGGCTTCTTTGTCAAGAATGGCGACGGCGCGGCCGATTTGAAACCGATCGCTCACCTCTACAAAACACAGGTCTATCAATTGGCGGCGTATCTCGGCATTCCGCAAGAGATTCAGACGCGCCCTCCCACGACCGACACTTATCCCTTGGACCAGTCTCAGGAGGAGTTTTATTTCCCCCTGCCCTACGACCGCATGGATCTGTGCCTGTATGCTAAGAACCAAGGTCTCCATCCGCAAGAAGTCGCTCCCGCAATCGGGCTGAACGCCGAACAGGTAGCACGCGTCTACCGCGTCATCGACGCGACCCGCAGGGCCACAAGCTATCTCCATCAACCGCCTGTGCTCTGTGAAAGGGTGCCCGAGGTGCCAGATGATGTTAGGAGCTGATTCGCCGGCCACGCGCCCCGTGCGCATTCTCCTCCTGGAGAGCGGCACAGGACCCGGGGGATCCGTCAATTTCATTCGGGATTTTGTTCTTCACGTGGACCACTCAAAGGCTCACGTTATCGCCGGATTGTATTTCCCCAATCCGAGCAAGACCCTTGAGGAACTTCGAGGCCTCGGATTCCCGGTTGTCTTTTTCCAGGACACTTGCCCGGTAGCACCGAAAACCTCTGCCGGTCTTGCTGGGCTTTTCGACACGCATCTGAAACACTTGCGCAAGCTGAGAACGATTGCCACAATCCTCTCGCGGTTCATTCGCGTCCAACTGCCGTTGACCTGGAAGGTGTGGAGATTCATCAAGCGTGAAGCGATCGATGTCGTGGTGCTGAATCAGGACGTCCACTTTCACGTCCCCGGCGCACTCGCTGCCAAGCTGGCCAGCCGGCCCTGCATCTGCCGCAAGGCCGGAGGCATCGGTGAAGCCCGGCGTCTGAAACGGCTCTTGAATCCATGTGTGGACTTGTTCGTGAGCATTTCCCGGGCCACCGAAACCGACCAGCGAAATACTCCAGGAACAAAAAGGGTCGTCAATATTCACGAAGGCCTGGACCTCCAGCGTTTTGCATCTTTGCCGGCCAAAGAGTCCATGCGCGAATCATTAGGAATACCCAAGCGCAAGAAGGTGGTGGCGGCGATCACGCGAGTTGTGGTCGGTAAGGGCTTGCCGGAATTCATTCACATGGCTGCGGTGGTGATCCGGCGTTACGCGGATGCCGTTTTCCTAATCGTTGGCGATGAAGGACCGAATGGCGGCGCTCTCACCCGCCAACTCCGAGATCTCGTGCACGCCCTCGATCTGGATGCACACGTGATCTTTACCGGCTGGCGCGAGGACATTCCGTCTGTCATGAAATGCGTCGATATCTTCGTGCATTGCCCGACCACGTTTATTGAAGGGTTGGCCCGGACCTGCCTCGAGACGATGGCGGTGGGGATACCTGCGGTTGTTTCGGAGAACGGTGGTATGCCGGATGCGGTTGAGAATGGAGTCACGGGATTCGTGGTTTCTCCCGGAAGCATTCAAGCCATGGCCGAATCCGTTTTGACGCTCCTCGAGAATGAAGCGCAATGCCATGAATTCGGTGAGCGCGCCAGAATGCGCATCGAGCACCTCTTCGACGCGGCGCAAAACACTCGCCAGCTTCAGGAAATAATTCTGGAGTATGCCAGCCCCGCAAAGGTTTTGGGACTACGCGCCGCGCATCTTCGCGTGTCTTGAAGAAGTCGAGCGTTGATTATGGCTGAGTACACCGTGGTTTCCGCCGATCTCCAGAAAGACAGGCAGGTCATCATTGACCTGTGGCGTCGAAACCTAGCCGACACTGGCCACCTTGAGGAAAAGTATGACTGGCATTTCCTCAACAACCCCTTCGGCCCGGGGCAAATCTGGATCTTGAAGGCGGATGGGCACCCAATCGGTACGACTTCTCTAGGTATGCGCCCCATGAAACTAGGGGAGACTTTCACAAATGCAGGCGTGGCCTGTGACCTCGCCGTGAACAAAGAGCATCGCTTTCTTCAACCTGCACTTATGCTTCAGCGCGCTTTGCTTTCCACGTCGCATTCCTGCGTTCGATTCGTTTATGGAGTGCCAAACTCCGGTGGCGCGTCGGTCATGAAGTATGTCGGGTATCGTGAATTCTGCCGTGTACACCGATACGCAAAAGTCTTGCGGGTATCTCCTTACCTGCAAAAGTTTGGAAAGTTCGGTGCAGTTGCTTCTCTTATCGGCAGGATGGCCGACAACGGATTCGCCGCCCTGCACTCATTCGGACGGAAAAGGGACGACAAGGTTGCACAGGTTCTGCCCTGTTTCGATGAACGATTTGACGAACTCTGGAGTCGAATTAGTACAGAGCACTCGGCCCTGACCGTTCGCGACCGGCGGTTCCTGAAGTGGCGATATTATGAATGCCCGTTGCGCCAGTATCAAACGCTAGCTTTGCTCACTGAGGATGAGTCGAGGCTCCTCGGCTATTTAATCTACTTTGTGGAGGGCCATGCGGCAGTTTGCGCCGACTTGCTTGTTTTGGACGGCGCGGAAGATCTCGGCTGCCTCCTTTCCTCCTGGGCGGCCTTGGCGTGGCGTGATGGACTCGCATCACTATCGCTCAGTTGTTCCGACGGCGCACTTCCCGCCAATTTGTTGCGCCACGGCTTCACGCGGCGATCGGCTGCGCCAACAACCAAGCCCGGCCGAACGAGGCGACACGAACTTTGTAAGACTCTCTTTACTCACGAACGGCACCCCGCCATGCAACCTGCCGTGACAGATCGCTGGTATTACACCGAGGGTGACTCGCCGTATTAGATTTGCCCTGGGTACTTCGTCGTTTCCTTTGTGCGCTCATTATGAAAATCGTCCAGCTATTGCCTAGCCTTGATTTAGGAGGAATGGAGCGGCTCGCCGTTGATCTGGCGCGCCAGCAAAAGGCCGAAGGCCATGAGCCCTCCATCTATTGCACTTCCCATGCAGGTCAGTTGGGGCCAGAAGCCGATGCCGCAAACGTCCCAGTGCATTCGTTTGGAAAATCCACAGGTTTTTCTCTACGCCTAATCCGCGACCTCGCTTCCAGACTCAGAGTGGATCGTCCAGATGTGCTTCACGCTCACAACGCGCTAGTTCTCCACTATGGCATCGCAGCCGCGCACATGGCCCGAGTTCCGGTCGTCATAAACACCCGCCACGGTGGAAATATGAACTGGGATCCCCACTGCGAACGGATTTGGCGCCATGCCGTGCGCTGGATTGATTCCTTAGTATTCGTTTCGGAGGGAGTGCGGGATTATTACGTCACCAAGGATCGCATTTCGCGGCGCAACACTTCGGTCATCTACAACGGCATCGATGTCGACAGGTTTTCAACTCACTTCGCCCACCCGGCCGCCCATCTTCCCCGGTTTCGAGTGGGTTGCGTGGGACGCCTTGTTCCGGCCAAGGACCACGTCACTCTGATTCGATCGATGGCGATGGTCAGTGCGGCTATGCCAGGGGCGGAGTTGCACATCCTCGGCGACGGCCCTTGTCGCGCTGCAATCTCTCAAACGGCGGAATCACTTGGTATCACGAATCGCGTGTTCCTCCACGGCGCTAGCCTCAATGTCCCCGGTTTTCTTTCCACTCTTGATCTCTTTGTGCTTTCGTCGATTGATGAGGGTCTGCCGATTTCCCTGATGGAAGCCATGGCCGCGGGCTTGCCTGTGGTTTCGACGCGCCTTCCCGGCCTCACCGAGCTGGCGCCCGAGAGAGTTGTCGCGGGGTACTGTAATCCAGGTCAGCCGGAATCCCTCGCCGAACAAATCCTCTGCGCCGCCCATCGACGTGATCTGCCCGCCCTCGGAGAAGCCGCTCGCCGATGGGCGCAGAAGTTCGGCATCCGGGAAACCTGGCACAACTACCAAGCTGTGTTCGAAGCGAGCCTCACGAAGAAGAGGTCTTCCCGCGAGGACCGCCTCGCTTCCAGACCGAATGACCTTGCAGCTATCCGCCATGGCTAATAGCAAATTCCCCTTCTGACTGGATTTCACGAATGATTAGGACCCAATCATGAAGCTGCCCCGGCACAGTCAAATCTGGCTTCCGGGGTATATAAAGGACAGGCTCTCGACCATCGCCCGCAAGCCTGCGAAGAGGCTCAGGCTGCTCTTTGCCGATCACTTTGAGCCGCTATGGAACGGAGCCGACGAGCAGACTGGGGCAGAGCGGGTCGCTCTGTGGGCAACCCGATGGCCAGCCATTGCAGCAAAGTTTCAGGATTCGGCAGGTCGTCCGCCCCGTTATACGTTTTTTTATCCCGAGGAAGAGTATCGGCCCCGCCTCCTGGAGCCTCTCGAGCGCATGACTTCGGATGGAATCGCCGACGTCGAGGTTCACCTGCACCACGACGGCGAAGGCCAGCAGAACTTCGTTGACCGCATCAGTCGGTTCACCGAAACACTATTCTCCCGCCACGGTCTGCTGAGAAAAGACAAGGGGATCATTACATTTGGGTTCATACACGGCCTTTGGGCGCTCGACAACTCCCGTCCCGACCGCCGTTTCTGCGGCTTGAACAATGAGATCACTCTTCTGCGCGACCTCGGTTGCTATGCCGATTTCACCATGCCCTCGGGTGCTTCGCCGACGCAAGCCCGCCTGGTCAACAAGATCTACTGGGCCGTAGATGATCCCGAGAAACCGAAATCTTATGACACAGGCGTTCCCGTGACTCCTGGCAGCACGGCCACCGGCGATTTATTGATGATTCCTGGGCCATTCGGCCTTCGGTGGGCGCAGCGCCTTAAGCCGCGTATTGAATACAGCGAACTTTGTTCCTATGATCCTTCCACCGAGTACCGCGTCCGCCGTTGGTTCGAACTCGCCCCACGTATTGGGGACGACATCTTCCTCAAACTCTTCACTCATGGCACACAGGAACGCCATTCCGAGTATCTACTGCAGGGCGGCTTGGAGTTCACCCTCTCTCTCATCACGCGGGAGTGCCAGCGCGCCGGTCTCAACCTGCACTTCTCAACTGCTCGAGAGATGCGTCAAGCCGTCGATGCACTCGCTCGCGGAGACAAACGCCCAGCGCATAAACCGGATCGCGCGAATGTCGCAGAGATGGTAGTTAGCTGATTCAACAAACGCTAGTTTTCAACTTACCGGTTCGCTGGCGGCGTTTGCTGTGGCTCTGCTCCGGCACAGCGGGCTACCCATCGTTGCGATTCTCCTGATACAGCATTCCTGATTACGACCAGCCAACACTCGCGAGCGACCATCCCCGAGTTTCGCGACCCGGTTATTTTCAACTTTTGTGGAAATCATCTAAACGGACACTGAAAGGATTCTTGCATGGACGAACAAACGCCGTCTAAGGTTCACCGTATTCAAGCACCTCCTGAGAATACGCATTTGGCTACCCAGGATTTGCACACATCCTCGGGATCTCCGCGCTCGAAGAGCCGCCGTAAGTTCCTTGGAAACGTCCGGGGAGTTGCCGCGGCCGTCGTAACCGTTGGTGCAATCGGTTTGAGGCCGCTCTTGGGCGCGGAGCACTCGCTTGAACATGGGGCTGACCATGACGGTAGCTTGAGGGAATCCCAGCGCACTGAAGAATCGGCGGAAATCCGCATTTCGGTCGCGAACGCCGAGCGGAAGATTCCTACTCCGCCACACGCGACAAACGGCGACGAGCAGCGCTATGCCGACAAGTGCGGCACGTACACTAAAGGACTCTTGCAAGACGGCCCCGGCCGCGTAAATCTGAACGCCTTCGAAAGCTTCAAGACTGCGTTGCGCACCGGCAATCCTGAGGACTTTGAAGAAATCATTATGGGCGGTGGACGGAAGCTGATTGGTCCGCAAGGCGGGCTGGCCTTCGACTTGGAGGGTTGCGATTCCCAGAAGTTCGGCAGCGCTCCCGCACCACTTTGCCAGGAGAGTGTCGTGATTGTCCCTCCGGCACCCGCCCTAGCCAGCCAGGCGTACGGAACGGAACTGATCGAACTTTATTGGGCTTCCCTCCTGCGCGACGTCCCCTTCACCGTGTACTCCTCGAATCCAGTGGCCGCTCAAGCGGCACAGGAACTTACGAGGTTGCCTGACTATGTTGGCCCTAGAAGCGGCGGCCAAGTCACCCCGAACTTGTTGTTCCGTGGCGCCTTCCCCGGTGAAGCGATTGGCCCGTACATCTCCCAGTTCTCTATCATCCCGACGTTTCTCGGCCAGCAGCCCATCAGCCAGCAGCAGGTAACCTATCAGCCGAACATCGACTATCTCACCGACTCCCCCTCTTGGGCCCTAATCCAGAATGGCGGCAGCACCGGTCTACAAAACCTAGAGGACCCGCAGCTACGGTTCACGCACACTGGTCGATCCCTTTCCGCCTTGACGCACATGGACATGCTCTATCAGGAGTACTTTGTGGCGTTCCTCGTCCTTAGCACCATCGGCGCACCAGCGAACACGGGCAGCCCGTACAACCGCTCGAGGACCCAGGAAGGCTTCGCGACTTTCGGAGACCCGCACGCTGCCGGGATGCTCGGTGAGGTGGCTTACCGAGCGCTGGAACGCAGCTGGTATCAGAAGTGGTTTGTCCATCGCCGCCATCGTCCGGAGTCGGGAGGCGGAATCGTGCAGTTGATCAAGAGTGGCCAGGGAAGCAGTGTCGCGGGCAGTCTGAACAAGAATGTGCTGGATTCCGAGGCCGTGGAGAGTAGTTTCAAAAAATATGGGACTTACCTGCTTTCGCAAGCATTTCCCGAAGGTTCGCCGACACATCCGTCTTATCCCACCGGCCACGGTGTTGTCGCGGGTGCATGCATCACTATTCTGAAGTTCTTCATGGACGGCGATTTCGTAATCCCGAATCCCATGGTGCCGACAGAGGATGGGCTTTCGCTGGTGCCCTACACAGGCTCGGACAGGAATCAGATCACGGTGAATGGTGAGTTGAACAAACTCGCTCACAACGTCAGCTTTGGGCATGGCATCCACCCAGGAATCCACTGGCGCAGCGACAGTGACGTGTCGATAGTTCTGGGGGAGGCGACCGCGATTAGTTTACTTCAGGACCAGGCGAAGACTATGAATGAGAAGTTCACCGTTCACTTTACCAAGCTCGACGGTATGACTGCCACCATCTCCAACCAATAGCGCTTACTCTCAGTCCGGTTCCTTTCATCGGACATGGCTCAGACCAATGCGGATTTCAAAACCTCTCACAGGAATCAGCGAGTCGCAAATCATGCCGATGAATTTGATCCAAGTCCAGGCAGACGGGAAGCAGTTTACACTGTCCATAGGTGCCCGCTTGATGGTTCCTCACTTCCCAAGGGATATGGTCCCCCTGCTTCGCTGCAACACCGATGCTGGCGAACTGGCGCTTGCCGAGGAACTCCGAGCCGACGCCGCTGGGGTCTTGGACGCTGTCTTACGCTGTAAAATTTGTCGGGCCGAATACCGCATCGCGGATGGAATCGCGCTCCTCCTGCCAGGTCAGCTTAGTTCCGAGGCCAGTCACGAGATGGGCATCCGCGACACGATCGACTATCACTGTACAAACCCGAGTCCGTTCGTACCTCCGCTCGATGGTTGGAGATCGCTCCTCTCCGACATTCTGGAAGTTCCTGCGCATCTGGATGAACTTCAAACCACGCCCTCAAGCCTTGTTTTGGAGCTTGCCTGCGGCGACGGTCGCTTCACGACGCTCATCGCTCAAACCGGCGCAAGGGTTCTCGCCGTCGATTTTTCCATTAACGCCCTGCGGCTCCTTGCCGAGCGACTACCCCCCGGCGTCCAGGTTGGACGCGTCCAGGCGGACATCAACCAACTTCATCTCGCCAGCCGCGCCTTCGATCGTGCTCTCACTCTAACTCCCCTCGTTTCTCGTGATGAGCGCATGAACATGTATCGCACGATCGCGCTGGCCCTGACTGACGACGGACGATACGTCGGCAGTTTTGAACATGACGACTTAAATCGCCGCCTGTTGGGCCTTCCCCTTGCACGACGCTACTCCAAGGACGGGATTCTCATCGAGCATTTGACCACCAAGACTCTGCTCCGCGAAGCGGCACCCTACTTCTCAAAACTTCGCGTTCGCCCGATTCGGGCTCGCGTTCCGTTGTTCACGAAACTGCCGCCAGCTTTGGCCAGCCCTCTCTTGCGTCTGGTAGCAGTACTGCCCTTCGTCCGCCATTTCGGTGAATTGCTCTTGCTCACAGCTCAAAATCCCGTCCGCCTCCCTCTCGAAGGCGAACATCGTTCCGGCAGCCGCATAGCGAAAGGCGTCTACCGCTTCTATATGAGCAAAAAGAACAAAAAGGCGTCTTGGGGTGAAGAGACGATTTGATCTAAGGGTCGCCTTGAAACCCGTTAACCGGCGGCCGGGGCGGACGCTGGATCGTGCGCGAAGATTTCTCTGCACAACTCTTTTCCCTTATTACTCTCTGATTTAAGAGCCGTTAGGTTTAAGGTTGAGAAGTCTTACCAATTTTGTGCATCTACCTTTTATTGGGGAAAGCCACAGGCTGAATGAGGAAAAATAGAATTCTGCTGGCAGAAGACAACGCCGAGGCCCGCGTCACGTTTCAGGAAGGCTTGGAAGCCCACGGTTTTGAAGTTACACCCGCCGCCTCCGTATCTGAAGCACTCAGTCTGATTTCTACGGAGATCTTTGACGTGCTGCTCTCCGACCTCCACATGCCGGATGCTTCCGATGGATTTACCGTGGTCAACGCCATGCGCCACACGCAGCCCAGCGCTGTGACTCTGGTCCTCAGCAACTACCCCGTTCTTCAAGCGGCCATGACCGCCATCCTCCTGCAGGCGGATCAAGTCCTGGTGAAACCTATTGGGTTTGGCGAAATCTCGGAAATCATTCTGAAAAAGCTCTCGAGCCCTTCGCCCCACATCGCTGTGAAAAAAGAACGCGTCGCCGCCATCCTCGAGCGCGATCTCGACTCAACCATCCAGAGTTGGATGTCCCGCGTTCTGCACACCGACGAACTCACAGCCATCTCACTCGACTACCATGACCGGACTGGTCATCTCCCGCTCCTCCTCAATGACCTCGTTCGCCGCCTGCGCCTTCCTCCCGACTCCGAACCCCCCATTTCCAGAGCCGCGCGAGAGCATGGAATTCTCCGTCGCAAGCAAGGCTACACCGCACCCATGATCGTGGAAGAGTCGCGTATCCTGCAGGTCAGCATCTTCAATACTTTGCAAAACAATCTAGGCAGCGTAGATTTCGGTACTGTGCTACTCGACGTGATGACGATCGCGGATGAGGTGGATTCACAATTGAAGCAGGCGATGCTCGGTTTCATGGCAGCCGCGGCGGCCATGTCGGCCAGTTAGCTCTCCAAATCCTTTGGTGGGAGGTCGCACCTCGTGCAACGGATCATCTCAAGGAATGAGCCAGGACGAGAAGCAGCCCGAGCCGATAAACATCAAGGGCGTCGTGAAAGCAAGCGGTGACAGAATTAAGTTTGTTGACAGCGAAGGAGGAAAACCTCGGGATGTAGTCGATCCGGAGGCTTTGAAGGAGCACGTCGGCCATCATGCCGAACGGAGTGCTCACTTGTACAAAGAGAAGGGCCAGATCCACCTGATGAGTGTAACGATGCCCAAGGAGTAGCAGCCTAGGTGCTAGCTCGCTTCGGTCTTCTAACTATTGAAATATTTACTGTTTGCATACAACTCGGCAAGTGGCAGGGCCAACCCGGAACTGCCGCCACCCCACCACGTTGATGACAGGAGAGCGCAATGAAAGGTTTCGTATTAGGTGTCGTGACGGTGATTTTCATTCTTGCTCTGGGACTCCTTTTTGCCCTGAAGGGGTTCGTCAATATGCGCGCCGACAATCCTCCGTCCAAGTTAGAAACCGCCATCGCCGGGCGAGCTATGGACGCGAGCGTCGCGCGGGGTGCCCCCGAATTAACGAATCCCGTCACGCCAGACGAAGCCAACTTGGTCGCGGGAGCTCGTCTCTACCGCGTCCACTGCACCCTCTGCCATGGCGATCCCGCGCATCCCAAATCTCCTCTTGCTGACTCCCTGAATCCTCCCGCACCCCAGTTCGTGCAAGACAAGCCCGAC
Source organism: Candidatus Acidiferrum sp. (assembly GCA_041486245.1). GTDB lineage: Bacteria > Acidobacteriota > Terriglobia > Acidiferrales > UBA7541 > Acidiferrum. The sequence continues at coordinate 10,556 of JBGPLB010000005.1, forward strand.
ATGCCGGAGAACCATAATTTTTATATCGTGCAACACGGCATACGCTGGACTGCTATGCCCGGGTGGAAAAACGTCTTGAATGAGCATCAACTCTGGCAGCTAGTGACATTTCTAAGCCACATGCACGAGCTTCCGCCCGCCGCCAAGCAAATCTTCTCGGAGACGCCCCCGCAAACGCAGCCGCCCTCCGCCTCCCACTGAACGCTCGAGAGCGGCTCTAGCGCCAGTTTACACGCTCATTCGATAGAGTTGGAATATTGGGTGGGAACCGGCAAAAACGCTAAGAATCGCCGCCTATGGCTTCTTAGGATTCCTTCCAGAACTCCATCTTCGCTGCTGTTGAACTTCCTACCAGGCATCGCCAGTTCGTGTATGCATACAATGGCCGTTTACACCGGCGACTAGCCGCAACTTACACTTGGCTATTTCCTTCGGCCTTGGAATTCTGGTTTAATCGTGCAGAACTACACTGAGGAGTGAATCATTGACCCGGATCTGACCGTCGTAATCAATGAAGCCCAGTTTCCTGAATTTGTTCATGAAAAAGTTCACGCGGGACCGCGTGGTGCCGATCATCTCCGCCAGAGTTTCTTGCGATACATTCGGCAGAATCTTTTGAGTGTGGCCCGGTAAACCATAGCGCGCAAGCAGCAGCAGCGTTCGCGCCAGTCGTTTCTCGCTGGAGTTAAACAGCTGGTCGACCAGGTCCTCCTCAACTCGGATGTTTCGCTCCAGCATGTAGGCGATGAATCGGTCGGAAAACTCGTGCTCTCCGTGGAGCACCCGAATCATCTCGCTCTTTTCAATCACCAGCACGGTGGTGGGTGTAATCGCGGTTGCCGTCCCCATGCAAACGGGCTGGCCTGCGAGGCATGCTTCCCCAAAAAAATCTCCCGGTCTGAGGATGGCCACAACGGCCTCTTTGCCGACCTCGTTGACTACACTCAGCTTTACACCACCTTCTTGAATGTAGATCACGCTCTTCGCGGGATCGCCCTGCGCGAAGATGGTTTCTCTTGCTGCATACCGGCCGACTGTTCTTCCAAGACCCGTCGAGTCGAGAAACAATTTCGCATTAAACGCAGTGCTTCCTAAATGCGCTTTCTTGGGAGAGCGAAGGCCCTGGGCGGATACACGTCGAACTTGGGTAGACACCATGCGTCAGAATAGCATGGTGCGCCGTTCTCCTGACTGTTCAATATTGCACAGTACCGGCCCGCCCGCGCAGCCTCCTTCGATGACCGCCAAACATTAACAAGCCATGCCGATTCATTGGGTTACCCGTGACCCGAGCTTCGGAATGCTTTTCGCAGCGACTGGTGCACTTCCAAACTCCCCATCGCAGTCACTGTATCCCTCTTTCCGAAATCGATTCATATGGCTTAGCCTCTCTCCAACTTTCCCTATCGACCATTCTGGAAGCCGCCGCAATCTTAACTGACCGGAGGCAAGACAGGTCGAGGGGAATGAATCGGGGCTGCGTTTACGCCATCGAATGAAGTTCGGCTCAGGCTTTTGGCAAGTTGACGGCGCGCGCGCCACAACCTGGCTTTTACCGTGTTTACGGGCACGCTCAATATCCTAGCCGTTTCGTTGGTTGTGCACTCCCGGATAATGCGCAGGAGAAACACTGTGCGGAGAATCGGGGAAAGTTCCTCGATGTGATCCTTGAACATTTCACGAATTTCTATCCGGCCAAGTAGTTGCTCGGGCGTCAGGCTTTTGGAGACCAATCGTTCCGTGAGCGGGGTTTCATTTTTGCTTTGTACTTCGCCTCCTGCCACTGCTGGGCGGGACGCCATACTCCGGCGACGCATGAGAGCAGCGTTTATGACGATTCGCGTGAGCCATGTCGAGAATTGTGAACGGCCTTCAAAGCTTTTCAGATTTCGAAAGGCCGAGAGCAGCCCGTCCTGTAGAGCGTCTTCCGCGTCTTCGTGGTTGCCCATGACCCGCAGCACAGAATGAAAAAGGGATTGATGGTGCCGGCGGAAAAGCGCATTGAGCGCTTGAGCGTCCCCAAGCTGGCCCGCCCCTACTAAACATTCTTCCTTCATTTTTATGGTACTAGCCGCTTGAGGTGCCATTTATTTCCCCGTTTGCTTCGAAAAAAACCGCACGTTTTCGGGTCGCTGAGAGCCACAAGCCCAGGGACTTGCCCGCGCGTAATTCAGTAGCGATACGAGTGACGAAATGTTTCATCCATCCGCACGGCCGCTTCACGATGGGTGCTCGTCACGAGGTACTCGCGATAAGCGCGGTATCTGGCTTTCATTTTTATTTCTCCGCACGGCAAGAAATCCAAGCCTGGTTCCCGAGCTGCTGGTTAGTATGCTGCGCCTGCGCGCGCGAGACTGTTCGATAAAGTACATGCGCCCAGTCCGACAAGATAAATCAGTTCTTTCCAGGCGGCGGAAGCCGTCGCTGCCACATATGTGAGTCGTCCAACGTGAAGCTCGGCAATCGTACAGCGAAGGTCCTCCGTCCGCAGCTTTCCCGCGCCCCATTCATCCGGGTTTAGTCAGCGCACCGAGGTGTATAAAACAGAACAGACAGACGTTGTCGGTGCCCCTAGGATGGGCGCATAAACGGCGAGGGGAGAATGTCAGGGACCGGAAAGCAGGGCTGGGCCGAGTTCTTTTCACCTCCTCGCCGTTTCAAAAATTCCGTTTGGTAGAAAACGAGCCTTTCGACAGCTTTGCGCTGCCGACCTGGCGGGCTTCTTTTCGCCCGGACGGAGTTCCATCTCACGAGCTCCTCAATTGGGTTGTACCCCTGTAATGAGGGGGCCAGCTAGTAGGTCGCAACGTACGGGCCGAAAGCACTCGACAGGCCCCCTCCCCCCTCCTGACGTAGGTTCCTCTACCTTTGGCACGATTCAGCGCTCCTCAAGTTCGTGTAAGCCTGATTCATCCGGTTGACCTCCTTCCTAACTCCTCGATGCCATCCCACCGAATTGGCTCGAGTCTCCGGATGTGAGCCATATAGCACAGACTTTCTAGCCTCAATCTGCGAAATTGATCTCTCTACCCCCCGGCCATCGGAAAGGTGCGCAGCGGCTGGGTACTTACGATTGCTCGCTCCGATTGCACAACTCCTTTGCTAGACACCAACTCAATCATTCGGCGCTTTCCTCGAGACTTACGCCAGGCATGTAAGGCCGCTTGGAGCAATGGCAAGGTTCGTCGCCTTTTCTGGGTCGCGGCTGTATTTGCGGCTTTGCCCGTGCTCTTTGCGCTTCTCGGGCTCTTCTACATCAATTTCAACCGAGCGAATTTGCCGAACTTGGATGCTTTTATACGCTTTGAGCCTCCCACCATAGGTCACGTTTACCACGCGAATGGCCAAGTGCTGATCGAATTGGCGCGGGAACGCCGGAAGGTTATCCAATACAAAGATATTCCTGAGGTTGTGCGCCAGGCGGTACTCTCGGCCGAAGATCAATATTTCTTCTCCCACTCGGGAGTGGACTATTCCGTCTTCCTCCGTGTTCTGGCCAAGACAAATCTTAGCGCCATGCTCACCCACCCCAAAAAATCCGACGGCGCGGATACCCGGGAGAGCGCACTGATCTTTCCCCAAGGCGGCTCCACGATTACGCAGCAGCTCGTGCGCGGTTACTTTCTGCAAAAACTTACCAGCGCAGAAAACGCCAACACACCGCAGCACCAGGGCTTTGTCCCGGGTTTCCTGGCCTGTTTGATCGGCGTGCCCTCTACGAACAAGTTCTTGCGGAAGGTCGAAGAGATGCGTCTATCTCTCTGGCTCGAGAAGGAGATGGAGAAACATTACGGGTCCAAGCACGACGCAAAAGAAGAGTTGTTCGCGCGCTACAGCAGTTTCATCTACCTCGGGAATGGCAGATATGGGTTCGCAGCGGCTTCGCAGTATTATTTCGACAAATCGCTTGAGTCTTTTACTGCAAACGACGCGGACAAGGCCGCGCTTCTCGCAGGCATCACGAAATCCCCAGGCGAATACGCTCCCAACGCGGCAGACCTTCAGAAGCCCATGCGCAGGCGAAACCAGATTTTGGCCCTCATGGCCGCTAATCACTTTTTGTCAGCTGAGACGGCTCGGCGCTTCCAGCAAAGCCCGATTCACATTGCTGTTCATGCGGCGGAACCGATCGAAGCGCCTGCAGCAGCAGAAAATGTTCTCGCAGAACTCAAGGCTCTAAGCCTCCAGCTCGGGCCCGCGGCTCGCCCCGATATCGGAATTGGTCAGCTACTGCAAGGCCATATCCAGGTGTATTCCACCGTCGACGATCGTATCCAGCACATTGCGAAAGCCGCGCTGGCCAATGGCCTAAACCTCTATGAAAAGCGGCATCCTCGAAGCGCAGGCATGATTCAGGGTTCTGTGGTTGTACTGCGAAACAGTGATTCCGCCATACTCGCCGAATCGGGTGGGAGAGACGTCTTCAAGGGTCTCAACACCAGGTATAGCGACTACAACCGCGTTACGCAGTCCATTCGCCAACCGGGTTCGACCATGAAGCCCATTGTCTACCTCGCCGCTTTTCGTCAAAACGCTTTCGATCTTGATACCCTCGTCCCCGACGAACCTATCTCCCTGGTTGCCGCCAGGAATCGTCCTCTCAAGTGGATCTCCAACTTCGATGGCGAATTCAAAGGCATGATCCCGGCGCGTCAAGCCCTCGCGGAATCGAGAAACGCGGTTGCCATCTGGATTGCCCAAGAAATCGGAATGGATTCTATTTTAAGAACGGCGCACGACCTGGGCATCCGCACTAAGCTGCAGCCCTATGCGACCACTGCTCTTGGCGCATCTGAAGTTTCTCTGCTCGAACTTGCAAACGCCTATCGCGTGATGGCCAGCGGCATACTCGCGGATCCACATGTGGTAGATAGAATCGAACGCCGGGACGGGGAGGTTGTTTACAGTTACCAGCGACTCTGCTGCGGATCGAACGCTGCCAAGTTTGGATTGTCCTTGATTCAGGAAGGCTTGCGCGGTGTTGTGCGTATCCCGTCGGGCACCGCACACGCGCTCGACTCGCGAGCCTTCCCAATCCCCGTAATGGGTAAGACCGGCACTACCAACGGCTACCGAGACGCTCTTTTTGTGGGATCCACGTATGGGCCCGGCGGGATCACAGTGGCGGTGCGTATCGGCTTTGATGACAATCGAACCCTGGGCAGGCAGGAAACAGGCGGCCGAGCCGCGCTGCCCGTGTTCAGAGAAATGATGCTGAAGATCTACCAGGAAAAGCTCGTCGGCCCCCCGCCGCCCTTCCCGGCGGACATGGAAAAGAGCATCGACGCCTATTTGAGCGGCGAACTCCCCGGAAAAGAACAAATACCACTTCTGAATTCGCCTGCGGGGATGGCCCTGACAGAAGACGGCACCGAGGGCTGCATGTTGGCGACAACGCTTCTTCCAACATATCCTTGCCTATTGCCCCAGGGCCCTCGGCATCCCATCTACCGCAGCAAGACTGAGCGTGGCCACGTGCTTTTTGCCAACGACTGAGTCCCGCTGAGTTGGTCACAAATCCCCTCGTCGTTTCCTTCAAAACGACGGAGTCTTCCTGAGAACCCACGGTTGCCTCATGAGTATGGCTTGCGCCAGACTCCTAATCAGTAGAACTTGCTTTCTGATTCTTCACTTCCAGTTCATTCACTACTTGCCTTACGTTTGGCACGCCCGCCGCCATGTGTTCCACCGAGGCTCGTTTCGCCTGCGAGTTAACATTGCCCTTTAGCGTGATCACGCCGTTCTTCACGTCGTACTTGATGTCGTTATCCAGTCTGTGTTGCACCAGCACGGCATCAAAGTTTTCCCCGATCCCCGCGTCCAGGTCCGCGTCCACCTTCTTCGCTATGCTTTCCCCGCCAGGAGGCCGCACGGCAATCTGGTCAGAAATAACTTGCCCTGCGCCGATGGAACTGGCGATGGATTCGGCTTGAGACTTATCCGCCTCCGATGTGGTTGTGCCGGTGAGTGTAACCACGCCTTTGTCCCGGTCCTGGCTGACGCTGACATCCTTTAGCCCCGCTTGATCGAGCGACTGCCGGATGGCGTCGGACACATCCGCCGATTTCGTCGGTGTGCTCGAGCATCCGGAAAGAGTCCCAACAGCGAGTATCGCTAACAATGTACCTGACATCATGGTTGCTCTCATATTTCTCCTTTTTCTCCGAGATGCGCGCTTGAATCGACCTCGGGCGTCCCGTCTCCTCATTGAAAAATTGAAGTAGGCCATACTGCCCAAGAGTTATCACAACGAAATCCCAATCAATCAAGAGTAAAAGGATCCCCGCGCTATGTCTGTACAGAATGGGACTGTCTCGCGGTGCGCATGGGCGTCGGACCTGGCTTGGTGCCCTAATTTATTGCTTGCCAGTGGCCTTCTCGGATTTCTGGTGCGCTTCTTGTGAGTGCTTAAATGCTTTCGCTGCGTGTTCCATCGCTTGTTTGGAGTGTTCGTGTCCGGTCAGATGATCCTCTTTGCCGTGATGAGCAGCGGCTGCGCAGTGGGCTGCCAGTTCGTGAAGCTCGGCGGCTCTTTGGTGAGAATTCCGAGGCATAAAATTTCCTATCACAAAATAACGATTCGTTGACTGCTAAGAACGTTGAAACGACTCGAAATACTCCGGCGATCTCATTCTGTTTTCAGCGCTTACCGATTGCTGGCTATTTTCCCGGTTGTTCACAAGAACACAGGAAATTGCACTCTCGCTGCGGAATCAGTTCAACCAGGAATCCAGCGCTTCGTTGCCAACTCGCAACCATGCCAGTTCCTCGCAAAGCACATCCACGCCATTGCCCAAATCAGCTTCCAGTTCGATGTCAGCGTAGCGCGCGCGCACGAGTTCAAAGGCATCGCGGGATAAATACGCTAGTGCATCGCAGACTTCGTTCCACGTTGCAAGGTGATCCAATCGGACGGCACTTTTCATAACTCCGCCTCACTGATTCCCGTTCCTCCGCCCACGATAAAAGTGTGGTTCGATCTCTTTATATTCGGAGTCCGCCAAATAGATACACGACTAGCATGATGATGAGTACCGCCCCGACGATCCCGATGCCTCCGCGATTTCCCCATCTCGAGTATCCGTAATAACCCCCGCCGCCGCCGAACAACAGCAAAAGCACGATAATTAAAAGCAACATTTGAGACTCCTCTCAGTTTGCAACATCCTTGCAACTCTGCTTCGCGACTCCTAGCGTTCCGGCCGGATGCTTTGTGGATCCAGCCTCCTCCCGCGCGGAACTGTTTTCTTATTTGCCCAGAACTTTTTTGACCTGTCCGATTTTTTCTTGGACTTTCCCGCTTATCTCTTCGGCTTTGCCTTCGGCTTCGAGGTCGGAATCATTCGTCAGCTGCCCCGCTTTTTTCTTAACTTTTCCTTTCAAGTCATGAAACTTGCCCTCTACCTCATCTTGTGTGCTTGGCTTCATTGGATTCATCTCTCACAAAATCTAAGCTGGTTTTACTAAGCGTGGCGTAGCCTCTGGAGCGCAGCGGGCTTTCTAATCTATTTTGCCCTCGCAACCGGGATGGCCACATTTGCACTCAATGTCAGGAGCCTTTTCCATTGTTTCACACTGCATGCTGCAATACTTTCCGGCCATTGCCGTGCATGAGCAGTTTGGATGCGCGCATTTCTTTACCTTCTCAGCTGCCATTTGTCCCTCCTCAGAGCAGACCGTCCATCTCAGGCTTCCTAGCGGCGGAGCGTCTTCAGTAGCGCGCTGTTTGAAAATCTGATCTTGGCAAAGATAGGAGATTTCGCAACCCGCGTCTGTTCAAAACAGCGCAGTCTGGGTCATGCATGTAGTGCTTCCTGAGATTGTTCATCCTGCAGCGCTCCCCACTAAAACTGGGCTCCTCAGCTTAGTAAGATTGGGGTTTCGAAAACAGGATGGGGTTGTTGCTAGATCCGGACGTAGTTCGAAAAGATGTTCTCTCTACCCAAATCTGGACAGCCTGGAGATTCCGCAAGAGAAAGGTGCGTCGGGCTTTCACACATTCAGGCATTCGGCTCCGGGCATCGTTACTGAGCAGCCGGGAAAACTGAAGCTGGCGCAAAAGCTCCTCTGGCACTCCACAATCAAGATGACCGCAGACATCTACACGCACACTTCTGCGGAAGCGAAACGAGAGTCCGCACTACCTGTAGAAAGGGCAATCTATGGAGAATTAGTCGCAATTGTTCCCAATATCGGGAACAGGAACAACTCAGCGGCGTTTAATCAGTCCAACGAAGTGTTACGGATCAACTCGTAACCGTAAATAAGAAGGGCGCTTAGAGGATTTTCCTCATAAGCGCCCATGGTTGCGGGGGTCAGATTTGAACTGACGACCTTCGGGTTATGAGCCGGATAAAACCCTAGCCCGTCTTTGCTTCTCAACGACTTACGGATGTGGTGATCGACCTATTTCACGGGTGTTCCTTGTTAGTTTGTTCCCAATTTGTTCTCGATTTGTTCCTGGTTTGTGGGATGAACCCCTGAGCTAGCGCAAATTTGTTGGGCACACTCTCGTGATGTCGTCGGTTGGAGCAACCTCGCCGAACTGTATTTCCACTGTCAAGGGGAGCGCCTGCCTTGGGCGCACGACACACGACTCCAACAAGTCCGTCCATTACTTCTAACTACTAACGTTTCCAACAAATCGGGGAATCTGCTTTTTGCTCAAAGTTAACCCCATAGCCTGGAAACGTAGGATTCTGGCACAGTATTGGCGCAGTCAAATCAGTTGTCGGACTCTATTGAATGCTTCAATCGGGTGACGCAAGGCGGCGGTTTGCTAATTCACCCTGACCTGTTCGTACTGGTCGATTTTCGTTTGTTTTGTTAGCATTGCAAACTTCCTAGTTGCACCGAAATCCCTCATTTGCAGATTATTGTTCAGTAAGAGTTCAGCAAATTGGTTTTTTAAAACCGCCATACAATCGCAATAGGTAATTAAATCTCCTATACTTATCATTGCGGTCTGGAAAACCGCCGCGACTTCAGCAGAAACTGTTCAGGGCGTCGCTCGCTTGTGCTTTTATTTGCCGAAGTACTTCGCGGCATAAATCGACCGGTTGAAGCAGAACGTTTCAGGACTAGCCTCGCAGTAGACCTCCATCTCCGTCTAACATCAAGATCGGCAGCTTTCTAGCCGAACCAGCGCCCAAGATCGTCATGCTAGAGTTAGGCCGTGCGACCCGAAATCGAACAAGTCGTTCAACTGATCCAACGCAAAGACCCCAAATCCTTGGAGGAGGCACTGGAATTACTTCAGAAGACGGTTTTCTCATTCAGCATGAAGGTGTGCGGCCAGCAACAGGATGCCGAAGACACCATGCAGGAAGTGTTGCTTAAGTCGGTTCCCAATCTGCCGAAGTTCGACAGCCCCAAAGCGTTGATGGTATGGCTTTATAAGGTCGCCAAGAACCGCTGCTTGATGAGCAGACGGAAGAGCAAATTTGCTCCCAAGGAAGCTCTCTCGCTCGAAGAATTGATGCCCGACCGTCAGGAATTGCAAAAGCTATCAAGCACTCCAGAGAGCACGCCAGAAGCATCCCTGTTGCGTCGCGAGAGTGCAAAGCGTCTCCGAGACGCGGTGCAGAAGTTGCCGCCGGACTATCGGCTCATTCTAGTCCTGCATGACATGGAAGAGTTGTCCGACTCCGATGTCGCCGAAATTACGGGCCTCCGTCCAGGGACAATTCGAGTGCGCCTTCACCGGGCGCGGCTCTTCGTGCGAAAGGAGTTGGCTAAGCTGGAGCATCTTCGCATACGCCGTGAAACGCCGCAGCCCTCTCGACAAGCGGAACTCTCTGCGCAGCCGCGCCAACGGCGCTGCAAGGAAATGTTCGCCGAACTCTCAGACTACCTGGATGACGAGCTTGATGATTCCCTTTGTGAAGAACTCGAAAAGCACATGGACGGCTGCGAGCCCTGCAAAGCGTTTCTATCGAGCCTGGAAAACTCCATCCAACAGTGCCGAACAGCACCGAATGAGTCACCTGACCCGCGACTCGCCGCGAGACTCAGGCGCGAAGTGATCGCGGACTATCAAGGGCTAATGAGCAAGATCGCGAGACGAGGCGCTGCCAACTGAATCGAGCTTAGCCCTTCCACGAGTTTCTTAAAGTTGAAAGCAGCCTGCGAGCGATCCCCGAACATCCTGGAAATCACATACGACTGTGACCCATATCACAGTCACATCTGGCTCCTTGAACCAACAATTGCCATCGGTACAAGCAGACTCGATCCTTACCGCAGTTTCGTCCGCTGCGCAGGCACGTATGCTCCGCCCCGCCGACAACCATTCTCCTGTAACAAAACCAAATCCCTTGCATTTATTGGTGTGGCCCCGAATGACAGGGGGACCGATGAGAGGTAGAAATGATCGCTGCTAACGTTCAGCTTACTCAACCATTTAAGACGGCGCGCCAGTTCGCCGCGACGAGTGGCAGCGAACACCACATGTTGCTTGACGACGCGGCAGGGGGCACCGGTCCCAAGCCCATTGAGCTGGTCGCCGTGGGCTTGGCTGGCTGCACCGCATTCGATGTCATCACCATCCTTCGCCAGAAGTTCCACCAGAAGGTGACCGGCTATGAGGTACGAGTCGAAGCCGATCAGGCGGAACGCCCGCCGCAGGTCTTTACCGCGGTCCGCATCCGCCATGTGGTTACAGGTCTTGAAATAGATCCCGCCGCAATCGAGGAAGCGATTCGCCTGTCCGAGGAGAAGTACTGCTCGGTGAGCGCCATGGTCAAGCAGACCGCCAGCCTGCATACAACGTACGAGATTGTAGAGGAAAAAACGCACTGGCTCGCGCCGACTCCAGTGACCGTACAAGCGTGAAACTCATGCGAACGCTCGGACGACAACCCGGTGAAAAAAGGCAAATGCCGCCCAAGGTACTTGCGCAACACAAGAGGATACCCGGCCGTATTCGGAATGCCCTGTTGACCTCGCTTCTTGCGCTGTCGCTTCCGGGAAGGCTCTTCGCACAACAAACACAACAGCCCTCGCCTATCACCCTCCAACAGGCCGTCACCATCGCTCTCGAGAAGAACCCGGAGCGCAAAGCCGCACTCGCCGATACAAAAGCCGCTTCGGCTGACGTTCGGGAGGCGCGTTCCCTTCTCCTCCCGCACGTCACGTTTTCCGAGACCGCCACCCACGGTAACGACCCCGTGTACGTGTTCGGCAGCAAACTACGGCAGCAACGGTTCACGACGGCCGACTTCGGACTGAACGTTCTGAATACGCCAACTCCCTTCAGCAATTTCGCGACACGCTTTGGCGGGACATGGAATCTTTTCGATTCCTTCGGAAGTTGGCGTGCCGTCACACGTGCGGAGCGCGTAAGGGACGCTGTGGCCCATCAACTTGAACGCACCGACCAGGAAATCCTCTTCCGCGTTGTGGACTCCTACTACGGCGCATTGCTCGCGAGGAAACAACTGGAGATCGCCGAACAAAGCACGAAGACGGCACAAGCCATCCTCGACCGAAGCAAGAATCGTTTCGACAGCGGCGTGGTTGTGGAATCCGATCTACTCAGTGCCCAAGTGCGATTGGCAACGCGCAAGCAGGAACTCATTCGCGCCCAAAACAACCTCGCGCTGGCACGAGCACAGTTGAGCACCTCGATGGGGCTCTCCACGCACAATGATTTCGACCCGACTGAGCCGCTGGTCGAACGCAATCTACCGGCAACGACATTGGAAGAAGCGGAAAAAAGAGCGGTGGAACTGCGTCCGGACCTGAAGCGGATCCGCTCGGAGGAAACTGCACAACAACAGAGTGTGGCCATCGCGAAATCCTCCTTTGGCCCACGAGTGAACGCGTTTGCGGGCTGGGAGGCTGATAAACCGACCTTTGCAGCTGGTGGAGGCGGCAATAACTGGCTGGCCGGAATCGAAGTCCAGTTCGACCTCTTCCAAGGCGGAGCCAAGCGAGCGCGGCTTTCCCATGAGCGCGCAGTGCAGGAGAAGGTTGCGGCCGTGAAAGAAATGGCCAGCGACGCAATCCGGCTCGAAGTTCGGCGCGCTTACTACGATCTCGACGCCGCGCGCCAGCAGGTGGAAGTAGGTCGTGCAGCGATTGCACAGTCGCAAGAAAGCCTTCGCATCAATCAGAACCGCTACGACTCCGGCCTTTCGACGATTACCGACCTTCTCGCGGCAGAAGAAGCAGCCCGGCGAAGCCAGACGGAGTTTTGGGCAAACGTCTATCGCTATCACACCTCCTACGCGAACCTCGAACTGGCCAGCGGAACATTGAATCCTCAGTCTCCCGTGGTGATGCCATGAGTCACAGGAATTCCGCGATCAAAGTGTTCTACCTCTTGGCTATGGCTCTAGGCGCAATGCTGGCGGGGTGCGCGAATGAGCGCCGTGCGGCGAGCGCTCCGCCGGAAACGGTGAGCAATATTCCGGTGATTGTCGCGCAAAGGACGACGATGCCTGATTGGGTGGAGGCGGTTGGGACGGTGCGCGCTACGCAAACCAGTCAAGTCTCCAGCCAAGTGACCGGCAACATCATTGAGATCCAAGCTCAGGAGGGCGACCGCGTGCAAGGCGGCCAGGTCCTCGCGATTCTCGACGATGCGCAACCTCGCGCTGCGATGGAGCAAGCCACGGCTGCTTTGACTGCTGCGGAAAAAGAAATCTCGGCCACGGATTCGGACCTCACTCTCGCCGCGGCAACCCTGCAACGCTACCAACAGCTGTACGAAAAGAAATCGGTCAGTCCGCAGGAATTCGATGAGATCAGAGCACGCCACCAATCCGCGGAGTCGCACCGCGATATCGCCCGCGCGGGACAGGCACAAGCCAATGCCGCATTGACTCAGGCTCGGACTTCGCTCGCCTACACGCGCATCCGCGCCCCGTTTGCCGGTGTAGTGACTGAGAAAAAGGTCGACACTGGAATGCTGGCGACGCCGGGCTCGCCCATGTTCACGATTGAGGATACGCGGCGCTACCGCCTGGAAGTAACCGTCGACGAAAGCGAGCTGCGCACGGTCCGCAATGGTCAGGTCAGCCCTGTGATGATCGATGCGCTTGGAAATGTTCCACTGACCGGCAAGGTCGTCCAAATCATTCCGGCGGCCGATGCCACCAGCCGCAGCTTCCTCGTGAAGGTCGAATTGCCCGCCGATGCGCGTCTCCGCTCCGGGCTGTTCGGGAGGGCGCACTTCCCTCGCGGGGAGCGGTCGGCGCTATTGATTCCATACAACTCCTTGGTGACGCGAGGTCAGCTCCTGGGAGTTTACGTCCTGGACGCGAACCAGATAGCCGGACTCCGGTACGTCACTATCGGCAAGAGTGCCGGCGAACAGACTGAGATTCTCTCCGGACTACAGGAGGGAGAAAAGCTGGTTTCTGCGCCCGGAGACCGCGACCTGAGCGGCAAACGAATCGCACCCAGACCATGAGCGAAAATTCTCCCAAGCCGGAAAATTCCAGTCACACTCTGCGGTTAGCCGGCCACATCGCACACCTTTTCATTCGGTCGAAGCTGACACCCCTCATCATTGTCGGCGCACTGCTCCTCGGAACCTTTAGCATCCTCCAGACCCCGCGCGAGGAAGAGCCGCAGATCGTTGTCCCCATGCTCGACGTCTTCGTCCAGATGCCGGGGGCGTCGGCCGAGGAAGTAACGCAACGCGCCAGCGTGCCGATGGAAAAACTGCTCCGCGAAATACCGGGGGTCGAGTACATCTATTCCATTAGCCACCCCGGCCTCAGCATGGTGATCGTCCGCTTCTATGTGGGTACAAAAGAAGAAGACGCCATCGTCAAAACCTATAACAAGCTTTATTCGAACTTTGATCGCATCCCGCAGGGAGTTTCGCAACCGATCATCAAGGCGCGTTCGATTGATGATGTGCCGATTCTCGCTTTGACTCTGTGGGGCAGGAACTACGACGCTTACCAGTTGCGGCACATCGCAGGAGAATTGGAACACTCCCTCAAACAGTTGGACGACGTTTCCGAAACCACGATGATCGGCGGCCAGCGACGGAAACTACGCGTGGAGCTGAACACACAACGCCTCGCGGCCTATGGACTAACGCCCAGTTCCATCGTGATGCAACTCGGGGCTGCGAATACACGGAGTCAAGCCGGCAATTTTGCGCGTGGCAATCAGGAGTTTCAAGTCGAAGCCGGCAACTTCTTCACCCGCCCCGAAGAACTGCAACAAGTCGTCGTGGGAGTTCATGCGGGAGGGCCCGTGTACCTGCGGGATATTGTGGAGACAATTACGGACGGCCCTGCCGAACCTGACAGCTACGTCCTCTTCGCCAGCGCAAACGGCACGACGCCAAGCGGTGCGCATGCGGAATATCCCGCTGTAACTATTACCTTGGCCAAGCGCAAGGGTGCGAACGCTACGCTCATTTCTGAAAACGCTCTGCAAAAGATTGCCTCGCTTCGCGGCAACACCCTGCCGAACGATTTAAACGTTACCGTCACGCGCAACTATGGAGAGACCGCCAAGGACAAATCGGACGAACTCCTGAAACATCTTTTTCTTGCCACGCTCTCGGTCACGCTGCTCATAGCGCTCGCTTTGGGTTGGCGGGAATCAGGCGTGGTGCTGCTGGCCATTCCCGTGACGCTCGCCCTGACTCTCGCGATCTTCTATTTGTTCGGCTACACGCTGAACCGCGTCACGCTGTTCGCTCTGATCTTCTCGATCGGCATCCTCGTAGATGACGCCATTGTCGTCGTCGAAAACATCGTTCGCCATTTCCGCCTGCCCGAAAATCGCGGCGGTTCCCTCGCAGATGTTGCTATTCAAGCCGTGGACGAGGTCGGCAACCCAACCATTCTCGCGACCTTCGCGGTAATCGCCGCGATTCTCCCGATGGCTTTTGTGCGGGGCTTGATGGGACCGTATATGCGCCCGATCCCCGTGGGCGCTTCCGCGGCAATGCTGTTTTCGTTGGTCGTCGCTTTCGTGGTCTCACCCTGGGCAGCTTTGCGCTTGCTGCATCACTACGCGGACCATCCTGAATCCGGGCATGAGGCCGAAAGCTGGACGACGCGCTTCTATCGCCGGGTGATGGGCCCCCTAATTGAGAAGCCCGGGCGGAGATGGGTCTTTCTCGGTAGCGTAGTGGTTCTGCTCCTCGCTGCGGTAGCGTTCATTCCGTTCAAGTGGGTGCAAGTCAAGATGCTCCCCTTCGACAACAAGAGCGAGTTTCAGGTGATTATCGACATGCCCGATGGAACCCCTCTTGAGCAAACAACTCATGTGGCGCAGGCTCTAGGCAGTTACCTGAGCCAGCAGCCCGAGGTCATCAATTACCAGATCTATTCCGGCACGTCAGGCCCTTACAACTTCAACGGACTTGTCCGTCATTACTTTCTGCGCCGGCAGCCGAACCAGGCTGATATTCAGGTCAACCTTCGGTCTCGCCATGACCGCAAGGCCCAAAGCCACGAAATTGCCCGCAGATTCCGGCCAGAGTTGGACAAGATTGCCGCGCCGTTCGGCGCGCGCATCAAAGTCGCCGAGGTTCCGCCGGGCCCGCCCGTGCTACAAACTCTCGTGGCGGAAGTATACGGACCGGACTATAAGGGTCAGACTGAACTCGCGGCAAAGATAAAGAAGATTTTCCAACAGACGCCGGGCGTCGTGGACGTGGATTGGTACGTCGAAGACCCGCAGCACATGTACGACATGAAGGTGGACCTCGACAAGGCGGCGCTGCATGGTGTCTCAGCCGCGGAAGTCGCGCGGACGGTCCAGATAGGTCTGAGCGGAGCATCCGCGGGGTTGCTGCACGATCCCGCATCTCGGGAAGACGTTCCCATCGAAGTACGCTTGTCCCGGCCCGATCGTTCCGGCATCGGGGATCTGCAAAATCTCAAGTTGCCCGGTCCCTCGGGCGGGCAGGTGTCTCTCCGCGAGGTGACTGATATCCGGGAGACCGCGATCGATCAGAGTGTTTATCGCAAGAATTTGCGGCCCGTGGTGTACGTCACGGGCGACGTCGCCAGTGAAATCGAGAGTCCTGTCTACGCCATCCTCAAAATGAGCGATGCGATCGACAAGATCCAGCTGCCCGACGGCCATCACGTGAAGCAATACTCCGGCACGACGCTGCCGGACCGCGGCGATCGTCTCTCCATGAAGTGGGATGGAGAATGGCACATCACCGTCGAAGTATTCCGTGACCTCGGCCTGGCCTTCGCTGCCGTGCTGGTGCTGATTTACGTACTGGTGGTCGGCTGGTTCAAATCCTTCAAGACACCACTCGTGATCATGGCTCCGATTCCGCTGACGCTCGTCGGCATCTTGCCGGCGCATGCGTTGATGGGAGCGTTTTTCACAGCGACATCGATGATTGGTTTCATCGCCGGCGCTGGAATCATCGTTCGGAATTCCATAATTCTCGTGGACTTCATTGAACTTCGGCGTTCGCACGGAATGTCCCTGGAACAGGCTGTGGTTGACGCCGGCGCGGTGCGCTTCCGCCCCATGTTGTTGACGGCCGCCGCCGTCGTCGTTGGTGCGAGTGTGATTTTGTTCGACCCGATCTTTCAAGGACTTGCGATTTCACTGATGGCGGGCGAGGTTGCCTCGACCGTCCTCTCCCGAATGACCGTTCCTGTTCTTTACTACCTGAGTGAACGCAACAACGGGCAGGCCATTCCCGCCGCTGGCGAGTCGCTTAGGCCGACGATGGAATAGCTAGGAGGCTACGCCATGAATGTAGACCGTTACTTGAGGCTGATCGCAGGAGCCTTTGTTATGGCTTCGCTTGCCCTCGGATACTGGGTCAGTCCTTACTGGTTTCTCTTCACCGCTTTCGTAGGATTGAACCTGTTCCAGTCCGCCTTTACGAACTGGTGTCCGATGATGACGATTCTTCGCAAAGTTGGCGTGAAGCCATAGGCTCGACGGTCAGGGAGAACTGCCGATAAGAACGGTGGACCTGTGTCCAGGGAAAACGATTCGGAGAGGTCCGGGATCGCCGTGAACACCATCGTTCAAGTCGAGTTCTCGCCAAGCCTCCTCGCCGAGCGCGAAGCCATCCTCAAGCGGCATGGCTGTCCGGTAGTTTCCCTTCTTGGCTCCTCCAACGCGCGGAGTCTTGACCTGCCCGATTCAGGAATCGGAGTTGTCGTTATCGGACATGGTGCCCCACGGCTGGAGCGCGAGAGTCTGATCTCCTACTCCCGAGAACTCTTGCCTGGAATTCCGGTCGTCGCGCTTCTTCGCTCCACCGATACTCCTTTCGCTGATGCCGACTCTAATTGCCCGGCAGACAACCCGCCGCTTTGGGAACGAACCGTGATCCAAGCCTTATAAAAACGGAACGTCTTCACTAAGACCGGAATCCTTAGTGACGCCAGTCACTTGGTCGCGTGATTTATCTCACCGTATTCCGTAGCCAGAAGGAGGACAGTTTTAGCTTAAGGCCTCGCAAAAGGCCTGTATGGTAGACTTGAATACTAATGCGGCGATCACTCATTTTCGCGCTGGCGTTGAGTCTGGCAGGGCTCGGGGCGATGCCTATTTCTGAGTGCGCATTCCTCACTTCCATTTTGGCCGAGTGCGCCACGCCCCAAACGCAATCCCAGTGCGACAACATGAACCTGAACAACAGCGATGCCCCGGTTCTCAAGGCATCGGAATCGTCGTGCTGTATTCTTTCTGGCGCGCCGATCCCCCAATCGCAGCATAAGACTTTTGAGTTTTCTGCTGAGTTGGCGACCGTAGGTCTCGATCGGCCAATCGACTCTCCTCGCACACAGCCCCTGCCGCCATTCTCCGTCGTCCAGAACCCTTCGCCTCCTTCGTTTCAATCCCTGCACTGCACCTTCCTGATCTGAAACTTTCCTAACCCCACCTCATCGCGCACTCATGTGTCTCTATGTGTGCAGCATTGCCGAAGCTCTTGGCGGAAGCCCCGGCAGGCAGCTCGGCTACTGGATCCGAATCGGGAAAGGACAGTTTATGAAGTTCAATTTCGCGGTCGTTTTTGCAGCTCTCTTATCTTTGCTCCCCGCCGTTCTGACGCAGGCTCAGCAACCTGCTCCGCCTGGTGAGCCCGCGAAGCTCAGCGAGCTTCTTGCAGAGGCCGAGCGCAATAACCCGCAGATTCAGGCGGCGCGGCATGGCTGGGATTCGGCGAAGCAGAGTCCGACGCAGGTCTCGACGCTTCCCGACCCGCAATTCGTTCTCCAGCACGTCAGTGTCGGCAGTCCTCGTCCGTTTGCCGGGTATACCAACAGCGACTTCGCCTACGTCGGACTTGGCATTTCGCAGGATATCCCTTACCCCGGGAAACTGCGCCTGCGCGGCGAGATTGCCAAGAAAGATGCTGACGTAATTCAGCAGAGATACAAATCCGTTCGCAGAGCAATTCTGGCAGAGGTGAAGATGGCCTACTTCCAGCTCGGCTATCTCGCCAAGCGCCAAGCAATTCTGGAAGGAGACGGAAAGCTGCTCGAGCAAGTCGAACAGGCCGCGGAGGCCCGCTATCGCAATGGAATGGGAAATCAGCAGGAAGTCCTGCAAGCTCAACTCGAACGTACCAAGCTCCTGAAGGAAATCAACACGAATCAGCTCGAAGCCGGAAAACTTCAGGCCGAGACGAACCAGCTTCTCAATCGTCCGCAGTCCTCGCCCGACATTGAGACGACCGAACTCTCGGAAACAACCGTTGCCTATAGTTACGACCAATTACTCGCCGCGGCGAACAGCAACAATCCCGAAATCGCCGGCTCCCAAAAAATGGTCGAAAGACAGGCCTTACAGGTCGACCTTGCCAAGAAGGACTTTTATCCGGATTTCAATCTGCAATATATGTGGCAGCGAACCGATCCCACGCAATTCCGCGCCTACTACTCCGTGACGCTGGGCGTGCGTATTCCGATCTACCGCAGCCGGCGCCAGCAGGCGGAACTCGCTCAAGCAGAAGCGGATCAGAGTCGCGCGAAAAGCGAGCGGGAAGCACAGACGCAGCAGATCGCTTTCCAGCTTCGACAGCAGTTCCTGGCGGCGGAAAAATCGGCGCAGCTGCTCAAGATTTACCGCGAGGGATTGATTCCGCAGGCGCGTGCGGAACTCCAGGCCAGTATGGCCGCCTATCAATCGAACCGTCAGGACTTTCAAGCATTGCTCGCCTCCTTCCTCGACGTACTCAAGCTCGACGAGGAGTACTGGCAGACCCTTTCTGAGCATGAAGCGGCATTGGCGCAAATCGAAGCAGTCACCGGATTGTCGCTGCGCTGAATGACGCAGCCAGGAGCAAGATCATGAGGAACTATCGAAAGGCATTCCTTTTTGCGCTGGTCGGAAACGTTGTCTTCCTCAGTGTGCTGGCAGGACTGTGGTGGAGCGCTCGAAAGTCTGCCACAACGCACCACCCTCCCGGTTCCGAGCCGAATAGCGCGATGCAACCGGTTCAGACCAGTGCTTCCGTTTCTGCGCCGCCATCGACAGAAACTCCACTCGCACCCGTTCAACTCTCCCCTGAACGACTGCAGTCCATCGGCGTGAAGTTTGGGACCGTTGAACGGAAACCGGTACAGGACGAAATCCGAGCAACCGGAACTGTCGCCATCGACGAAACACGGGTTTCCTACATTCAGACGCGAATCTCCGGCCACATCGAGAAAGTTTTCGCCGATGCGACCTATCAATACGTGCGCAAAGGCCAGCGGTTGTTCACGATTCATAGCCCGGAACTCATCGTCGCAGAACGCGAATACCTGCTCGCGAAACAAAGTGTAAAGAACCTCTCGCAAAGCACTGTGCCGGGCGTCGCTACAGGTGTCGCATCCCTGCTCGATTCTTCGAAAGAGCGCATGCAGCAGTGGAACGTGCCCGAGAAGGAGATGGCGCGCCTCGAATCCACAGGGCAAGTTGCCGATGCCCTGGAGATCGACTCGACCGTGTCCGGTTACATTACAGAGCGGAATGCTCTTCCCAACGTGATGGTCCAGCCGGAAACTCGCCTCTACACCATCGCGGACCTTTCCACCGTCTGGGTGCTCGCTCAAGTTTTCCAAAACGATCTGGGACGAGTGAAAGTGGGCGCACCTGCATCTCTCACAGTGGATTCCTATCCGCGACGCGTATTTCGAGGGAGAGTTAATTTCATTTACCCGGACGTGGACATGACAACGCGCACGGCGCGCGTGCGGCTCGTTTTCTCGAATCCTAATCTGACTCTTTCTCCGGGAATGTTCGTCAACGTGACGCTCGACGTGCCGCTCGGCAATCAGCTTGTCATCCCGCTGAGCGGAGTTCTTCAGTCAGGGACGCGGCAGATTGTTTTCGTAGACCAGGGCGCGGGTTATCTGGAGCCACGTGACGTGCAACTGGGACCTCAGGCAGGCGATCAATACATCGTTCTCAAAGGTTTGAAAGCCGGCGAACGCATCGTCACTTCTGCGAACTTCCTGATCGATTCCGAAAGCCAGCTGCAAGCCGCCATCGGTTCCTTCGTCCCTCCTCCGCCCGGCGCTGGCGCAGCCGCCGCCATAAACGCGCCCGCAGCCCAAGCTGCAGATCAAATTGAATTCACGACCGCCCCCGCAACACCTCATAAGGGAACAAATCTGTATCGCGTGAAGTTAAACAGCGCGGACGGCACACCGGTCGCCGGCGCGCAGGTTAGTGCGCGGAGCTATATGGCTGGAATGCCGGAGATGGGCATGGCCGCGATGAACGTCGTCACGCCACTCGCTGAAAAAGGCAACGGCGTCTACGAAGGTCAGGTAACGCTTGAAAGCGGTGGAACATGGAAGGTCACCATCACAGCGGTTAAGAACGGGGTTGCCCTTGCGACGAAGCAGCTCAGCCTCCAGGCGCAAGGAGGAATGTAGCCATGATTGCCCGAGTGATTGATTGGTGCGCGAATAATCGATTCCTGGTCTTTACGGGGACACTGCTGCTGGTTCTGGCGGGAATCTGGTCGCTGAAGAATATCCCGCTGGACGCCCTTCCGGATATCTCGGATGTTCAGGTAATCGTGCACGTCCCGTGGGAAGGTCAGCCTCCGAACATCATCGAAGATCAAGTCACCTATCCGATTGTGACTACGTTGCTTGCCGCCCCGCACGTGAAGGCGGTCCGCGCACAGACGATGTTTGGAGACGCGTACATCTTCGTCGTCTTCGAAGATGGCACCGATCTCTATTGGGCACGTTCGCGCGTGCTCGAATACATCCAGCAACTCCAGGGTGTCCTGCCAAAGAACGTGTCTCCGATGATTGGTCCCGACGCAACTGGCGCCGGCTGGGTGTATGAATACGCGGTCATTGACCGTTCGCATCAGCACAGCCTTGCTGATTTGCGCAGTCTTCAAGATTGGTACCTTCGCTATCAACTGGAAACCGTCCCGGGCGTTGCAGAAGTTGCTTCGATTGGAGGATTCGTCCGCCAATACCAGGTGAACGTGGACCCGAACAAACTTCGCGCCTACAACATTCCGCTCTCGATGGTAATCGACCGTGTGCGCGATAGCACCAATGAAGTTGGCGGGCGGGTGCTTGAAATGGGCGGTGCTCAGTACATGGTTCGTGGACTCGGTTATCTCCGTTCGCTACAAGACCTCGAAACCGTGCCCGTCGCTACGAAGAACGGCACGCCGGTTCTCGTCCGAGACCTGGGAACAGTCGCGTTTGGTCCTGATATCCGCCAGGGTGTCGTCGATTGGAATGGCGAAGGGGAAAGTGTTGGCGGAATTATCGTGATGCGCGACGGAATGAATGCGCTCAAAGTGATCGACGGTGTAAAGAAAAAGCTTGCCGAAATCAAACCATCTCTTCCTTCCGGCGTCGAAATTGTCCCCGGTTACGACCGGTCTGGATTGATTCAAGCATCCATCGAAACGCTTCAACGCGATCTACTCCTAGAAGCCGTCATCGTTAGCTTTGTTACGATTGCTTTCCTGTTTCATTTCCGCTCGGCACTGATCCCCATCCTCACGCTGCCCATCGCGGTCCTGGCGTCATTCATACCCATGTATTTCTTGCACGTCAGTTCCAACATCATGTCGCTTGGCGGCCTAGCACTCGCCATTGGTGTGCTTATCGACGCAGCCATTGTGATGGTCGAAAACGGTTACCGACACTTATCGGAACACATTGCCGCAACAGGGGCATCGGGAGCCAAGCTCACTGAGAACGAAAGGCGACGCATTCTGATGGGTGCGGCAAAGCAAGTCGGCCCGGCCATCTTTTTTTCCTTGCTAGTCATCCTTGTGTCCTTCTTGCCGGTATTCCTTCTCGAGGCACAAGAAGGCCGCATGTTTCGTCCGCTTGCGTGGACGAAAACCCTCTCAGTGGCATTTTCTTCGATCCTTGCCATTACGCTCGTTCCAGTCTTGATGGTGATTTTCATTCGCGGCCATCTCAGACCGGAATCCGAAAATCCTTTCTCGCGCTGGACGCAGGCGTTGTATTTGCCAATCCTGAGATTCTGTCTGCGACATCGGAAAACGACGCTGCTTCTCAACCTGATTTTTTTGGCAGTCACAGTTCCGCTCGCGTGGCGCATCGGTAGTCAGTTCATGCCGCCCCTCTTTGAAGGTTCGTCACTCTACATGCCGACCGCTCTTCCCGGCATTTCCATCACGCAAGCCTCGACGCTGCTCCAAAAACAGGACCGCATCATCAAATCCTTCCCCGAAGTCGAAAGTGTCTTCGGAGCGGTCGGCCGTTCCGACAGCCCTACCGACAACGCTCCGCTCGACATGTATGACACAACCATCATGCTCAAACCACGCGGGCAGTGGCGAGCAGGCATGACGTACGACAAACTGATCCGCGAAATGGACGAAAAGCTGCAATTCCCAGGGCTCACGAATACCTGGACAATGCCCGTGCAAAATCGCCTCGATATGGAACTAACGGGCATCAAGACGCCCGTGGGACTCAAGATCCAAGGTCCGAATGTCGAAGCCATCCAGCGAGCGGGTGCCCAGTTGCAGCAGGTTCTTGGCGGGATTCCTGAACTCCGTTCCATTTTTGCCGAACGCGTCGCAGAGGGCTTTTACATAAACGTGGAAGTCAACCGACTCGAAGCGGCGCGCTACGGACTTACAGTGGCCGATGTCCAACGCGCCGTAACTTCTGGCATCGGTGGCGAAAACGTTGCTGAAAATATCGAAGGCCGTGAACGGTATCCCGTCAGCGTGCGCTACAGCAGGGACTTTCGTGACGACATCGAACAACTGAAGCGTGTGGTAATTGCCACTCCCACCGGGGCCCAGATTCCCATCTCGGAGGTAGCAAAGGTCTATTTCTCCCGTGGGCCCGCCATGATTCGCGATGAGGATGGCCTGCTCACGGGCTATGTCTATCTGGACCTCGCAACGAAGGACTACGGCGGATTTGTCGCAAAGGCGAACCGACTCCTCAACGAAAAATTACAGCTTCCGCCCGGGTATACCTACAAATGGTCCGGAGAGTACGAGTTCGAAGTGCGCGCCAAGGAGAGGCTGAAGTTCATCGTCCCGGTCGTATTTTTCGTGATCTTCCTGCTGCTCTACATGATCTTCCACTCGGTCACGGAAGCCGCTGTCCTTATTTTCCCGACCTTTTACGCCATGACTGGCGGTCTGATTCTCCAGTATTGGCTTGGCTACAATTTCAGCGTTGCCGTGTGGGTTGGCTACATCGCACTGTTTGGAATCGCCGTCGAGACCGGCGTGGTTATGGTGGTCTATCTCCACGAGGCGCTTGATAGGAGAATCGCCTCAGGTGCTCCACTTAAACACGGAGACATCGAAGCGGCCACGATCGAGGGCGCAGTGCAGCGTTTGCGTCCCAAGCTGATGACTGTCACTGCGGTCCTAGCCAGCCTGATCCCGATCCTCTGGGAAAGCGGCATAGGTTCGGATGTCATGAAGCCCATTGCCGCGCCCATCGTCGGCGGCATGATTACGTCGACAATTCACGTTCTGATTTTGGTTCCAGTTTTCTTCGCGGTGATGAAGGAACGCGCCCTGCGTCGCGGCGTTTTGCAGCAGAGAGAATCTTCGTCAGAAAGTTAAGCGCCGTGTCTCAAACTGCCTTCATCGAGCGGCAGACCAGGCCAGTCTACAGTCCCACCGAGCAGTTCGCTCTACACCGGGCAACAATCGTTGCACGCGATGCCGCGCACTCCTTCGATGCCCTCTTTCGCAATGTTGGGGACCATGATCAGGGCCGCCACGGGATCGGCCCACCACAATCCGAAGAAAGCATTCAGTAGCAATTCCACCAGCAGGATGGCCGAAAGGTAGATGCAAAATTCTGTTTGTTTCGCATCCGCGTGCATAGCGACGCTTCCCAAATGCTGCACAATCGCGGTGACAATGGGTGCTTGTCTATTTTCGCAAGGCCAGGGTTGGCCGCTGGCGCCCTGCGATTTTCAACACTTCGAACCAAACAATGCTGAACATCGCTGCCGCCAAGCAAAGCACCACGTCAGATGCGTGCAACCGCGAAAACCGGAACAGAACTTAAATGGATGGTACATAGAGGACGGCAGCGAGGAAGCCCGCAGCACCAAGCACGATCCACCGAACGGCGGGATTGAGAGAACGCCACATGGCGAAGATGGTCCGCGTCCAAGAACGGTTCGTGTGGATCAAGGCCAAATTTGCGATGATCAGTGATGTAAAGGTGAGAGCGCGGACATTGGTTGCTGTTTCGCCGCGATACATTGCGGCTGCAAAGAGACCCAGGACCACAAGCAAGACACTTGCACCTTGCAGCAGGCTCAGCGTCAAGGTTCGCCGGTCAAAAAGCGGTTGTTCCGGATTGCGGGACGGCCGCTCCATTACGTCGGATTCCTCCGGCTCTGCTTCGAAGGCAACCGAGCAGGCAGGATCAATCACCAATTCCACAAACACCACGTGAAGAGGCAGCATGACCAACGGCCACTTGAGCAGAACCGGGACTAAAGCGACTCCCGCAATCGGCACGTGGACAGCCATGACGTACGCCATCGCCTTCTTGAGATTGTCAAAGATCCTGCGGCCAAGACGGATAGCTTGAACCATGGATGAGAAGGCATCGTCAAGCAGCACTAGGTCGGCGGCTTCGCGCGCAACATCCGTACCGCGACCGCCCATAGCGATGCCGATATACGCCGCTTTGAGCGCCGGTGCATCGTTTACACCGTCACCCGTCATCGCGACAATTTCTCCATTTGCTTTGATGGCCTCGATCAATCGAAGTTTCTGTTCAGGTACAACGCGAGCAAAAATGTTGACCCGGCTGACTTCGCGACGCAGTGTTGCATCGTCCATCTCATCGAGTTTTGGTCCGGTAAGAGCATTCTCACTTTCCCGCAGTTGAATTTGCCGCGCGATGCTCTTCGCCGTACCCGCAAAGTCACCCGTGATCATTACCACCCGGATTCCTGCCGCATAACACTCTCGCACCGCATCTGCGATCTCTGGACGCACCGGATCAGCCAGCGCAACCAACCCAAGGAACTTGAACGCGAACTCATGAGGATCTGCTGGCAGGACATCGTTCATAGAATCGGCCCGTGTTACCGCCAGTATCCGCAATCCTTCCGTTGCCATTGCTTCCGCTTGATTCTTGATTTCCTCGAATTGCGACGGCGAGCTCTGGCACAATTCCGCCACGGTACCGGGAGCACCCTTCACAGCTACAATCCGGCCATTGTGCTCAGGCGCATCCCAAACCCGAGTAACGGCCAACAATTTCGGGGACAACGGGTATTCGCGTAACAGCTTTCATGTGTCATGCAGCTGTTTGGTTGGATTCAAATAATGCTTGCCGGCCTGTTGCAAAGCAAAATCCATAGGATCAAAACCCTCTCGCTGGCTGGCGAGCACACCAAACTCGAGAAGTTCAGCGATGCCATCATGAAGCTGGATGCTACTGCAAGCATCGAGTTGCTGAAACTCGCCGAGCGCAAAGAACTTTTTGACGGACATCTGGTTCTGTGTGAGAGTGCCGGTCTTAGCTACGCATAACACTGTGGCCGATCCGAGCGTTTCAATGGCCGCCGCTCGCCGTGTCAAAACTTTTTGCTGCGAAATCCGCCAAGCTCCTAGAGCAAGAAACACCGTTAATACAACGGCAAATTCTTCCGGCAGCAACGACATTGCAACGGTGATCCCTACCAGGATTCCACTCAGCCAGGTATCGCTTGAAAGGCCGTAAATAATCGCCGCCAGAGCGCATATAGAAAGGCCGAGGGCTCCCATGATGCCAACGATCCGTTTTGTTTCTCTCTTGAGGTGACTCACCTCCGGTTCAATCGTCTGCAGCGCTCTGCCTACGCGCCCCAATTCCGTTCGTGATCCTGCCTCTTTGATTTCGGCTACGCCGTGACCCTGCACAACGAGGGTTCCGGAATAGACATACGGGATGTCATCACCACCCTGCCGGGCTACGCTAAGAGCTGGATCTCCCGAGGATTTCCGGACGGGAACCGATTCCCCGGTCAGCAGCGACTCGTCCACGGATAGGCTGACACAAGAGAGAACAACACCATCAGCCGGCACACGATCGCCTTCGGTGAGAATGACGATGTCTCCCCGGACTACCTCCCGACCTGCGATTCGCGTTTGCTGACTACCTCGAGCCAACAACGCACGGGGGCTGGAAAGATATCGCAATGCCTCCCGCGCGCGTTCCGTTTTGTTTTGCTAATAAGATCGATCCCGAGAATCGCAAAGATCGAAATCAGTAAGACGAGCGAATCGCGTGGTTCGCCTAGGACCAGATAGATCACCCCGGCGGCCACCAGGAGCAGTATCATGGGTTCACGCAGGACTTCCCATGCGAT
This sequence comes from Candidatus Acidiferrum sp., assembly GCA_041486245.1. GTDB lineage: Bacteria > Acidobacteriota > Terriglobia > Acidiferrales > UBA7541 > Acidiferrum. The sequence continues at coordinate 37,322 of JBGPLB010000005.1, forward strand.
CGCCAGAAAACTGCGAGGCTTAGCCGAGGGCAACTCGTTTGGTCCATCTGCCTCAAACCGAGCCGCGGCCTGTTCGCGAGTAAGGCCCCGAAGGCCGCCGTTATTCGGTTGGCTTGGCATGGAAAGTGGCGTGTTGCGGGCTGTCGGGAGTTGCCTGCCAGGAGAAGTTGGTTGTCCTCAGCATATCGAGCACGGCCAACGTGACCGACAGGATGACGGGACTCACGAAAATTCCAACGATGCCAAACGCCTCAACTCCCCCGAGCAATGCGAAGAACACGAGGAGCGTATGCACCATTACGCGAGCGCTGACCACATAAGGCCTGACCACCACATTCACTTGTCCTTTTACCGCGGCGCCCCAAACAAGAAGAATAAGCGCTTTCACCCAGTGTCCGCCGAGTAGGAGGAGAACCGACGCGGGCCCCGTACGAGAGCCGAACCAACGTCCGGAACCAGGGGCGCGAGACCTATGACCAGAGTCCAGAGAATCGGCGCTGGCAGCCCTAGGACCCAGCAGGAAAGACCCGTCAGAATGCCCTGCGCTGCGCCCACGGCCAGGCCTCCGTACAGATTTACGATCATAGTTTCACTGATCCCGGTGAGGAGTCTTTCTGTCTGATCGGGATACAGCGGAAGCATTGCCGAGAATCCGTGCCGAATATTTTTGCCTTCCCGAAGGAAGAAGAAGAGGCTAAAGAAAACAACAACGCTGTTGAGGACGAAGGAAAGCAAGTTGGTCACAACCCCCGCACCAATGGAAAACAAGTAACGGCTAGCCTGTTCGGCCCAACGCAATACCGTTGCTTGGGGATCAAACTGGGAGAGTTCCATGTGATCTCCCAGACGTCTCAGCAGATCGCCACCCCATTTCACAAGGTACGGGCTCAAGCGTCCCAAGGACCAACTCTGTTCGCGCAACGACTGAACCACCGCGCGGAGTTCGCGACTGACGGATATTCCTAGAAGCACCATGGGAATCGTTACCAGGAGTATTACCAGCGTCGTTGAGATGGCGGCAGCTACGTTTGGCCTGGGGAAGAAGCGTTGAACTCTCACGTGAAGCGGATAAAAAACAATCGCCAACATGACCGCAATGAGGACTGGCCCCAGAAACGGCCTGGCGATGAGGTAGCAGAGCTACAGCGTTACCACCGCCAACCCACCAGACAGACGATGGCTGCCCACTTCCTCGTAGTGTCATTCATTCCCGTCACGATTTGACTTCCGAGCTAGACGGCGACGCGTCAACACAGTGTGAACGTAGCAGTGTCGGACGTCTAGCTGGCTTCTTTCGGGCGAATCACTTCCACCGAGCATGTTGCATGGAGCGCCACCGCCTCCGAGACACTCCCCATGACCACCCTGTCGAACCCGCTCCTTCCATGTGACCCGACGACAATCAAGTCCGCATGCCAGCTTTCCGCCTCGTTCAAAATAACGCGGTATGGCCGTTCCTCGAAAGTGGGCACCTCGGAAGAGAATTGCAATGCCGAGCCTGAAAGAATCTTTGCACCAACCGTAACGCATGCCTTGGCATCGTCGATCGAAGCTTGGCCCAGATCCTTGGCCTCGTGCTTGTCCAGAAAGGAAGGATCCTTGAACAAAATAAATTCGGGAACACTGATGATCTTTGTGACGCTTTCCTCTGGCCAAGGCCGGTTCGCCACAGAATGAAGCGAAGCCACGGAGCAATCTGAACCATCCGTCGCAATCAGGATTCGCATTCCAGTGTGGCGAGCTGCATCTTCCGCGCCCCCGCGATGTGGGCGCACGACCTCCACGGAACACGGAGCGTGACGCACGACCGACCTGGCAGTGCTGCCAAGAAGAAGGCGTCCGAGATCACTTAGGTCGTTGCAGCCGATCATAACTAGGTCTGCACGCCATTCCTTCGCGAAACGATTGATATCCCTCCGGGCACTTCCGGCAATTATTTCAGTGATTGAGTTCCATCTGGCATTACGGAGCGGTTTGCCCGCAGCCTCCAAGTTTTGCATCGCGCTGTCTTTCAGGCGCAACTGGATGATTGGTGCCGCAGTGAATGGATATGGATTGAAGACATTCAGGAGACAGAAACAAGAACCGGATGGCCATGGACGTTTTGCGGCTGCTTGCGCGCATGCGACTTCAGAAGTCGTGCCATCACATGCAATCAGAATCTTCATCAAGCCCCTCCCGGGGACTCGGTCGGAATTGCTCCCCTCGTGACCTTCGATTCATTATTTATCCTTTAGTGGCCAGTCGTCACAGGTTTGTGATACGGATCACCATCCTCCGTGACCGACGTCATCCGTCGTCCGAGTCTGCCCGCCTAGAGTTGACGTTGAATCACTTTGGAAGGAGGAATCGCTTCCGTGTGAATCGATTGCAGAAAAGCGCCGTAAGGTTATGGTTTATGCGCGGCAGGACTACGTGGCGGCTATAGTCGGCGAAGCCCTAAGTCGTCCAAGGTAGAACTCTAGTTGCCAAGTAGCGGACTGACGACCGCATGGGAGAGAGGCATGCTAATTCTGTTTCGACGAACGATTGCCATCCTGTTGAGTGTACAAATCGCCGCTGTTGGACTGATTCTCGATGGATGCGCAGCGCGGCAGACGGCACAGACAGCGCCAGCGACGAACGAAGTTCCGCCCAAAGAGGCATTTGCGCTGCGAGTACTTTTACAGAAGTCCTATGCAGAGCTCTTTGACCTAGCGCCGAAACTGGGGTCCATCTCAATCGAGATCGCGAGGCAAAGGAAGGCCCTGGAACAGGGCAAGTCGGTGTGCGTCTCACGCTTCAAAGACCATGCCAAACAATACGGCAAGCAAATTGACGCCGCACAAAAGGATTTGAAAAAGAAAACATCCAGTCTGACTGAAGATCAACGGAAGAAGCTGCACTGCAATATCCAAAATCTCGAGCTTCTCCGGAGCGAAGCAGAGGCGCTTTCAAGTCATGCCATTCCGACTGCCTACGACAATCTGAACGCGAAACTCGACCTTGTCGAGAAATGGCCCGCACAATACCTTCAAACGCAACAAGAGATCGCCAGTGGTGCCTATCGCACCCGGCGGCGGAGTGACGTGAAAGATATAGGATTCCGGGAAATTGCGGCAAATCAACAGGACGATATCAAAAAGGGCCAGCAAGCAATCGAAGAGATGAAGCGCATGGGGCTCCTGCCGCCCGAGGTGGAAAACAAAGCAGTTCAGGAGTACGTAAACTCGGTCGCCCAGAAGATCGCACAGAAGTCCGACCTCAAAATTCCGCTCCACGTCTCCGTCCTCCAGTCACGAGAAATCAATTCGTTTGCGCTTCCAGGGGGCTACTTATTCATCGAACGCGGCCTTCTCGAGGCAGCGGAGGACGAATCCGAACTTGCCGGAGTCATCGCCCACGAAATCTCCCATGATGCTGGACGACATGCCAACAAATTGATGAAGCGGGCCACGATCGCGGCGATTTTTTACCAGGCGGCACAGGTCGCGGCGTTGATCTTGACTGGGGGCGTCGCAGGCATCGGCACGTATTACGCATTGCAGTACGGATTCTACGGGCTCGGTTTGGTCTTAAACCTGAATCTCCTTGGAGTCAGCCGTGAATATGAACTCGAAGCCGATCAACTTGGAGTGCAATATGCGTGGAATGCGGGATATGACCCGAGCGGCTTCATCAGATTCTTCGACAAAATCGCCACGCGAGAGGGCTATGTAAACGGCGCAAGCTGGTTTCGGACGCATCCGCCTTTCTACCAAAGAATGGTGGACACTCGACGCGAGATAATGTTCCTGGCTGCGAAGCCCGATGTCGTGATCCAGACGTCTGCGTTTGAGCAGATGAAACGAGACTTGGTGCCGGTCACCGCCGCGGCGCAGAAAGAAGAAATGACCAAGCCTAGTTTGAAGATCACTCGCGAAGAAGGATGCGAGCCCTCCAAAAGGCTCGAATACAAACCAGGGCAGCCCATAGAAGAGCTATGCTCGGCTCCGCCCAGGACCGTTGACGGATGGGATCAATAGCTTCACCGCGCAAACGCCCAGAGGAGACCAGTTTCGCGATGACCAATGGGCCAGCTCCGGCAGCCTCCGACGCCATCTTTCACATGCACGAGATCACCAAGGTCTATCGCATGGGAGACGTAACCGTCCATGCGCTCCGCGGCGTCACGCTCGATTTGTTGCCGGGCGAATTCGTGGTGATGCTGGGCCCTTCTGGAAGTGGAAAGTCCACTTTGCTGAATATTCTGGGAGGATTGGATGTGCCGACCAGCGGCGAAGTCCACTACCGCGACCACAACCTGACAGCCGCAACACGAGAAGAACTCACTCGCTTCCGACGTGAACACGTAGGTTTCGTCTTCCAATTCTACAACTTGATCCCGAGCCTCACGGCCCTCGAAAACACGGCGCTGGTTTCCGAAATATCTGAGAAACCACTCGATCCTGAGAAGTGCCTGCGCATGGTGGGGCTCGGCGACCGCCTGCATCATTTCCCGGCCCAGCTCTCTGGCGGCGAGCAGCAGCGCGTGGCCATCGCACGGGCAATCGTGAAAAGGCCTGAGGTTTTACTCTGTGACGAACCCACCGGGGCACTCGACTATGCGACGGGGAAACTCGTGCTCGAAGTCCTTGAACGCGTAAATCGAGAATTGAAGACGATTACAGCGGTCATCACCCACAACGCGGCCATCGCGGCCATGGGTGACCGCGTGATTCGCATCAGCAGTGGAGTGATCGCGGAGATTCGCAAGAATGAACGGCGAGCATTGCCGGCGGAATTGACATGGTGAGATGAGACTGAGCGCCTTGGACCGAAAGTTGTTTCGCGACCTCTGGCATATGCGAGGCCAGGTCTTCACTGTAGCGCTGATCGTTGCCGCGGGGATCGCCACCTATGTGACCATGCGGGGCGCCTACGAATCCGTCGAACGCGCACAGCAGCAGCACTATTCGCGCTACCACTTCGCGGACGTTTTTGCCCAGCTCAAACGCGCGCCCAACAGTCTGGCCGCGGAGATCGGCTCGATTCCCGGAGTCTCGGTAGTGCAAACCAGGGTCGTCGTCGAGGTCAACCTGGATATTCCAGGGTTGGATGAGCCGGCGGTCGGACGTTTCATCTCAATTCCCGCAAATAAGCAAACCATGCTCAACGATCTGTTCCTCCGCAAGGGCAGGTACATCGAACCGGGTCGGCAAGACGAAGTGCTTGTCAGCGAAGCCTTTTCGAGCGCCAATCATTTGGATGTTGGAACTTCCATCGCAGCCGTGATCAATGGCCGCTGGGAGCGCCTGCGCATCGTCGGTATCGCGCTCTCTCCCGAATACGTTTACGAAATTCGCGGCGCCGAGGTCTTCCCGGACAACAAACGATTCGGTGTTCTATGGATGAGTCGCCAGGCCCTCGGGCCGCTTTTCAATATGGAGGGCGGCTTCAACGATGTGGCACTCACGCTGGCCCCAGCCGCGAGTGAAGCTGGCGTGCTCGAACGCCTCGACAAACTCCTTGAACCCTATGGAGGCCTGGGGGCCTATGGACGCGACGATCAGGTCTCTCATCGGTTTCTCACGGATGAGATCGCTCAGGACCGCATTACCGGAAGCTTCGTCCCGTCTATTTTTCTTGGAATTGCCGCATTCCTGATTCACGTCGTGCTTTCCCGCCTGGTCAGCACGCAACGAAATCCCGTTGGTTTGCTGAAGGCGTTCGGATATTCCGACTTCGCAGTGGGCATTCACTATCTGAAGTTCGCCCTTATCGCCGTACTGCTGGGGACGGCTATCGGCTCGCCGCTTGGAATCTGGCTCGGCCGGGGCCTGGCCCGCATGTATCAGAATTTCTTCCGGTTCCCCGAGCTGAGTTTCACGGCCGGTCCAAAGTTGATTGTGTGGGGCATAGCCATCAGCGGCATCGCAGCTTGTCTCGGGGCTCTATCCTCGCTTCGCGTTGTTGTCGCGCTGCCACCTGCGGAAGCCATGCGTCCCGAATCTCCACCGCGATTCAGGCAGGGAATCGCGGAACGATTGGGATTTGCCAAGATCGTATCTATCTCTACGCGCATGATCCTGCGTAACCTGGAACGAAGGCCTTGGAAAGCCATGCTCACCGTGGTCGGAATGTCCTTCGCGATCGCCATTCTGATCATTGGATTTTATTTCTTTGATGCGATCGAGTACCTCGTCCAAGTGCAGTTTAGAACCGCCCAGCGCGACGACGTAACGATTTCGCTAGGCGAGCCAGAGGGAGGGCAAGCCCGCTACGACGTCAACCACCTCACCGGCGTGTTGCACACCGAGCCCTTCCGGATCGTCCCGGCACGGCTTCGCTTCGGACATCGCTCGAAACGAATTGGCCTACTGGGACTCGATGCTGATGGAGACCTTCGACGGGTGGTCGGGCAAAGTGGCAATATAGCCCGCACTCCGCCCGAAGGCGTGCTCCTTACCACGAAGCTTGCCGAAGTGCTTAGCGTTCGACCGGGCGATACGATTACGGTCGAGATCCTCGAAGGAAGGCGGCCCGTCCGGCAGGTCTCCGTCAGCGCCACAGTGGATGAAATGATCGGGCTCTCCGCATACATGGACATTGCCACGCTGAACCGCCTGATGCAGGAGGGTCCTTCGATTTCTGGCGCTTACCTGTCCGTCGATTCCGAGAAATTGCCTGCTCTATACTCGCAATTGAAACGCACTCCTGCCGTGGCGGGCGTGGTCGTGCGCGAAGCGATGCTCCAAAGCTTTTATCTCACCATCGCTGAGAGTCTGCGTATTTCCACCACTGCCCTGAACCTCTTCGCCTGCCTCATCGCTGTCGGAATGGTCTACAATGGCGCGCGAGTCGCGCTTTCCGAACGCGGACATGAACTTGCCTCGCTGCAAGTCCTAGGTTTTAACCAGCGTGAGATCAGCTTCATGCTCCTGGGGGAGCAGGCGCTGCTGGCTCTTGCGTCGATTCCCCTGGGGTTCCTTATCGGCTATCTGTTCTGCGCCGTGCTCACCACGGCGATGCAGACTGAATTGTACCGCATGCCGCTTGTGATCAATGCGAAGACCTACGCTACGTCCGTTCTGATCGTAGGGCTCGCATCGGTGGCTACCGGACTTTTGCTCTACCGCCGCTTGAGCCGCATGGACCTGGTGGCCGTGTTGAAGACGAGGGAGTAACGTGGCGCAGCGTCGATTGCGTCGAAGAATTCTCTTAACCGCCATTGCACTCGGTGGCGGAGCGCTTGTGTGGATCATGTTGCGTCCGGCTCCGGTCCTCGTCGAGACCGCGAAAGCAACTCGCGGTCTTATGCGTGTAACCGTTGACGAGGATGGTGAAACGCGCGCCCACGATCGGTTTGTTGTCGCCGCCCCAATTCCAGGCCGAATGTTGCGCGTCGAGTTGGAGGAAGGTGATGCAGTTCACGAAAGCCAAGTCGTGGCCAGGATCGAGCCGCTTCCGCTGAACCAGCAACAGCGGGAGGAAGTGTTGGGGCGTGTCGCGAGCGCGGAGGCTGCCAGGCGCCAGGCGGATGCCAGGGCGGAACACGCTCGGGAGGACTACGAACAGTCCAGGAGGGACCGTGAGCGCGCCGAACAACTTGCGCGAGAGCAAGTCATCTCCGCCCAGTTATTGGAACAAGCGCGAAATGCAGAAATCACCGGCGCTCAAGAACTGCAAGCTGCAAGATTCAGCGCCTTGGCTGCGGCATCCGAGGTGAAGGTGGCACGGGCGGGACTCGTTGGCATAGAGAGCAGCATTGCAGAGCGCAAGGTCATCGCCCTTCGTGCGCCGATTGCAGGACGAGTGTTGCGCATCATGGAGAAGAGCGAGCGGGTTGTGCAAGCCGGCGCGCCGCTCGTTGTCCTCGGTGATCCGGGAAAGATAGAAATCATCACTGACGTTCTGACGACCGATGCCGTCAATATCAAGCCGGGCTCGACGGCCATTCTCGAGGGTTGGGGCGGACAGCATTCTTTACGGGCAAAGGTCAGGTTGGTAGAGCCGGCTGGCTTTACCAAGATTTCCGCATTGGGAGTGGAAGAAAAACGCGTCAACGTAATTGCTGACTTTGTCGATCCGCCAGACGGACTCGCGGACGGGTATCGCGTTGAGACCCGCATTGTGACGTGGGAAAGCCCTGATGTTCTGAAGATTCCAGGCAGCGCGACGTTTCGCGACAAAGATGGATGGAGTGTGTTTGTGATCGAGAGAGCCAGGGCACGGAAGCGTTCCGTCCAAGTTGGACATAGGAATCAGACCGAGGCGGAGATTCTGGACGGCATCCGCGCCGGCGAAGAAGTCATTCTCCATCCTTCCAACCAACTCCGCGAGGATGTCCGCGTTCGCAGTCAATAGCCAAAGCTTTCACGAAGGTTTCCTTGCGAGGCTTGGGCAGACAGAAGCAGCACAGAGATGCGTACGATTCACCTCAGCCAAGCGAGCGAAACTGCGCATGCCAAAGCAACAGCAAGTAATCCTAGGAGCACAATTCGGCGAAATTGTTTTGCTCCGATGAGAATTCCGATCGATAACTTCAACAACGTGTTCGCGAGCACGCCGATGGCGATCGCTCGCGCCGCAGCGGCGATCGGCAATTGCGAGCCCGTTTCCTGAGCCATCGAAACGACGAGGGCATCCACATCAGTCAGACCGAGAACACCGGCAGAGAAAAAGATGCCGGTTTCTCCCCACATACCCTGAGCCCAGCTGACAGCAAACAGGACGGCCTGAAACAACACGGTCATCTGCAGTGCTGAGATGAATTGCAGCGGATTAGATGGGACTTCCGCAACCGATGTCGCGCCCCGATATTTCCTTATTCCCCACCAGGCAATGAGTGCCGCCGCCAGGAATGGTGCAACAAGGTACGGAACAAGAGCCGTTGAGACCGGTAGATTCAATACAGCCGTTGCGACCAGCACGCGTAAGCACATCACCGCAGAAGCTCCAATCACTCCTAACGCCAACGGTGTCCCGGCATCAATTTCGTTTCTGCTTGTACGTGCAAACGACAACGTGACGTTCGTCGAAGAAACGATCCCTCCCAACATGCCCGCAACGGTATAGCCTCGCTTTGGCCCTACTGATCTCCTTGCGATATACCCGGCGAAGCTTATTCCTGAGAAGAACAGCACCATGGCCCAAAGCTGTCTCGGGCGAATTCCCCCAAGCGGTCCGTAGGGACCCAGAGGCAAGATGGGCAGAATTACGACCGCCATTACCGCAAACCGAAACCCGGCACGCAGACCAGCATCGTCAATACGCTCAACGATGCGATGCAGTCGAGATTTCTCCACCAACAACAATGTCGTAATGGCGATGACGGCGCTTGCTAGCCTCAACTCGTGCATTCCCGCGATTGCACCGGCCGCCAGAACGACTAGGGCTGCGACTTCAGTGGTGCCATCTACCTCCACACGGCTAGCCGCGACGTACGCGGCTACGATTAGTGCGACGCAACCTCCTAACAACAAACCCGCAATAACGTGCAGGCCGTTCGACCACAACCAGCCTGCCAAGCCTGCTAGCAAACCCAGCAGTGTAAACGTCCGTATCCCTGCGAACCGCGCATTGGGCCCACCGGCGTGACCCGACCACTCACGCTCCAAACCAACTGCCGCACCACCAAGTGCGGCGATGAGAATGCCCAACGCATCTTTAAGCTCCAAAACCATGCCGAGTTCGCCTTGCAATCATGTTAGCCGAAAAATATTCAATTCCAGCGGTTTCGATGACCGAGTCTACCTTCCGAGGAACACTGAACCTTCCGTCGCGTGACGTTCTCGTGATAGCGACACACCCAACGCTCCATTGAGTGCAGTGGCACTACACGCCCTCAGCTTTCTATGCAAAGATCGTCATTCAGTAGTCGGCCAAATCAACATCGTTAGGCAGGGAACCGAATGCTCTGCTGTTTGTTTTGTGGCATTCCAGCTCTGCAGGTGGGCACGGCAGTTCTTTCACCATGCTGTTTCATTTTCTTACGGCGCGGGCCCTCAGGCGGCGGTTTTCCAAACCGCCGCTGAGGAGGACGGTTGTTACACTTAAATCTGAGTATGATCGGTCGGTGTACTCAGAAGAGAGCTCCGGCGCAGCCACACTATGACTGGGCAGAACGCCTGCTTGGCAGCCTGGTGCGCTGAACCTACTCTTCCTCTTTGTTCCGAGATGAATGACACAGATGCCCGGCCGACCCCTCTTGCCGTTCGCGAGAGACCCTATGTTACATACTCTAGGCACTTATTTACATCTGCCGAGGATTTGGTACACTGTTCCCGAGGGCATCATGCAAAAGTCAAAAGCCGAAAAGCTCCGCACGCTGGCGTCGAAACGCCAGATCGTAAGGGCCAAAGACGCGACGGACCTCGGCATTCCCCGAACGTATCTCCCGCGGCTGGCTCGCCGGGGGGACCTTGAAAAGGTCGGCCGCGGTCTCTATTCCTCTCGGGATTTCTCCGGAACCGAGAATACCTCCCTCATCGAAGCGGCTTACCAAATCCCCAAAGGAATCGTCTGCCTGCTCTCCGCACTCCGGTTTCACAATTTCACCACGCAGTTTCCCCACGAGGCCTGGATGGCGATCGGTCACAAAGCCTGGGCTCCCAAAGTTTCCTCTCCCCCCGTTCGCATCGTGCGCATGTCCGGGCCAGCCCTTCACTTTGGAATGAAAGAATATTCTATTTCCGGCGCAACTCTTCGAGTGTTTTCCCCGGCAAAGACGGTGGCCGACTGCTTCAAGTTTCGCAGCAAGGTTGGCGTCGATGTCGCCATAGAAGCCCTCAAGGAATGTCGCCAGCAGAAGAAAGCCTCGATTAACAAACTCGCTGCCGCCGCCAAAGTCTGTCGCGTCGCCAACGTCATGCGCCCATATCTGGAGTCACTCTAGTTGACCAAACCGGCCCAAAGAACCTCCCCGCTTCCGTCCGCCAGAAGCTCACGAACCTATCGCGCGAGCGCAACGTGGATTTCGGATTGATCCTCGTCAAGTACGGGCTCGAACGTATTCTCTTCCGGCTGAGCCGCTCCCGCCACCGCGACGTTTTCATTCTGAAAGGCGCGCTGCTCTTCGAGCTGTGGACGGAACAACGCTATCGTCCGACACGGGATGCTGATTTCCTCGCTCGCGGTGACAACGCCCCGGAGCGCTTCGCCCGGATTTTCGGGAACTCTGCGTTTTGGAAGTCGACGAGGACGGCCTGCGCTTCGATGCCGAGACCGTCGAAGCTGGACGCATATCCGAGGATGCCGACTACGAAGGCGTCCGGGTGACCTTCGTTGCGTATCTCGAACGCGCAAAGATTCCCATTCAGATTGACATCGACTTCGGAGACATCGTCACACCCGCACCTTCCGAAATCGGCTATCCCACGATCCTGGAATTCCCTGGCCCGCGTTTGCTGGCCTATCCAAAAGAAACGGTCGTTGCCGAAAAACTCGAAGCACTTGTGAAACTCGGAATCACCAATACCCGCATGAAGGATTCCTACGATTTGGAGATTCTGCCCCGCACGTTCGCGTTCGAAGGAAAAGCTCTCGCCCAGGCGATTCAAAACACCTTTCAAAAACGTGGGACTGACCTTCCGATGGCAGGTCTGCCCGCCGCCTTCACGTCCGAGTTTTATGACGACGTAAACAAAAAACGGCAATGGACCGCGTTTTGCGCGAAGAACAAGTCCTACGTCGAGAAGACTGAATTCAAGATGGTGATGGAAGCCATTCGAAACTTTCTCGCTCTCCCGTTCCGCACCGTCCAAGAAGGACATTCGTTCACGAAGACATGGAAGCCCGGCGGACCCTGGCGTTGAAACGGTTATCAATGCACTTCGTTCCAGGAGTTCTCAAGACTCGGAACGATGCGAACTACCGGATTTAGTCTCCTGTTCTCTCCTCTCCCTCTGTGGGCGCGCTTCTCCGAGCGACTTTCAGAAAAATGTACTAGTACCAAGATTTTTTCTCCTTTTTCGACTTCTGGATGTTCCTTAAATTAAGTAGAGGGCCGTGATGGGGAATTCTCTGCCAACTTGGACTTTTCCGGGGGCTTAAGATTTTTTCTTACTTTTTCCCTTCTCGATGTTCCTTTAATAAGTAGGGGGCTGTGGCCGGGATTTCGCTGGCAACCCGGGGCCCTTCGATGGATTAAAGTTTTTTCTTCCTTTTTTCCGACTGGATGTTCCCTAGTAAGTAGAGGGCGTCGGTGAAGTTTTACGATGAAGCGGCTCGCTACGATTTCTTGTAGGTTTGGCGGCTAAGATTGTCATTGCGCTTTTTCATTTTCGAGGCCTCTTACTGGTGCGGGGCATGACTATTTCAGAGAGCCTCGATCGCTACTTGCAACGTAGAAAAGTGCAGTCTGCGTGAAAGACACAGAACACCATATGCGTCACCCGCGCGGTCACCTTGCCGATCAAGCAAGTGCCCAAGGAACAAGAGGTTGCGCATGGCGTGACGATCAATTTGGACGCGGGCAAAACCCTGTGCTGGGCTGGAGCGACCCCACTTTTTCGGCTTTCAGCCGCCCAAAAAAATTCGTGGGGTCGCTCCCGCCCGATACGCAGGAAGCGTGTCCGCGTTTTGTTCGCGTGCCCAGCGGAAGCTGTTCCCCAAGACAGGCGAAGCTATTTTTTCCGTTGGCGACACACCGATCTCGCATCGAGCTGGACAGGCTAATAGGGGGCAGTCGTCTCTTTTCTCAGAGGCACAAATGGCTGATCACGCAGATCACAAGCTTACCGACCACACACTTCGCCGGACTGAGCTGCGTTGGGTCGATGCAGACTTCTTGTATCGCATCGGCGCTGCACCCTCATTCCTGCGTGCATTTCTGAACAGTCGAGGTGAAGAGCGCTTCACCCCAGTACTTCCCGGGGCACTTCATCGGAGCGCTGCGCGCAAAGCTAGCCAAATTAATACGATAGATGTTCCAAAGACGGTCGCACTGCGCGCGGGCAGGAACGATATGAGGGCGGGAGCGACCCCCACCCTTTGACGCACGGTGCGTCACGGTTGGCGTGTGGTCGCTCCCGCCCTCACAGAAACTTCGTGTCAGCGTTTTGCGTGGTCGCATACACAGACCTGAGAATTTGTCAGACAAGAGGTCTGACACTTTGTATGAAAACGAAAGGAGAAGCCCCATGGCTATATTGAAGTCACCACCTAAGCAGCCCAAAGCAGTCACCATCCAAGCGCGTGTCGAAGAATCAGTAAAGACTCAGCTCGAGCTCTATGCTGAGTTCATCGATGCTTCGCCGTCCTACGTGATCACCGAAGCCCTCAAGCTGCTGTTCCGCAAGGACGACGAATTCAGGCGCTGGGCAGACCAACACACAAACAACCACAACAACGAAAAAGCCAGAGGAGATGTTCTTGAAAGGCCGTCTAGCAAACATGAAACTCCGTCCAACCCAATTCGGCGTGCGCGGGAATACAGCGTCTCTAGGACAGCATGCCTCGCGCCTCGCAGAGAATTCGTCATGACAAGAATTGGTCACAGAGAACGAAAGACTCCAAATCCAGGATGAGGCAGGTGGACCCGCAACGCTCGATGCGGGAATCATTGGTCTACCACTCGCCTATTCGGCGAACGAAGCCACAGGAGAGAGAAGGGAAGAAAAGGTCCAATCTCATCCAGCAGCACGCTCTGCAGCTAGTAATGGTGCGAGCAGGCACTCCCCGCTTGCCCAAAGCGACGGCAATTTCGAACCATTATTGGATGTTATCGAGGCGGCGAAGCTCTTAAGAATTCATCCCAAGACATTACGAGACAAAGCATGTCGCGGCACCATCCCCGCCGTTCAGATTGGTCGAATCTGGAGATTTCGGGTCTCCACACTCAACCGTTGGCTGGAAAAGATTGCAAGCTAAGTCCAACTCAAAGATTTGGATGAAATGCATCGACCCTTTTGGACGATTCGGATATTCTGCACTGGGCTGTCAGTGCCGTTTAGACAAGGGAGGAACTTTGTTTAGACGGACACGCTATCAACACGGAAGTCTAGTTCTGGAAGAGCGGAAGAGAGGCCCCGCAGCATGGGTATACCGCTGGTGGGAAAGAGACATCAACGGAAAGCCGGTACGTCGCAAACTGTAGATCGGAAGCTCGACGCAATACTCAACCGAATCTGCGGCGCAAGCGGCAGCGGACGCTCTTCGGCTAATAATCAACAATCCATCCAACCACAGGAGTCTTCGTCAGACAACTGCGAACACATTGTGGGAACACTATTGTCGCGAGGAGCTGCCCGTCAAGGAGATGTCCACGCAAGACGCATACACGGTGTATGCAAAGAACTGGATTCTCCCGCGTTGGGGCAACTTGCTGTTGGAAGAAGTAAAGACCGTCGAGGTGGAGCGGTGGCTTCGAGCAGCGGGTTTGGCGGATGGGACCAAAGCCAAAATCAAATGCGTAATGTCGGCTTTGTTTTCTCACGCCGTTCGCTGGGAGATTTTCGGTCACAACCCCATCTCCTCGGGAATTCCAGTTGGAGCTGGAGGAAAGAGAGGTCCAAGCACTGGCGTTCGCGTCAGCGCAAAACGTCAAAAAGCGCCCCTGTTCTTATCACCAGAGCAAGTGGCACTTGGTCTTACGAAACTCGCATTTCGGGACCAGTTGCTCGTGTTTCTGGATGGAGCGTTGGGGACACGTCGAGGCGAGCTCGGCGCCCTGCGCTGGTCGGACTGCAACTTCGACAGCATGAGCTTCAGCGTTCAACATTCGTACTATTGGCGCAGAGGCGGGCATCTCAAGACGACAAAAACGGAAGCGTCGGCCAAGGTGTTGCCGATGCATCTGGCGCTGAAAGATGCATTGCTGGAATGGAAGTCGCAGAGCGACTACAACGGACCAGGGGATTTCGTTTTCCCGTCTCATCGCCACAAAGGAAAGAAGCCACTGGACCTTGCTGCTGTCCTCAAGCGGAAGATCCAGCCTGCTTTCACCAAAGTCGGCATCACTGGCGTAGGCTGGCACACGTTTAGGCATACGGTCGGGACGATGCTGGCAGAGATGGGAGAACATCAACTCACGATCCGCGATTATTTGCGTCACAGCAATCTCCACGTGACGAACAAATATCTTCAAGCAACACCGGAAAGCAAACGTCTCGCGCAAGGAAAACTGGTGGATGCGATCTTGCCTGGCGTTCGTTGTCGGCGGGGAAATCAACTCTGGTGCAGTAGGTGGTGCTGGAGCGTGCGTTCCAGAATTTGTTCGAGGGAAGGCGCGGCGGAAAGAGTGCTTCGATGCTTATTGGACCCAAACGGACCCAGATTTTTTTCTGGGGTCTTTGTAAGTGCTTGAAAATATGGCGGGGACGACGAGACTCGAACTCGCGACCTCTGCCGTGACAGTGCACCATCTTTTGGTAACTGCTTGAAACTACGCGGCACGGATGGCTACCAAAACCGCGCTTTGGAACCCTAGGTAACAATTATTGGACCATGAATGGACCAGGAAACGGCCTCTGCCGTAGAGCGGCAGAAGCCTCGACCTTCGAGTGACAGCGAGCCCGACCCGTGAACGCGGTAGTCAACCCGGTCAATACAAGCGCGTTTGTCGGTACGAATGGCCGAAAACGCAGCGTACTCCTGTATTGGAGGAATTTCAGGGATTGTCAGCGGCAGACTTCCCACGAGCGGACTTAGGCGATTCATTCTGGTTTGCCGACCACGCACGAAGTGACTTGGCCCAGCATAGTGAGCGCGATGGCAATTTGTCGCCAAGCGTTGCCCGCCCAGCTAGAATATCCCCCGTGACTAGAGAACGCTGGGCTCAGATAGGAATCACGGTTCAATTCCTCATCGTGGTAAGGACACTAGGTGAGTTCTTCCGACTCAGGCACGTCCTTGGCACGAACTTCTCCGCCGCAGTCGCTGCGCCATATGTTGGTGGCGCCTTAATAGCTGCTTGCTTCTGCTGGACAGGCGTGACCTTCTACTTCTTCCGACGCTACACGCTGTCCGTCTGGATCGCGCTGGCGGCCGCAGTCATTCTGCTCGTGTACAAAATTGCTGTAATCGGTTGGTGATGGTGGCTCGCTCTGACGCTTGAGTCGAACGGGGCAAACTATCAGGCACTGTCAGCGAAACAAATTGTCCGCAGCCTTGGCACGTGAGAGCATTTCTGCATGAAAATTCTGGCTTACGTAGTCGCGGCGACGATATTCGAAGCCGTTGGCGACGCCGTCATGAGAGTTGCGCTGCGATCTCCATATGCGCTTCCGGGTCGCATCGCGTTGTTCGCGCTGGCGTCTTTTTTGCTCACCATGTACGGCCTGTTTCTAAATCTCGCGCCCGTAGAATTCGCAACCGTGACAGGAATTTATCTCGCTTCATTGTTCGTCGCATTTCAAATCGTCAACTACATCTTCTTCCGACACGTCCCCTCGGCTGGCGTTCTGTTGGGTGGAACTTTCATAGTCGCTGGTGCAGCGATCATCTACTTTTGGAAGTGACGAACGTGCTCGATGCCAAACCGGCTTTGGGTAACTGCGGTACATCTTCGGTGAACGCATTAACCAGACGCTTGACGTAAAGTAGATGAGATCGAAAAGACGTTCTTAAGTGAGACTACAACCTGATGTCCAAGGCCGAGCAAACAGTTGACGTAGTATTACCAAAATGGTCGCAGGTCCCCACGCTCCGTTGGATTGCTTTTCTCAAACGTCGGGAAGAACAGGTTTTTCTAGTCCTAACGCTTGTGATCGGCGCGCTTGTGGGGCTCATCGTGGTCGCATTCATATTGCTAACTGAGCACGCCGGCCTGCGGATTTACCCGGTCGGGGGTGCACCCTGGCGCCGGTTGCTGGTACCCATAGTGGTCTCGCTAGCTATGGGTTATTTGCTGTTCAAGTATTTTCCGGATGCGCGCGGCAGCGGCGTACCGCAAACGAAAGCCGCACTCTATGCGCGCGGCGGTTACATTTCGATTGCGACCGTGTTGGGCAAATTCTTCTGCACCTCGGTAACTCTGGCGAGTGGTATTCCATTGGGCCGCGAAGGACCGTCGGTGCAAGTCGGCGCGGGGCTAGCATCGCTTCTGGGCCGCAAGCTGGGGCTGAGTCCGGAAAAAGTGAAGGCGCTGATTCCAGTCGGCGCCGCGGCGGCGGTCGCAGCGGCGTTCAACACGCCGTTGGCAGCGGTCCTGTTTGCGTTGGAAGAAGTTGTCGGCGATCTGCACGCACCGGTGCTTGGATCGGTGGTGCTGGCTTCGGCGACTTCGTGGGCGATGCTGCGATTGCTGCTGGGCAACGATCCGCTGTTCAAGGTGCCGCAGTATCAGTTGGTCAGTCCGTGGGAATTCGGCGTGTACGCGATTCTCGGTGTGCTTGGTGGGCTCGTGTCGGTGGCGTTTACCAAGCTTCTGCTAAATTTGCGGGCGCGATTCCTAAAGTTTCCGTATCACACTCGGTGGTTTCACCCCGTTGCAGGAGGACTGTTAGTCGGGGCCATGGGCTGGTTTGTGCCGCAGACGCTGGGCGTCGGCTACAAGTATGTTGGCGATTCACTGAACGGCGGAATGGCGCTGAAGCTAATGGTGCTACTGCTGGTGCTAAAGCTATTCGCGGTCACGGTCAGCTACGCTTCGGGAAATGCGGGCGGTATTTTCGGGCCGAGCTTGTTCATCGGAGCGATGCTTGGCGGAATTGTTGGCACGGTGGCGCAAAAGGTTTCGCCGGGACACGTGGCGGCGCCGGGAGCGTACGCGCTGGTCGGCATGGGCACTGCGTTCGCTGGAATCGTGCGTGCGCCGATGACTTCTGTTGTGATGATTTTCGAGACAACGCGGGATTATGCCGTCATCGTGCCGCTGATGATCTCAAACCTGGTCAGCCTATTTATTTCTTCGAGGCTCCAGCCGAAGCCGATTTACGAAGTCCTGGCCGAGCAGGATGGCATTCATCTACCAACAGCGGAGACGCGCTCGCAGGATGGGCAGCGGCGAGTAGCGCGCGCGATGCGGGCAGTGACCGAATCGCTGGAAGTATCGCTGACGGTGCAAGCGGCGATTGAGAAGGCCGAGGATAGCGCGTCCCAATCGTGGTTGGTCGTGGACAAGCAGCGTTTGCAGGGCGTGGTCAGGCTGGAGATGTTGAAGAAGGCGGTGGAGGACGGGAACGCCGCTGAGACCCTAGCCAAGCTGGTGGATGGGCATTTTCCCCATGTGCATGTGGATCAGCCGCTGAGCCTGGCTTTGGAGCGGATGGGAGCCGCGCATCTGGATGTGTTGCCTGTGGTCAGCCGAGCGGATGTGCACCGATTGGAGGGCATGGTCACTCTACAAGATGTCCTCAGCTTTTACGGGTTTGGCGGCACCATCGGTTCGTCCTGAGCGATTTGTCACCCTCATCCTCATCCGGATACGTTCGGCGTTTGCCCGGTCGCGGCAGATCGATTGGGCTTGTTGGCTTCGGGGTGCCCTCGGTTCCTCGGTGGGCTCGGAACGTTCTTCTGGTGCTCTCCGTCCACAGAGTTTCTGACCGATTGCCGTCAGGATACAATCCATCCTACCGGTCGGGTTATCGGACAAGTCCGGTATTGGCTTTTACGCGACGAAGGCGAAGCAGTGTCCAAAATTGCACAGATTCGCGACTGCGTGTGACTGCAACCTGTCAGGATGAAAAAGAGCGAGCTCACGCTGAAACAAGCAGTCTCCGTCCGCTGTCCTACATGTGGCGTGTTCCCACGAAAACGTTGTGTACTGAATTCGGGTCTTCCTCGCTCTGAATCACACGTAGACCGGAAGTTTGCCGCCATCAAAGCCATCGAGAAAGAATCCAGCTAATTCCTGTGTAGTCCGGTTATGGACAAGTGCCGATCACTGGTAAGAAACGGGGTTCTAGGAAGGTGAGTGAGCCCTCCCCGGACTGCACTAACTCCTGATCAACGCGATAGTCGGGCATGTTCGGCAACCATCCTTTGATACGCTCTTTTAGCTGACAATTGAAATCAACGATTACCCAAATGTCTGGTTAGCCCGTATGGTGATCTCAGGATTCACGCTACATGACTTGGCTCGAATATCATGAATTGACGAAGCACAGTGCAGAGTCGCTGCGACGAACTCAGCACTACCTCGATTGGGCCAATATGCCCAATCCGTTTCGGCATTATGAAGGAGTTCCGGTCGTGGATTTGCCGGCCAACCCGTTGGCTCCACAGATTTCGGCTCTCGAAGTACTAGAGGGCAAAACGGGGAATACTCTGGCGAGGGGCGGGGCGGAATTCCTTTCGCAGTTGATGTTTTATTCAGCCTCGATTAGCGCGTCCAAGCGAGTCTCGTCCACCGGAGCTATCTACTCTCTGCGCGTCAATCCTTCCTCCGGTAATCTCCATCCGACCGAATTTCACTTCTGCACGCGAGGTCTGGTCGATTGGTCCGATGGCCTTTATCATTACCGTCCCTCATCCCACATGGCAGAACAACGTGCCATCGGAGATTTTGGCGCGAAACTTGTCAACGACTCTGCCCCACTCATTTTCGTTCTGACCAGTATCGCTTGGCGCGAAGCCTGGAAATACAGGGACCGGGCCTATCGGTATTGCTTACTCGACATCGGACATGCCTGGCAGGCTCTCACGCTTGCGGCTCGATCTCTCGGAAGCGAGAGCTTTGCTATTGGGCGTTTTTTGGATGACAGGGTGGCGGAATCGTGCCTTCTCAGTCCGGATGAGTGGCCCATGTTAATCGTCAGGCTTCACGGCCCATCCATTCCGGTGAACAAGGTGAATGCAGACGAGGCGGTTGTGTTTGGCGGCCAGCCCAACCAACTGTCCGAGGAGCAAAAAACTTACCCTCTGATCGAACGCATTCACAATGCCACGAAGCTCAGCACAGAATCCACCATCTCCCCTCTTGGCGAGCCGAAGGTATCCGGGCGCGGGGAAGTCAGCCTGACGCCTCCTGTCTCCACAAACCACAGTTTCGGCGACGTCGTTCGTACACGGCGTTCTGCTCTTGACTTCAAGGGTGGGCGCGAGTCGATCTCCTTCCCGCAACTTGCGACTCTCCTGTCCACCACAAGGGAGCGTCTGTTCGCCGATTTCGCTACACATCGTTACGTCCATCTTTATCTTTACGTCCATCGCGTCGAAGGCTTGGATCCCGGTGTTTATCGCTTCTGGCCGGAGCATGCGGAGTTGGAAAGAATCAAAGCAGGGGACCAACGCCTGGTGGCGGCTGCTCTCAGTTTGGGACAAGACCTGGCGGGTAATGCCTGCGTGGCATTTTCCATGATCGGCGATTTTGAAAATGCCGCCGGCAGGTACGGAGATCGCGGCTATCGATACGTGCATTTCGAGGCGGGAGCAATTGGCCAACGGATGTATCTCGCTGCCGAGTCTCTTGGACTAGGAGCAACAGGCATCGGAGCATTTTTTGATGAAGAAGTGAACCGATATCTGGGCCTCTCATCTGAGCTAGGACAAGTCGTCTACCATTTCGCAATCGGTTATCCGGTTGCTGACCCGCGCCTGGAGGCTTGAGAACGTATGGTCGGTATCCTGGTACACGGGAACAACCACTTCATACTGTCCGGACCGTTACCTGACGAGGCAGCCGCGTTGGCGCTGGTGCGGCACTGGTCCATCGTCCAAATTGGCGAGGCGAAGTCGTCGTCTTTCGGGCAGTGGCAGATTAGGTCGAAAGAGTTTCGAGAGAACCTGGAATGGGCAGTCATTGTCCCGGGAGACCGAGAGACCTCTCCAGGAGTGGCGCAATTACTTGGAGAACTTTCAGCTCGCGGGGTAACCATCCGGAGATTGTGTAACGGCTGCTGATAGGAAAGAGCAGCGCCCCTCAATCGACAGCGCGTAGCGACTCTTACCATAAACGGGGTTCGCGGAAATGAGGGCCAGGGTCCGGATTGATGGTCGGCCATATGGAGGTGATCTGATGCTGGCTTACCGCGATTACTAATGGGAAGTCGGCCTGTAGGAAGCTATCTCCGCGCTTGGCATCGAGTCTGGGAGCGTACACCGGAAGAGAGGAGACTTCAGTTGCGGAGGCCTGATTTGAACCCACGGGCTTGAAGGTTACTGCCACCACAAAGCAATTCACTCGACTGCTCTCTCGCTCCCCCCATCCCTAATTTCGAGTCTCCATAGGTCAGAATGCTCCTGCGTCGCAACGGCGATGCCGGAGGCAGGAATGCAACAGGGGAGCCTGATCAAAAGTAATCGTAAACGCGGTCCCGATGTCTGGCAGTTCCGATGGGCGGAGAGAGGCCCTCAAGGGAAACGTATCTACCGCAAGAGGGTGATCGGCACAGTCTGCCAATACTCCGATGCGGATTCTGCACGCAAAGCGGTCACTGGGTTGCTGGCAGAAATCAACTCAAATGATCTGCCACGGGGCCATCTCCCGATGACCGTTGCCGAAGTGTGCGACCACTTTAATCAGCGCGAACTAACGAAAGACAATACCTGGCGCAGCTATTCCACCAAGACAACCTATAAAACATACCTAAAGCGATGGATCATTCCGCAGTGGGGAGCCCTCCATCTCTCGGGAGTGAGAACGATAGAAGTGGAATCTTGGCTTCGTCGCTTGCCGCTGGCGAAAAGCAGCTGCGCGAAAATCAGGGGTTTGCTTTCGGTGCTATTCAATCATGCTTGCCGCTACGAACTGTTCGACCGGAACCCCATCCGTCTGGTTCGTCAAGGCGCAAAACGGCGAACAGCGCCGAATGTCCTTGCACCCACTGAAATCAAGGCTTTGTTGGACGGGCTAAATCTGCAAGAACGGACTTTGGTGCTCCTCGCTGCATCTACTGGTTTGCGCCAGAGTGAACTATTCGGAGTGAAATGGAGCGACATCGATTTTGCCCAACATACGATGAACGTGATGCGCTCGATCGTGTATGGTGTGGTCGGACCTTGCAAAACTGAATCTTCACAGAAGCCGGTGCCGATTCATCCCACAGTCTTGGATGCACTGGCGAATTGGAGAGAAGTCTGCCGCTACAACAAATCGGACGATTGGGTTTTTGCAAGCAGGCGTCACCGCGGCCGGAAGCCGATATGGGGTCAGGCAATCCTGCGCAAATACATTCGCCCTGTCGCGCAGAGTGTCGGAATCCAGAAACGATTCGGATGGCATACTTTCCGGCACACGTACTCGACTCTGCTGCGGAGCGTCGGGACAGAGTTCAAAGTGATGCAGGAGTTGTTGCGGCATTCCTCGTTGCGATCTACGTTGGATGTTTACACGCAGGCGATCTCGCCTGCAAAACACGCGGCGCAAGCAGCCGTCCTCGCGCTGGTCTTCGCCTCTGAAACCAATTCCATCGCAGTCCCGTAAACGCGGGCAAATCGTGAAAGCCTCGCAGCTGAAAATGGCTCTAATTGAGAAAAAGGGGTGCAAAAAGGGTGCAAAAACGTGTCCTTTTGCACCCTTCTTGGTTTCAGAGAAATCTGGACAACTCTCCTGGAATGAATGGCGGGGACGACGAGACTCGAACTCGCGACCTCTGCCGTGACAGCTTTTGGTAACTGCTTGAAACTACGCGGCACGGATGGCTACCAAAACCGCGCTTTGAAACCCTCAGTAACAATTATTGGACCATGAATGGACCATGAAATGGACTCTGCCGTCGAACGGCAGAATACCACGAATACAGAGCGCGGGCTCCGATCCCCAACCCTGCCGAGCTGCGGAGGTTCCGGCACGCACGCGCGAATCTCGTCCCGGATAGTGCCGACAGTCTCTATGGATAGACCCTTGGGGTCGGATAGCGGCCAATCCAGCTTC
>JBGPLB010000006.1:0-59887 GCA_041486245.1 Candidatus Acidiferrum sp.
CGGCGACGAATCCGCCTCGGGCAACATGAGGCCGAGAACGCGGGTACTTCCCAGCGCTCTGAGACACAGAGCGGCAACAACGCTGCTATCGATTCCCCCGGATATTGCGACGACGACACCCTTGCGGTTCAAGCGTTGCAGCACGATGTCTCGAATTTCGTCTTCGATGCTGGCCGAGACTGCGGCGGCATCGATCTTCAATACGTCAGCCGAGAACACGGTGGTGGCCACGCTCATTGTCTGCGCTCCGATGTTACTTGCGATATGCCGGCACTAAATTCCAAGAACGATTCGACTTGCATCAGGAGCTCCCGCAAAATTTGGCCGAACGCGGCTTTCAACAAACCGTGCCAAGCCGTTGATCGAATCTAAGTTTTCTGGAATCAACTCCTGGTCCTGCAGCTTGATCCGATAGCGCTCTTCCAGAAAGGCTATAAGTTCCATTACGGCGGTGGAGTCGATGATTCCATGCTCTATAAAGGAGTCGTCATCGGCGAAGCCTCTGTAGGGCTTGCCAAACAGGAAGTTGTCGATCACGAATTGTCTCAGTTCATCGTTAGGCGCCATGGGCAGTTATCCTGCTTTCAAAGTGATTTATGAACTGGTGCATCAAGAGCTGTGTGGAGACGATGCCAACCAATCCCATGTTGTCCTTGATGCCGATGGCGGCGCCCTTGCGAAACTTGTCCTGGAGCATTGCTACCGCGGTCGCATCGAAAATACCGTCCCGGCGTATTTGCTCGGGGGAAAGCAGCTCCTCCATGTACTCGCGGGCCGCGGGCTGGAGAAAGCTGCACGCTTCAGGCGCCCGGTAAGGCTGCTTGGGCCGTTTTGCCACTGATGAAGGAATGAGCCCGGCCGCACAGCGCTTCAAGAGGTACTTTTCATTCAAGACTTTCATTTTGAGAGAGACTGGAAGTCTGGAGGCGAATTCAACTATTCGATGATCGAGGAATGGGAACCGGCCTTCGACAGAGTTTGCCATTGCCATCCGGTCGCCCTGAGACGACAAGATATAACCGGGTAGCAGGTATTTCGTCTCGAGGAATTGGGCCTGGCAGAAACTGTCCCACGACGCGTATCTCTGCGGCAGCTCCGATCGGACTTTGGAATAACCATTGTCTTCGCCAATTTCTGCACGGACCGCGTCGGAGAAGAACGTCTTGAGCTTGGCTGTCAACTGCCAGCGCGGAATGTGGGAGAAGAACGGCTGCAGATTGGCGTCGACGTTGATGTGGAAGAATGCTTTGCGGTAGGCATCGGGTTGGGTCTGTATGTTTTGCAAATATGGATACAACCGGCGGAGCAGAGTCGGCCTCATCCTGGAATTGGGCTGCGATTCCCAGAAACGGCGAATCTTGTTCTCCTTGAAAATGTCATAGCCGCCGAGAACTTCGTCAGACCCTTCGCCGGTTACAACGACCTTGTAGCCGCTGTTTCGCACGAGCCGCGAAAGCAGATAAAGAGGAGCCGGCGCTGTTCTCAACACCGGTTTTTCGGTGTGCCAGATGACGTCGGGAAATACCTCGCCGATCTGATTCTTGCCGCACCGGATTTCCTGGTGCTCGGTGTCTAGAAAGCGCACCGCCTCCGCCTGGAAGGAGCTTTCGTCGAACTCCGCATCTTCGAAGGAAACCGAGAAGGTGCGTAGCCGGGCGTTTGTGAATTTCTTAACCAGGGCGGTTGTGACTGTCGAGTCTAGCCCTCCGCTCAGATACGCGCCGACCGGGACGTCGGAGCGGAGGCGGATTTGTGTCGCGTTAACCAGAAGATCGAGGAGTTCGTCGGCGTATGCCTGTTCCCGGGAGGCCGAGACAACCGTTGGTGTTGTCTCAAATTGGTGATTCCAGTACGGCCGAATCGCAATCCCGCCGGCGTCCACGGTCATCGAATGGCCCGGCGGAAGTTCGTGAATATTACGGAAAAGGGTTGCTGGAGAAATGGTGCACCAGTAGGTGAACAGCTCATCCAGCCCGTGGACGTCGATTTCTCTCGTGATGCCTGGATAAGCAAAGATCGCTTTGATCTCAGAGCCGAATAAGAACGTCTTGTTCACCTGCGTATGGAAGAGCGGTCTTACGCCTAGCCGGTCTCGGGACAGGAATAGTTGGCGGCGCTTATTGTCCCAGATGGCGAAGGCCCATTGTCCGTTCAGATATTGGACGCAGTCCTCTCCCTTTTCCTCGTAGAGGTGGAGAATGATCTCGGTATCGGAGAGGGTTGCGAACCGATGTCCCTTGCTGCGCAGCTCTTCTCTGAGCTCCACGTAGTTGAAGATCTCGCCGTTGAAGGTGATCCATAGGGAAGAGTCTTCGTTGCACATCGGCTGCTGGCCGCTGGCGAGATCGATGATGCTAAGCCGGGCGTGCGCCAGCCCCACGCCATTCTGCATATGGAATCCAGTATCGTCAGGTCCGCGATGCGCAAGCATCCGGATCATCCCTTTCAGGGACTCCGTAGCGACGGTCGCTCCATCAAGATTGAATATGCCCGCAATACCACACATTTTGATTTGACCCTGTGAAAGGCCTCAGCCAAGAGTTCCGTTGGAGAGGCGGGTTGCTCGAAGAGCCACTCCTATCCAGCTAGGGGAGGGCGGCGATTCTCATGCGAAGATCTGGGCCGGCCTCTCAGAGCCCGTTAGGCATCTCTCAGACCACAATTTCACCTAAGTCAAGCATTTGAGTCATTTAGGCCCTAGTTTAGACAGCTTCCTTGACCATTCGTGCTATTTGACCATTCCTGGTAAGTGTCCTCTCACCTGTTCCTAACCCCAACCTTTGGACACCTTTAGAGACTTTTAGTCACGTTGGACACCGAGGGACAGGATTTGGGCAGTTGCCTTTTTTGGGACTCTTGGTCAGCTGTAATAGACATCTCGCTCCTGTAATTACTGTAGGTGGAAGCACGTGTTGCATTTTGGCACGGAGCTTATGTGAAAGCCGGAGCCAAATGTTCATTGCCAATCGTTCCCCAGGTACTCAAAATTTTAGATTTCTAATACCCCTTGTTCTAGCAGCAGGGCAGTTCCTAGCGGGATGCGCAGCTCTGACGAGCACGAACGGCACTCCCAAAGGCAACGGCGCGGCAGGAGCCCCGACCATTACAGCGCAACCGATCAGCGCGGATGTCACAACTGGGCAAACGGCGAGTTTCTCTGTAGCAGTGACGGGCACGGCCCCGTTCAATTACCGGTGGCAAAAAAATGGAACTGCAATCAGCGGCGCGACTTCTTCTACGTACACGACTCCACCGACGACAGCTTCCGACAATCGTGCCCTTTTCGCAGTAGTTGTTGGCAATAGTGCGGGCAGCGCGACCAGCACGAAGGCCACTCTTAATGTTGCCGCCGCAGGTAGTGTTGCAGTGCAGATAAGCCCAAATAACGCAACAGACGCAGTTGGAATGACTCAGCAGTTTGCGGCAACGGTAACCGGCACCTCGAATTTGGCTGTGACTTGGATTGTGAGCGGCACGGGTTGCAGCGGTGCAGCGTGTGGTACCATTTCAGGAGGCGGACTTTACACCGCACCGGCCAGTGTGCCCTCGCCTGCGACTCTGACTGTAAGCGCGACCAGCGTGGCAGACCCTTCCAAATCGGCTTCAGCGAGCATTGCCGTTGTCGCCGCAACTGCGGTTTTGCTGAGCATTAGCCCGTCGAGTGCCTCTGTCCCCACCGCAAGCGTCGACACCTTCACTGCAACCGTGACAGGAATATCAAATACGGCGGTCGCGTGGAGTTTGACTGGCCCAGGGTGCAGCGGCGCCTCCTGCGGGACACTGGCAACAAGTTCGCTAACGGCCGTATACACGGCGCCAGACGTGGCACCTTCTCCAGCCAACATCAAAGTGGTTGCAACCAGCATGGCGGACGCAAGCAAAACAGCGTCAGCAGACGTAACCATCATGCCCGTTGTTGTTGTCAAAGTGACGCCGGCCAGCACGTCCGCTCTAACGGGGGCAACGCAACAGTTAGACGCGTCCGTTGTGGGAACCTCGAATACTGCGGTGACATGGAGTGTGCAGGGAGCCGGATGTAGCGGTTCGGCGTGCGGAACAGTCGATAGCACAGGACTGTACGCAGCCCCTTCGGCGGTTCCCTCACCATCCACAGTGACGGTCACAGCGACTAGCACAGCGGATCCGTCCAAGACAGGTTCAGCATCCATAGCTATCTTCTCCGCAACTGCTACAAACACGATTGCCGGACTCAATATTCCTACCGGCCACCCCAGGTTGTTCTGGAACGCGGGAAGAGTCGCCACGGCCCAGGCATGGGTAAAGAGCACAAACTATGCAGGGTTGACGACGACGTCCCCCCGCTCGGTCGACGATTACGATATGGCTTTCTCGTGCTTCATTATGAATATTTCCGGGGCATGCACCCAAGTCATCTCGGACGCACTCGCACTTACCCCTTCCGGCGCAAACGGCGCGGGAGCGGGCGACGACAACATGCGGCGCAACGGCGAGTGGGTCATGCTAGTTCGTGACTGGTTAGCTCCCGGCTGTGGGAAGGGACAATGTCTCACTAGCTCACAAGCGTCGACGATTGATGCTAACTGGAACACCTGGCAGTCGAATCAGGATAACCCCATCCAAACCTGGGGCAACGTGGGGATGCCCGCCAGCAACTATTTCGCTGGACAGTTTCGCAATGATTTTGACTTCGGGATCGCCAGCTACATGGACAACCCGAATGCCGCGGCCAACTTAAACTACGGGGCCGTGA
Organism: Candidatus Acidiferrum sp.; assembly: GCA_041486245.1. GTDB lineage: Bacteria > Acidobacteriota > Terriglobia > Acidiferrales > UBA7541 > Acidiferrum. The sequence goes on from JBGPLB010000006.1 coordinate 4,733, forward strand.
ATCGCTGGAATGATTTGCTCAACTTTGTCTCTCCAACTGGGACGGGAAAAAATGGGGCCAGGGGTTACGCGCTGCACAATCAAGAAGGCGGAGGCGAGTACGGGAGATATTCGCTCAATTACTACGCGCTGGCGCTAGCATCGTCCGCGGTGTTGGGACGTGATATGTGGACCGAGACGACAGCTTTCAAGTCTGGTGTATTCCAGACTATCTACAACACGATGCCTACGACTACGGCCGGCCGCGCGATGACGGACATGTTCACCTGGGGCGACGACGAAGTCTGGGGAAGCGGCGCGGGCTGCGGATATATTAGCCACAATGGTCCTGACGGCCACGGTGGATGCGGAGCATCGAGTCAGACTTACGGTGACTTCATGCAGGCGGCTGCGAACGAGTTCCCCGGTACCGCCGTTGGGAAGCTGGCTCGCCAGTGGATATCCACAGTCAATCCCGCCATCGGTCCAATCTTCCTTTCCGTGAATCCGGGCGGCTCTTCGCAGGCGTACTCGACGATGCCACTCGACTACTACGCATCGGGTGCCCAGTTTATGTACTCCCGCAGCGATTGGACGACGAACGGAACTTCGATGCTGTGGCAGATGGGCATCACACATGGAACAAATATGGGTACTACGCAATCGTGGGGCGGCGGTCATAATCATAACGACGCAGGCAATTTCCAGATATTTCGTAAAGGCGTCAATATCGTTCGGGAAACCATGGGATACGTTGAATCCGTAGCCGGGTATAACAGCGTTGGAACAGCGGACACCGTAACAGGGTTGGCGCACAACGTGCCGTTGATAGGCGGCCAAGGCGGAAGCAATATCGTTGGCGGATGCACGGACGGCCCCGGAATTGTCAAGAGACTCGAGACACAAACTAATTATACCTTCGCTGTCACCGACATAAGTTTGGCGTACAAGAACGTCGTGTGCGATTCAGGAAATCCAGGAAGAGCGAACCCGTATGTGGCCGCAGTGGTTCGAGAATACTACTACTTCCGTGGGATCAACGTTCTAGTGATTGTGGATCGCATGCAAAGTGACAGCCCGACTCGGAGTACGACTTTTGTAAGTCACTGCGAAACGAACCCCTCAGTAGTTTCAGCGACGATCGCGTGTATCGATGGGACGCAGGAAGCGCTTTATACGGCCCTCGTTCCGGCAGCTCCGGCGATCAGAATTGTGGCGGAGAATGCAAACGGAGCTAACGCCGCCAACTGGCAATATCGCATCGAGTCGAATAACAGCAATCCTGGAAATGTAGTTAGCTACAACGTTTACACGATCCAGCTTGGGGATTCATCTGGTTTTAGCCCGTTGACTCCGGGAGTTGTCGACTCAACGCCTGGTAATCCGTCGACTGGCACATTTACAATCACTATCGATGCGAACGATAGCCTCGTAATCAACAAGGGGATCACGTCGTCGGGCGGAACTATCACGGCCGCTGGCTCTACAAAAGCTCTTGCAACGGCTGTTCAGGGTATGACGGTCACCGACAGCGGGCCGGTGTGGAAATGAATATCCCTGGAAGTAAGTCATCAGTCCAGCCGTTTCCCGCTCAGCGAGATCGGTTGACGATTTGAGTTGAAGGATCGTCTTGGTAGCGTCCACAAATAGCGGGATCCTTCAAGCGGAACTTGCCATTCCGCAGGGTCTTCCAGTTCTTAATTCTTGAGCTACCTTAAGCCCGGAAACCGTGGATCGCCCACACTTCCCCGTCAGGCTAAGAGCTGAGGCAGTGTAACGATCGAGCGGAACCAGTCGGCAGTCAGATAGGTTTCAACGGCCACTCGCCGGACATCGTAGTCATTCCAGTCGCCAAATCGCCGAAAACCACCGTAGTAGCTGAATGCGTATCGGACCCCGGCCTCTCGCAGGCATTCTTGGGTAACGGAGTCGAAGCTGTTGGGCCCACCCACTGGATAGCTGAAGTAAGACATCGGCTCACCCATCTCCTCTGCCAGCCGAGTGGCGCAGCCGAAGATTTCGTCCCTCTGCCTCTCGCGAGGTGCCCGCGCCAGGATCGGATGAGTCACTGAGTGCCCGGCGACCGCCATACCGGACGATTTCATTTCTCGAAGCATGTCCCAGTCCATCCAGAAGTTGTCGCCAATATCCTGCCCGCACCGCCCAGTCCCGGTGGCCCCCGCAAGAGCGTCAAGGTAGCGGCCGGTGGACTCCGCGGGCATCGCCTTGTAAGCCCGCAAGAGCGTCCTGACCGCCCCCTCCCGGTCCGGCTCATCAAACAAAATCGGGGAAGGAATCCAGTCGGGGAGGTCAACGCTGTCCTTCTGGCTCGTCCGCACCATCCAGGCAATTTCATCCCACCAGGGCACCTGGGGGACGTCCACAAACCCAGTGGCGATGAAGAATGTGGCTGGGACGCCCTCCGCCTTGAGAATCGGAAATGCGATTTCGTAGTTGTCTCTATACCCGTCATCGAATGTGATTAGAGCGTAGCGACCTCGACCACGGGCCAAGACTTGGTGGATGTCGTCTGGGGTGATCAGGTCGAGTTGGGACTTGCAAAACCGGATTTGGTCGGCAAAAGCCTCGGCGTCAGCGCTCCAAAGTCCGCGGTCGAAGGGTGATTCGTTGCCGTTACCAACCCGGTGATAGTTGAGGACGAGCACTCCGGACCACTCCATCGCCCGCCCTAGGAGCACGCGCAGGCCACTCCGGCATAGGAGGTGGGTCGCTATCGCTTTCTTTACCAAGTCAACTTCTCCTCATTGAGCGCTGCCGCTTACCGACAATGCGTCCGGCGAGTCGGACCAACCTGGAAATTGCCGCCCTCGGAGTCGGCCGCCAGACCCTGACGCCGACGAGTTGTTTCTCCTGCGTCGCCAGCCGCTTTTTGTACGACGAAGATCCGCGCAGGAAGTCATACGCCGTCACACCGTGCTCCGTAAGCGCGCGCATCAATAGCAAGTGCGCCAAGTTGCCGGGGCTCTTCAAGAGGCCACCGGTCTCCCGCTGCACACCGGACTGATAGAAATCGAATTTCTTTCCCGTTACGAACCCGTATAGAACGGCCACCGGGTTCCCAGCAAGGGAGAGTCTGGCGAGAACCGCTCGCCCACGAGGGAGCCACTGCCCGATCAAATTGCGGTGGAACTCGGTGAACCGTGGGGCCGCGAAAACTCCCGGTTTCCCGTCCAAGGTCCAACGTTCCTGGTGCAATTTAACCATGTGGTTGAATACGTCTTCAGCCTGCTCTACGCCTACTAACTCGAAGTGAGCACCCACACGCTCCCCCTCTCGCAAGAGCCGACGGGATTGCTGGCGGACATTCGATGACAGGCGCCCGAGGTAGGCCTCGAACCCGCCCTCGAGGTTCGAAACGGGGCAACTACCTCGCGAGAATTGCCGGATCGTAAAAGGGATGGTCCGAGCGCGTAAGAGCGGGGAGTCTTCGGGAAGGTCCAGAAATTCTAAGCGATCCCAGGCCATGCGGCGCACCTCATCCCACACAGAGTCGACGCAGGAGACTTCCTCGCCAGGGAGGCACAGGAGGTTCAGGTAATCAGGACAGGTCTCTTCATACTCTGCCTCCCCTGTGGAGATGAACCGGAGATGACGACCGCCGAGGGAACCACCCACCCCACGGCCCAAGTATAGAGGAAGGGCTCCTATCAGGTAGGAACCGCGCCAGACGGTCACAACTCGCAATCCCTCCGACATATAGGAAGTGCCATAGACCCGCCACCAACCTCGTAACCAATCAAAACTGAGGGGAGTAGATGAATAAGGGCTCGAAGCATGAAGAGCATCCCAATCCTCTCGGATCGCGTCCCATTCCTGCTCGTCCTGGATAACTCGCGTTTTTAAATCTTTTGGCATCTGGTCGACCCGGGTTGTCCAGTCAAGAGGGTCGAAACACAGCAGAGTCCGAGTGCGCGAACGCGGTACGACTGCCGAGGCAGCTCCAGCGGGAAAAGAGGGTCAGGAAGGCAACCTGGCCCGCAGGTACAAAACCGCCTTTTTCAATTCCCCTTGCCGAGGCTGTGTTGCGCACATCAACATCAATAATAAATTCGGTGACTTTCTCGCGGCCGAGAACGTGCCGCATGGTGAGCAGAAGGGCAGGATAGAATCTTCGGCCCCGATACGCTTCCAGCGTATGGAAGTTATACAGAAACGCGCGCCCAGAAGCCTTAGGTAACCGAATGGGACCGACGGTTCGATCCTGGTAGGTGACCCAGCCAAAACTTGCAACCCGGTCGCCGATCAGCCAGCCAAAGAATTCATCGCCGTGAGCGAGTCGCGGGGCCACGAGGCCATCCGGTTCCCCGGCAACCCGCATCGCTTTAATGGCCAAGTCACGATCGCCAGCGGGGGCCGTACTCGTAACCCGGACAAGGGCGCACCCTTCGGGGCAAGCCGGGCTGAAATCGTTGCGAGGTGCCCGCAAGACAATCAAGCGGGTCCGTTTCGCAAGCCGCCGGAGAATGCCTCGGACGATTCGGAGTGCCCAGGGCTTGAGCGTTCTAGGGCCCAACTTTGCTTGGCGGGAACTTATGGCTTGAGTGAGCATGGAACTTACCAGGGCATAGTCTGTGCAGAACGAATTGCTTGTCCGATACTTCGGTGCCCTGCCAGTCGGACAGACGATATACCTCAGGGTGGAGTTTGAGGCCAGACGCTGTGGTTGTTGCCGCTACGAAATTGAGGATGACTTGCAGGCAAGTCAGCGTCTGGCGGCGAGGGCCTGGGGGGCGGACGCATCTCAACTCATTTCTCCAGATAGATGACCAGGCCGCTTGCGAAGTGCCTCATAAAAGGCAAGGCACTGAGTACCGCGTGGTCGACTTGTTTGACCCCCGGCCGGTTCAGCACTGGGATGCGCTTGCGCAAACGAGAAACGATGTGGAATGGTCTTGCCCTCAGCCGAGAGAATTCCGGTCGCATCTCCTGGATTTCCTTCCATGTCACGGGGCGTTCGCCTTTGGTGTAATCCTTCTCCTTCGGACGCAACCATTCGATCAGCTTAGAGTTGCCCATATGCTCGAAAAATAATCCGCGTCCTCCCGGTTTGAGGAGACGTTTTATTTCCATCAAGCCGGTTTGCAAACCAATATGATGAAGAATTCCGAAGCCGTGGACCACGTCAAATGATTCACACGGAAATTCGGTCGGGTCACAACGCATCAGCAGCGCACTGACGCGATCGCCCACGCCATTCAGTTTGGCCCGCTCCTTCGTGAGCTCAATGCCAACAGGCGAAATGTCGATCGCGGTCACCTGAGCGCCCATCTTGGCGAGATACGTAGCCTCTTCACCCTGCCCGCATCCGTAGTCCAGGACGCGGCAATCTTTAACGGAGCCGAGGAGCTTGGCGCCATATTGCCGCCAATCCCAATCGTGTTGTGGTTCGGCGTACTTCTTAAGAAAGTTCTGATTCAGAAGCAGGTTATGGGCGTACCGAGCGTATGCTTGATCCGCGAATCGCGCCTCGTCGGCTAGTCTCGCCTGCTCTTGCGCTGACGATACGGAGCGGTCGGCAGTTTCTCCATGAAGAGAAGCGTTCAGCGTAGTTGACATAGTGTCCTCCTTTAAAAACGTATCGAAATGAACTGCTGGGCTGGACTACGGCCGCACTTGCTGGCATCAAATTTTTACGGCGTTCTCTATGGACACAGACTCAACACTCGGCACTTGACGATGCACCTAGTCCCGGGTGCTGCGGGCGCGGGAATCCTGCGGAAATGCCAATGAGGACTTATCACTTTGCCGCACAACTTTCCTGAACACGTCCAACAACATTGTTGCTGGTGTTGACGCGTTCGGCCGCCATCGTTTCCTGCAGGCCGCAAGCTACGCCAACACGCGGTTGCCAGCCAAGTTCATTTTCTGCGCGGCTACAATCAAACCTCATGCGAGCAAGTGCCGATTTGACGCGGTAAATGGAGAGCGGGACAGAACGGTTCAAGACCTTGGACAAGAGTTCGAAACCGAATGCCAAACCATAGACGATGGCCACCGGCACGTGCATAACTGCCGCTTTCTTTGCGTTCTTCGAGACGTAGTCACGAACGACTTGATTCTGTGTGATTTGGGTTCGATCTACGATATGGAAGACCCGGCCATCGAATTTGCTTGTTTCAGCTGCCAAGACTGCGGCATCGATAACATCCTCTACGTAAACCAACGGTAGCTCGCGGGTGCCATCGCCGAGGATGACAAAAAAGTTTCCCAGCCTGCGGGCAACTTCAGGGGTGAGTAGTGTCATCCCGGGACCGAAAACTCTTCCCGGGCGAAGCAGCACAGCCGGGAGATGCCGATCTCGAACCGCGTCGAGCACTATTTTTTCGGCTGCGGTCTTCGCCTGGGTATAGGCACCTCGCCTCGTAGCGTATGGTTCCACTGGCCAATCTTCGGTTACCACGTCGCCGCGTCGCGCAACCGCCGCATGCAGACAACTGAGCGAACTAATGTAGACGAGGCGGTGCACATGATGCCGAAGGGCACTATCAACAATATTTTGCGTGCCGCAGACTGTGCCACGTTCATGGTCGTGAGCGCCTCCCTTCATGGCGGCGCCCACGTGGTAAACAATTTCGGTACCCGCCACGGCTCGGTCAACTGCGGCGAGATCTCCGAGATCACCGAGGAAAACTTCAATGTTGCGATCGTTCATGAACTCCGCCAGCGGCTGCCGTCGAACGAAGATGCGAACACGATTCCCTTCTTGCAAGAGTCGCCGAACCAAATGCCGCCCGATCAAACCATTTGCCCCAGTCACCAAAACCTTCGCATGTCCCACACTTGGGAATTGGGCCTGAAAATTGATCTTTGCTGCGTCGGCTTCTTGAGACACGCGGTTCGTCCAATAGACAGTGGAGCGCGCCTGCTCGACTGGCACTGGCATTGGTGCGCCCGTTTGCAATGCTTGATAAAACGCAGCTACCAAGGTATGCAGGCCATCGTACTGGACGATTTTCTTAGCCGCGAAGCGAGCGATGTTTGCTGGAACCTGAGTACAGATGCTGAGCCCCTCGCTCATAGCTTGAATCGCGCGTGCCGGTGCTTTTGGTAGCGGGAGTTGCTTGGTATGAGTCACCCACATTGCGAAGAGATTTGCGCGGAGCACGCCTTTCGTCCCTTGAACGACAAACCAATTCTGCAGAGGCCGTACATTCCATGAAATCTGGATATTCGCAGTGCCACTTTGGCATTGGGCTGCCACGCGCCATTCGTCAAACAGCAGGTTGGAGTCGCCTCCGTGTGTGCCGTAAAAAGCTTTCACGTCTTCAATGGCGCCCAAGAAGGATTCGGCGAGATATAACGCGTGTACACCCTGGTCCAAAAAAGGGTAGCCGCCACCCTGGTAGTGGATCGGCAACGGTCCTCCCCAGTAAGGAGGATATTCACTGCTGCGAACATAATCGAAACTAAGCGGGACTCCGATAGCGCCCGAACGGACAAGGCTGAGCGCTCTCGATACAAAACGGTCGTACAGCATGGAATGGTTTACGCAAACGGATTTTTGCGCGGCTGCGGCTGCAGCCGAAATGCGATCGACCTCTTCCGCATTGATTGCCAACGGTTTTTCCACCAATACGTGGCAGCCGTCTTTGAGCGCTGCAATCGCCAATTGTGCGTGAGTGTCGGGAGGAGTCAGAATATGAATTACGTCGACGCCCTCGTTAATCATCGCTTCCATCGTTGGGAAGACTTTCGGAACATTGAACCGAGCAGCCAGACTCGCAGCGCGTGAGTTTACAACGTCGGCGATTCCAATAATCCGCGCGTTAGGTGCCCGCTGGATAGCGCGAGCGTGAAACTCGCTAATGTAGCCTGCTCCAACCAATCCGACCCGGAGATGTGTATCTGGAGACATGCAGGTTTCCTTTCGAATCTACTGGGTGTCGCAATCAAGTTGTTTCATCTGAGCCAATGCCCTGGCTGAACTTTCACCGCGGGCTAACTGAACTACAAAGCGAGCATTCGCAGCCCACGTGTGGCGGCTAAAGACAGCGTCCTTTGCGCGAGCACCGATTTGAATCCGTAGCGCTGAATCTTCGATAACCGTCAGGAGCGCCTTTTCGAATGCGGCATAATCCCCGTGGGGAAACATGATTCCCGTTGCATTGGCTTCGATCACGTCGCGCATTGGGCCGAGGTCAGGGACTACGCAAGGTTTGCCCATGGCCATGAACTCAAACAGGGCAATCGGAGATCCGAAAGCATTGGAATCGGGTAGTACGCAAATATCCATCGCATCGATGTACGCAGGCACGTCATCGCGGGGCACTGGCCCGGGAAGAATTACTTCCCTTTCTATTCCCAATCGAAACGCTGTCTGCCTTAAGTTTTCCATTTCAGGACCATCGCCGACGAGCAGTACTTTTATCTCTGGATGCCGATCGCGGATGCTCCTCGCCGTCTCGATCAATACGTCCAGACGATCCCAGCGATAGAACAGTCCCACATGACCGATCACGATTGAACCCTCGAGACCAAGGCGAGCCCGAAGCGACTGCCTGGGCCCTGTGCTGCGGAACCGGTTCGCATCGATTGCATTGGGCAGAATATGTATGGTTTCACTTTTTGCGCCACGCTGCGCAGCTTCCTCGGCGAGGACGCGGGACACGCACAGAATGTGGTCGGCACGCGAGAACACCCATGCATCGATCCTTCGCGCAATACGTTCCATGATCAAGCCCCGGGCTCGCGTGAACCCTGCAAGCTCATTTACTTCGAGCACTACTGGCCGCTTTAACCAGTTTCCTAGCAGCACGCCCATGAACATGAAGTAAGCGTGCCTTTCATAGAGGACGGCATCCGGCTGTCGCCATAGAACCGGCAACAACCGAAACGGGAGAAACAAGTTGTAGAGAAGCTCGAATACTTCAAAAACGAACTGCGGACACTCGCAGCTTATGTATCTCCAAACTCGTTGAAGGCCGCGTAAATGATCCGCTTTGCGCAAAAATGGCATCATTCCAGCGGATTTGAGCGGATCTACGCCTGGAGGGGATACGATGGTCACCTCGTGGCCATCTGCTTTCAATGCTTCGACCAGGCTGCGAATATGCATGGCTTGAGAACTGCGGCCCATGGTGCGATGGTGGTAGATGAATTGCAAAGGATGAGGCCTCGGAACAAAACCGAAAAGACAGCAGTGACTGCGTCGTCCCCGCGAAGACACTCGAGGATCAACTGCGTGCCCGCTCTGGGACGAATTCTCTTATGACCGGTTGAAGCCGGTCCTTCATTCTATGCAGGGCGCGGCACTGGATTGTGAGAGACACCGCGATTGTAAAGGCTCATGTAATCATCGAGCATGCGTTCGGGTCGAAAATATTGCTCGTAACAGTAGCTGGCCAGCTGCCCCATCTTTGGCAGGTCTTGCCTTCGGGCAATCGCGTCGGACAACGCAGCAGCCATGCCCTGAGGATCGGACGATGCCACGAGGGTGACTGCGCCTGACAAACGCGCGATCTCGCCCATGCCTCCGACATCGGTGACCACCGCCGGCAACCCAACCGACATTGCTTCCAGGAGAGATACAGGCAGTCCCTCGGTTACGGAAGAACTCACAAATAAATCAGCCGCCAGCATGAATGGCGAGACAGCGGCCTTTTCTCCGAAAAAGGTGACACAGTCGTTCAACCCAAGATCAAAGGAGAGTTTCCGCAGCTTGAACGCAAGAGGGCCATCGCCAACTATCCATAGCTGCACATCAGGATGATGGGTGCGTGTCAGTGCAACGGCTTGCAACAAAGTGGCGAGGTCTTTCAGCGGCGCCAAACGGCCAACGTACAGTAAAGTAAAGCCCTTTTTGGGCTGCGGGACTGCCCGAATATCTGCGGGCAAAGCACCGTTATAGATGTGAATGATCCTGTCCCGGGCGGCGAACGGGGCCGCCAGCAAATTGGTCCGCGTGCCTTCGCATACTCCCACGATCCAATCACACCAGCGAGAAGCAAGCGCAAATTTCAATTCACGACGAATCTGGTAGGGAGGCTTAACCAACCCATGTCGGGTTGCTATGACCGTCTTCACTCCGGCGAGGCGGGCAGGCAAGGCGGCGATGATAGCCGCAGTCGCATTGTGGCAATGCACTACGTCGGGGCGAGAGCGCCGAAACGACTTATACAAGCTGCGCATCAGCTGAAGAAACGAGCAAGGATGGTGGAGAATTACCTCAAAACCTTCGGACCGGAGCTCTTGGCCGAGCAGGCCAAGCCGATAAAGGCAGTGGACGGACGCAATGTGGCCCCGATCGCGTTGCAATCGGCACAGCGTGGCGGTTAACTTTTCTGCTCCGCCCATTTCCATGCTGTCACCCACGTGCGCTATCCTGAGAGGAGAGATGCGCTCCACTTGCGTGCCTGCTAAAGGCGTAGCACGCGCGACTTCCATTACACTACCCATTGGAATGAAACCTTTCCGAGTTTATCTTGAGGCTTCCACAACCGTTGGTTGCGGAACCAGAAATTCGATCAAGCGTTTGAACGATGAACCAACTGGCGTGGGCAGCAACGCAGAAAGTTGCAGCAAGCGCCGCCGATCATCCTTCTGCAGCACCATGAACATCCTGCTCGTGACCAAGAAAACAACCAGACCGGCAGGAACTGCAACGCTCAATTTCATGAGGGGGTCGAACGGTATCGCCACAATGCCAAGGACAACGATCGCCATCGCAAGAGTTGCAGCAGCAAGCCTGAGCATAACGCGCAAATCGATTCGGACAGGATAACGAACCAGCACACGACCCCAGATTGTTAGCGCGGCAAAGGATTGGGCGATGCCATTTGCCCATGCTGCGCCAAGCGCGCCGTGACTTGGAATCAACGCGAGATCGAGGAGCACGTTGATCGCCGCGGCTACACAGCCCCACTTTAGGATGAACCCCATATCTTCGGCCGAATACAGGAGCGTCTGGGCGGGAGTCAGTATCGCTCTTGGGATGCTGAGAAGTGCCACCACAACAAAAACAGGAATGGCTGCCAAGTATTGCGGCCCATACATGACCCGCACAAAGGGACCGGCGATGCAGGCGACCCCGACCAATATCGGAAGTGCTCCCAGAAGGACATACGTGGATGCCTTTGAGGTCATACTAAATAAACGATCCTTATCGCGTCCATACTCGGCCATCTGCGTGGCCGAGAGTGCATTGGCAAATGTTTGGGGTACTCGCATGAGCCGGTCAGCCACACTGAAGCACACAGAGAAAAAAGTTAGTTGACGAATATCCGTCTGCAGCAATTTTAAGAAAATGATGTCCGACCGGTCCCAGATGACGATCTGCAAAATCATCAGTCCGGCGCTGAGACCAGAGAAGGAAAACATTCGCTTGCGAATGTCCGCCGGCAGGGGCACCCTGGCGACAGATGTCATAGATCTAAACACAGGAAGAATCTTTACGGCCAGCTCCGCGGTGCGATAAAGCACGATGCCTGCTGCAATGCCGACCAGATCCCAGCCAAGGAGGAGACTTACAGCCACTGCAATCACATAGACTATCGCTCCGACGAAAGCGCCCCGCGTATTGAGAGAGGCATCCTCTGCGGCGGAGTTAGCCTGCGAGGGCACGAACGTAATCATGTTGGGCACCATGCTCAATACGAGCAAAGCCGAGCAGAGCCGATACGCTGGATCAGCGATGGTGAAAGCGGCGATCAGGCCAATGGCAGTTAGGGCGCAAGCAATCGCCGTTTGGGCCCAAAGGGTGTAAAAGAATACGGCGCGAGCGAGTTCCTTTTGACCGCCACCAAGGAATTCGCCCATGTACTTGAAAGTTGTAAGCGGGATGCCCAACGAACCGACTGAGCACGTTATGGAAGTCAGCCAGAATACGAGATTGAAATAACCAAGCCGGGTCGGCCCGATGACTCGCGCGATGACGACCGTTGTGAGCAGCGTGCAAACGAGCGTAATCACGACTTCCAAGCCCATGAAAATGAAATTGCGGCCGATTACCTTGGCATTACTGTTGGCGGGTGTTGGCGCGTCAATGGTTAGCGGCGGCAAATTAATTTCCGGATTAAATCGTACTGTCAAAGTACTTACGGGCTACTAAGACGCAGAAATGTGCGCTTCCGCATCGCGAAAAACCCTTCGGGAACAATCCGCGCTGCAAGGCTGTGATCAGATGTAAATCGTCTCTTCGGTTTCGGCAACGGAGCTGCAGTAAAAATGCAAATTTACCAAATACGTCTGAGCGGCGAGCAGATGGTTTACTGTGTCCAAGCGATCACATTGTGGTTGGCCTGCTGGCCTTCCTTGATGATCGGAGAAGACGTCAATGGAGATTCTTCGGTCTCAGCAATGAGAAAGCTAAATGCTCTCAAGGACTGAAGAAATCTTAGACATTCAACCGGATCGCGCTTGGTACGCGTGGCGACTCGCGGGCTAGCTTCCACAGTTACCACGCACTTTCGAGCCGACGTGATAGTCTCTGCAGCACCCTTGAGCACGTCCAGCTCACTGCCCTCTACGTCAATCTTTATGGCTACGTCACCACCCCGCACACCAAGACTATCGATGGTGACTACTTCCAGCGGGCCATCGCCGGGAACAAGAAAACGGGCGTGATCAGAGTTGTCATAAGCTGGAACTTCCAGCCGGCCGGTCCCCTTGAAGCAACTTACTGCCTTAGTGATCGCTCTCGATGGAATCCGCAGTTGAGATAAATTGCGGTTCATGAAGCCTGCTACGTCGGGGTTAGGCTCGAAGGCGACCACTCGCGTGACGCGGGAAGTTTGCGAACAGACGAGCGCTGAAAACGTCCCAATATCTGCTCCACAATCGAATAACACCACATCAAACAGCGGTTCAAGCAAGCGACAAAACGAATGAATGAGTTGCCTTTCATAGCCTTCGACGTCTCGCTTGTCCCAGCAGGTGTCGGCACGGAACAGGGGCACACTGAAACTCACGGCGCGGCCCAATTGATACTGCGCGACCACATTGAGCATTCCCAATTGCTCAACTATTCCCACCAACCGGTCGCCGCCGCGGATCCCCCAACGGGTCATGGTTCTCGCTAATCTTAAGAGTAGCGGAGCGCGTGTAACAGTCTTTGGGATCGTCGACGCATTCGCGGTTCTTGGCGGTATCTGTTCAGATGCCAAATCACTCGAACGCGAACGGATTGACGCCTGGGGATAAGCAATTGTTTTCATCGGAAGTACCGTTGAGAGAACTTAGAACTTTTCGCGCGATTAAAACCTAGTGTTGCATGAGCTCGGAAATGGTCACGGCCTTGCGATTCTTACCTAGCGCGGCTTGGATTACGCGAGGCAGCGCCCTTAACGCAGGCGCGTTAATGCCGTGATAAAGAATGATGTCTCCAGAGGTGAAGCTAGTTCGATCCAACTGCGCTTCCACATCTCCCGAAGCAGCGCAGTAGTCTTTCAGATCGACGTTCCACATCACTACCTGTTGGCCGACCGCCCAAGCTGGGATGAGGCTGCGAAGTGACAATTTGCCGTGGGGTGGGCGGAAGAGCTTGCATTTCTCTCCCATGATACGGTCCAAAACCCATCCGGTCATTCCTATCTCTCGAATGGCACCAGACCAGGAAAGCCTATTGAAGTACGGATGGCTATAGGAGTGGCTACCGACGTCATGCCCCTCTTTCTTCATCCGCAAAACGATTTCCGGATATTGCTCGGCGGCTCCTCCGACTACAAAAAACGTGGCCTTCACCGCATGTTCCCGAAAAATGTCTAGTATCCGTGGGGTATGGACGGGATCGGGCCCGTCATCGATTGTTAAGGCAATCTGAGCTTTGTTCCGATTCCCGTGCACAAGTAATTGTCGGCCGGGAACGGCACTAAACAGGGCTTTCTTAACCAGCGCATGCCCTCTAGGGACGTGCCCGTTCGCCCTGTGCGAACCATTTTCACGCCACAAATAGGTATCGCTATAGTATTTCGCGATGCTCTCCACGGAGCCGAGACCAAGACCAGGCTCTTGTTTCGGCTGCTCAGTCAGTCTTTGCAGCGCATCTTGCAGCCCTTTCTCATCGCCATCACGAATGAATATGACCGTACGCTGGTCGCGAAGGGCCTCTGGAACGCGGACAGCCGTCGTAATTATCGGAATGCGCGAAGCCATCGCCTGCAGCACAAGGAGGGGCACCCCGTCCTGGAGCGAAACGAGCACATCGCATGCTTGGAGCGAGTCGCGTGTATCCAATTCGTTGGGCGCCCACTGAAGGTCCGGACGAAGCTCCTGAATCGCAGCTTTAATGGCAGGTTGTTGTGTTTCGTGCGAGGCGAAGACAATCACTCTGGTGGGTCGGCCAGTGTTGCGCAGATTCGAGGATGCAGCCAGCAAGTGATTGAAACTGCCATTGGAGTCTGGGCCGAGCGCGGCACCGACCACAAACTCTTCTGGGCTACGTTGCAACTCGCCAAATGAAGCCTCTGATGGACTCGTCCGTGCAGCCGGCAGCTCAGGCTTTCCCACTCTGCCTGAGTCGAATCCAAATCGGAACGCAGCAAACGACCGTCGCAGACCTTCTGACGTCGGTATCGACTGCCTCCACCCGATAGAATGCAGCTTGGAGTTGTCGAAGCGATTCCCGCCCCACTGACTTGCCGCCTTATATGGTGTGAGGATTGCCGGCAACTGGCCCTTCGAATAGCGATAGTATCTCGACACAAGATACGAAAGTAATCGCACACCGAGGTAGGGTACGAAAATGGATCGAACCTTCGCGACATTCTTCCTGTAGGCACGCAGATATTCACGGCACGTCGGCAGGTCATCGTCGTGCACATTGTAGACCTGACCCGCAGCCCGCTCATGGGTGCCGGCAAACATCACTGCTTCCGCGCAATTGTCAACGTAACTCAACGGGAGAAGACTGCTTCCGCCGAAATGCAATAGCCAACTACCAATTGTCAAGCCGACGCGGTTGGAAAAATGACTGCTCTCAGGACCATAGATCACGCCCGGACGCAGAACCACTAGTTCGAAGCCACTACGCCGCTGGTATTCCCAGAACAGTTGTTCCTGACGAAGTTTGGAAAACGAGTAATGATCACGCCACTCGGGATGTGGTTCGAGCATAGTCTGCTCGTTCACCCTCGCCCCACGGCCGAGGCTTGCTACTCCGTATACACCGAATGAACTCACCAGAACGATGCGCAGCGGCTTGCAATTTCCAATGGCATCCAGCAAATTTCTGGAAGCGACCACTGAATCGAGGAAGAGATCCGCGGCAGTTCCCTTCTTTCCCGCGACGAGATGGAAAATAAGTTGGATGTCATCCACGGCTCGAGCAGCGTCGTCTGGATACCGCAGGTTTCCGACGCTATACTCAAGACGACTCTGCGCGCCTCGCTCCAACAGCGCATCTAGCTTGGGAATATCTGCCTGCCGGCGTACATTGCAACGGATATTGTTGTAGCCGTGAGCCAAGAGGCGCTTGATCAGGGCCCTCCCCAGGAAGCCAGCGGCACCTGTAACGAGTATCCTCATGCCAGTCTCACCGGATAAACCTGTGAGGAGATCACATCCATGATTTGCGATACGCGCAAAATTTCCGAGTACGAGATCGGGACTGGAGTGTCGTGCAAGATGCTTTGGTAAAAAAGCGACAATAACCGGTTCATCCCTTCAAAAAAATGAAATCGAGATCCGGCAAACTCGCGGACATTTTGCGTGGCTTGACGCAGAGACTGCCAGCTGGACTTGAACGAAGGCAACAATCGACCGACCGCACTAGGAACGGTCTGTTTTTCTTCCACAAACATGCCACGAAGTGCAAAATCAATATGAGCCGTATTCTTGGTGCCATACACCCGCATAAAATGGCCCACTGGCCGCGCGTGCGAGCTGAAAGTGACGTACGCGGACATACCACCGGCGAGAATCATCACGCGCAGTTCATCGAGAACGCCATCCGCGCGGTCGCCGACTGAATTCCGCCGGCGATAGGCACGGGCGATAATGTCCACCGGTTCGTCAGGCAGGAATGGAGTAATTTTATTGATGGCGTGATCGATGATATTTTGAAACAACTTGCCGGGTAATTGATGCACCCAGTGCCGATCATCGGAGAGCAACGCCTGGCCAAATCCCCCTGCCAGGTCATATCCGTAATAGCTTTCGATGTGTATTGGGTCGCCTAAGTTCCCTTTTGCAACGAATTCCTTCAGGGCCAGTGCGGGCGATTCGAAGTTGTACCAGTAGTTGATAGTCATCTTTCGATTGGTTTCGTGGAAGCAATCGATCAGCCGCCGCCCGTCTCTTGCGTTCATTGCAAGCGGTTTCTCGAGAAAAACGTGGCAACCGGCCTCAGCTGCCTTCCGCGCCAACGCCAAGTGAGAGTGCGGGGGAGTGGCAATATGAACTACATCGAGCCGATGCTCGGAAAGCATGCGATCGAGATCTGTGTACCGGTGCGGAACCGAGTAGCGATCTGCTAGCTGTTCGGCCAGGATCGGCTCTAGGTCGCAAACCGCCAGCACGCGGGCGCACCCGAGCTTTTGAATTTCCTCGATGTGACCATCGGCGATTTTCCCGCAGCCAACAATACCAATATTCAGCATCAGTGAATTCCCATACCAACGCCGGCGCGGTCGATCTTGTCCGTGCGCGTGGCGACTAAGGGATCGCGGCGTTGCCTGATGGCCTCAATCGCGAGGTACATCTGCCACGCGGAAACGAAATGAATAGAGCACCCGCGCCGATCTGCTTCTTCTGCCAACAAATTGAATGCCGATTCCAGCACGTCGCACAATAAGGCCGCGGAGTTCCGCCCTTGAGCTCCATGGGTAAATAATTTGATGAAGCTATCGGTTCCAATCCGCGGCGCTAGTTCCACCCACCGTCTTACGCGATACGGTGTTGCCACGTTGCCATAACGAAGTTCGCCCGTTTCGAGCCGGGGTAGCCAACGGTCTCTCCACCGCATTCCGATGGGCCCAGAAATCATGAGCAGGTCGCCATCAACATCACCGCCAGGTGTGAGTGGGATCCCATCGTCATACGATTTCGGCCTATTGGGATCACCGTTGCAGTAGTAGATCGTATTCACCAAACGAGCTTGGGTCGGAGAGTCCCCGGACGGCATAGTGAAGTCGGCATAACAACCAAGGTCTCGCAGCACCCGGATTTCATCGTTGAGGCCACACCAGCGGCCATCCGGCCGCGAATTGTCCAGCGCCCAGTTGCCGTGGATGAAGCCGAAGGCCAGCTTTCCGTTGCGCTTTCGCAACAGACCATGCTCGCTGTCCAATACGCTGCAGAAACTGCTAATACGGTCGACAAAGTTCTGACGGCCTTCGCCATCGTGGTGAAGATGAACCTCCACGTCCGCTATTCCGTCGCGAACCATTTCCGCCAGAGGTTCCATCAGGGTCGGATGATATTCCTCTTCCGGATAGAAAAAGGTATATCGAGGTGCGTTACCAACGGAGTCGGGCCTACATCGCCTGGCAATCGCCGGCCATCCCGACCGCCATAGAGCGACGCGTCTCTGCGCGGTGGTTAGATCAGCGCGCCGCCACTTGGGTTCGTAATGGTCCGCAATGGTCACCCAAATACGCCGGAGCGCAGGCACGGAGCGCTGCGTAATCTGCCGCAGCCGCTGCCTGATGTAAGAAGGACCCCAAATTTGTGAATTGTGGATTAATTGCATAGTCTTGCGCCTAATTTGACGCGCACAGCATCACCGGCTTAAGACAGTCGTGGCTTTAGCCGGCAGCTGCCATTTCTCTTTTCGTTGCTGCAATGCCTGCTCACAGATACGAAGTAATTCCTCGGCAGCTTCATCCCAACTTCGGCGAAATTGTTCGGAGATGGAATGTTCATCCCAACGCCGGTCCATCGCTTTTTCAATCGCCCCGGCAAGTGTGCGCGAATCTCTTGGAGGAATTAAAATTCCGGATTCTTCGTTGACAAGCTCGAGGATTCCACCCACATTCGTCGCAATCACGGGTCGTCCGCAGCTGAGGGCTTCGATGACGACGTTAGGGTATCCCTCGTTGTAGCTGGGCAGAGCGAGCACATTGGCTGCCGCAAGCCACTCGGCAACCTTCTGGGAAGAACAGGCTCCATTCAGAGTGATTCGATCTTCTAGCTCAAGATGTTTGGCTTTACTTCGCAAGTGCTCGCCACCCGGCCCATCCCCGACAAATGCCAGTCGCAGGTTTGGACGGCGGCTTGCCAGGGAGGCAAAGGCTTCGAGCAATTCCTCGATGCCTTTCGCAGTATCCAATCGCCCCACGAACAACACCAGTTCGGCCTTGTCGTCAACTGCCAGCCGCGCGCGCGCGGCACTCCTGTCCCTCAAATGAAACACGCTCGGATTGCAGCCATTCCGGATCGTCCGGACCTTGCTGGCAGGAATACCCATCTCGATGGCTCTCTGGCGCAGATGCTCGCTTTTGGTTACGACGAATGTTGCCCGCTTCATCGCTAGTCTCGTCAGCCATCTGGAAGCCGGGTCCACAAAGCGATTTAAGTCTGAACCAATGGAGCCGATAACGGCTGGAATACCGAACCTGCGCGCCACGGCGACAGTGGCGTAGCCTTCGGGGTATAGCCAGAAGTTGCAAGCCACGTCTGGCGGGCACTCCCGGAAATATGCCGCCAGGTAGTTTGCGCAAACAAAACCGTTGATACCCCGCGTAAAGCCAGGCAACGCTGGATACTCGAAGTACCGTGTAGCCACCCCAGGCGGAGAAAAGGACAAGTCAGGAGGGCGATAGTCGAAATGCGGCGGGAACCATCTAGGGTAGCGCGGGAAAGGGCAGACAACGTTTACATCGGCTCGTTTTGAGAGTGCCAATACGATCTCGTATTCTGAATGCCCACGGTACGGTTGGGCCGGGATGGGGAAAATCGGCGTAACTACTGTCACCCTCAACCTCATCGCGTCACCCCGCGAGCTCGCAGGCGATCTTGCAATCGCAGGTTGAGCATTGTTGCGTTCCAATCCGCTCCCTGCTGGGCATCCGTTGCAAACGAAGCAGGGGCCCCAGAGGTCCAAATTTTCCAGAGCGGTCCTCTTGTGAACAAGAACTTGTAGAAGCCCACAACTATGGCAGCATTCAACATACAGAAGGCGCTCGCTGGGCCCGCTATCCGCATCAGCACTGGAATGCCGCGCCCGGCGCCTAGAACAGCGAGGGCATAGAAAGCAATCTGCGCCGCAAGCGCTCCCGCGTATAGCACTGAACGGGCTGCCAAAAATGTGCTGGTGACGAGCAGTAATATCAGCAGGATTGGCACAAGCAAACGCATTAGCTTGTGAGAGACTAACTCGAACCGTAGCCGATTCTGACGCGACAGCAACCAGGGCGCTAGTTGTAACAGCTGGAAGTTGCCCGCCAGGGTTCGGACCTTGCGATGAAACTCTCCACGCAAATTTCTGGGCCAGATGTCGTAGACTCGCGCACGCAGGTCCAAAACAGACCGATAGCCCTGGCGAATCACACTAAGAGGCTGCAGCATGTCGTCTAGAATGGTGCCCTCCGGGAGCGCGCTTGCCAGTTTGCGGCGAATTGCATAAAACCCGCCGTAAACTCCCAGCGGCGAATCCACTCTTGCCTCGCAATTGCGAATCCACTGCTCGTAGCGCCAATAGAGGCCTCCAATGGCTTTAGCGCCTGCGTCGTGGCCGTCTTCGCGAAGCACTAAATCACCTGCAACACATCCGACGTGAGGATCGGCAAAGTTGCTGATCAATAGTTGCAGGGCGCCGCTCTCAACCCAGGGACGAATGTCAAGGAATAGCAGGATTTCGCCGGTAGCGCTCTGCATTCCCAGGTTCAACGCCGCAGCCTTGCCAGAATGCTCAGCGCATCGGAAGCACTTTACTTGGGGGCTGCTTAACTCCTGGAGTATGTCGTCCGTGCCATCCGTTGACCCGTCGGATACAATCTCGATTTCCATTCGATCTTGCGGATAATCCAACGACAGCAGATGAGCGACTTTCTGCCGCAACAACGCTGCTCCGTTGTGGACGGCAAGGATGATGCTGATCGTGGGCAGTATCGATCCTTGGCGCTGGGGTCGCGGACGCAGCCGACTGCGTAAATAGATCCACAGCGGATACCCGGCGTAGGTGTAGAGCAGAAGGAATGCAGCGCACCAGAAGATATAAGTCTGGACATGTGTACCGCTCATCTTATTGGCCTTGTATTTCGAGGGTGCTACTGCGTGAGAACAGCGCGCGATGCGGATGGAA
Organism: Candidatus Acidiferrum sp.; assembly: GCA_041486245.1. Taxonomy (GTDB): domain Bacteria; phylum Acidobacteriota; class Terriglobia; order Acidiferrales; family UBA7541; genus Acidiferrum. Next base: position 24,908 of record JBGPLB010000006.1, read on the forward strand.
GCTGCTCGACTTTAATTTTTACTGAACTTATAGAAATAAACTGCGGCTGAATTCTCATCGTGGTGCCTGCCGCTTGTTATTTCGATTTGGATTCTTAGTGTCGGAGGCGAACTAGACCGTAAATCACAATGATTAACACCGCCTCGAGCGTCACCGTGGAAAATACCCAATGGCCGCGGTCACTTGATTTGGTGGTATCGCGATGCATCGCGATCGCAACTGTGGCCAGCCCCAGAACCAAGTACATCGTTGTCGTGTAGCTGCGCGATAAGAACCACGCGCTCGTCATAAACGACACAAATGCTAGTCGCATCAGCACGATCCAGTGGCGCGGTACAGTCGGAGCTTGGGCGGGTTCAGACTCTGTCTGGCTCCCCGTGGCACCGCCGCCAGCCATAGCGGGTAGCGCTTCGCGGGCATGCGTGTAGTGCAGAGCTATAGTTGCACGCGAAGGCGATGGATCTGTAGCCAGCGCCCCGGCACGACTGATATAACTCGCTTCGAAAAGCTCTCGGAGCCCCAAGAATCTGCTCGCCCGCTTTACCCTTTGCACTCCAAGAACGCGATTCAAGCCGGTCATAGTTGTGACAAGCAAAGCCAGCCACAGAGTGCTCCCCAATAAGCCAAGCTCAGCAAGACATAGGACAAAAGAATTGTGCGCGGTGATCTCGTACAAGTCCGTGAAGCCATTGAATCCGATTCCGAACAACGGAGCGCTCTTGAACATTTCCAGCCCATTGGCCCACGCTTCCAGCCGGTCGGCGCCGTCCGCCGCCGAGATCCCACGGCCCCCCGTGAAGTCAAGAGCAAGCATGCCAAGAATGAATATGGCAGCCAGAGCCGTGGACGCGGTCGTTCCTATTTTTTTCCGGGCGACCAGAAGCGCGACGGCCGCCAGTGCGAGCAACCCCCCGCGGGAATGCGTCAGAAAGGTGGTCCATAGCAGCAAGGCGGCTGGCAAGAGCACGACAACGAAGTTGGTAACCGTGCGTCCTCGCCGCCACGCGATAAAGAGGAGCGGAAGCGCAATCAAGAGAATTTGAGCAAGATCATTCGGGTCGCTCAAAAAGCCGGCGCCACGTATTCGCGTCAATTGACCAATTACGTCGTCCTGCGGAGAGGAGATATTGGTTCTTAAGATGAACATCTCTCCTTTAAAACCCGCGTAATATCCACAGAGTGCTTCCACAGCGACAATGAGGCAGGATGCAACCGCGGCCAGGGTCGCAATCTTTAGCCTTCGAATTGTCGTCACGTTTACGACGATGAAAAAAAAGACCGCCGCGCTCGGCAGGAAAATTCGCCAACTCTCAAGGATCCCTCCAAGCCATCCGTTGGCCACCTCTGACAAAGTAATTGCACCGATAAGCCCGAGCAGCAGAAAAGTCTGTACCGATGATTTCCAAAACTTGTAAGTGGCCATGCTGGGTAAAGAAGCTAAAACTGTAATTCCTGCAAGGTACATCAGGGCGTGATAGCTGGCCCATTCCTTTCCGAATTGCTCCGGCGAGATGATCGTGACTACGATGTAGAGAATGGTGAGTGCGAATCCCATGATGAGGCGGCAAATTCTACGGCGTGTTTAAACTTGCTAGACCGCCAGCGAGGCCTATGACCTCGTTTCCGCGGTAGTCGGGAATGGCTAGGGCAGTGAAGGGAGAACAGACGTCACTTGGCGCCACGCCCCAGAAGTACAATCTTGATCGTGTTAAAGAGGATCAGCAGGTCCAGCCCCACGGATGCGTTCTTAATGTAATATAGGTCATAACGCAATTTTTCCTTGGCATCCTCGACCGTGTTGCCGTACTTGTAGAGAATCTGAGCCCAACCCGTTATTCCCGGACGAACGGAGTGCCGCAAATGGTAGTAAGGAATCTCATGATTCAGGCCTTCTACAAACTCTGGCCGTTCCGGGCGTGGACCGACGAGACTCATGTCGCCCCTCAACACGTTCCACAATTGCGGAATCTCATCCATGCGAGTCGTGCGAAGAAATTTGCCTACTGGCGTGATTCGAGGATCGTCGTCCTGCGCCCAGGTTGGTCCAGTATCTGCCTCTGCGTCAGCGCGCATGGTACGAAATTTGTAGCAACGAAAAACCACCCCATCGCGCCCCACGCGGCTCTGCGAGTACAACACCTGCCCTCGAGAACTAAGTTTGATGGCAAGAGCGACGAACGGTAGAAGTGGCAGGGCGAGTAGCAATCCGATAATCGAAATCACCACGGAGGTCAACCGCTTGTAAAATAGGAAGAGGCGTGAAGCGTGAGAGCCTGGCGCGAAAAGCAGCCAGCTCAATCGGATGGATTCAATGGGAACTTTGCCTGTAATCGACTCGTAGACATCATTTCCGTCTTGAACTTGCACGCCGCGATTCTTCAGCGAAAGCAACAAGTCGACCGGCAATTTCCCCCGGCGTTCCTCTATCGCGACGACAATGCGGTCTACACCGCGGATCGGGCGACCGACCGCAAGATTCTCGAAAAAACCGGTCTGCGAGAGAGTGATCGGCAATCCACCGCTCTCCTGATTGCGAAGATGGTTCCCAGTTCCGAGGATCTCCGCACGGCCTGCGATGCGAATCCCCAGTTCGGGCCGCGATTCGATTTCATGTAAGAGAGATGCAGCCAGCGAGCCCTCGCCCAAAATTACCACGCGCTCCGCAAGCCTCTGCGTGCTATTGATGATCGAGAAGAGCCCCCGCCAGAGCAGCAGTAAAAGCCCAACAAACAGGAACCCGAGATGGAAAATTCCCCGCCCCAGCTTCACCGGTGGATAGAGGTAATAGACGACGCCTAATGCGAGGTACGCTACGCCCATCACTTGGACCAAGCGAACAGGTGCTTCGCGCCGGTTGCTTACAATCGTGGAATCGTAAAGGTCGAAATAATACATGCACGTCAGAAGGGCAACCGCTACGAATAGAATTTTCAGAGCGCCGTATTGATACGTAAGCATGAAGCTGGCTTCTCCCCTGCCTAGCCGGGCCAATGCCGACGCCAAGAGCGCGAGAGTGATCAAACAGGCTTCTGAAATCCCTAGCAGAAGCGTCCGTTTGGGGATGTAGGCATTCAAGAGACGGATCAAGGCACACTCCAAATTATGCGGGACATGGGGGAACCGTGGCTTCCATGTCGGACTAACGAGAATGATTTACTTGTGCCCACCGTTCCGCCGCCGTCGGACAATAGCTCCTCCGATCAACAGGGCTGCCCCGAATAACAAGGCCGTGGCTGGCTCCGGAACTGGCGCTGGCCCCGGATCAATGGGTGTCGCCGGGGGATTAAAAGCTTGAAGTGGATCCTGCTTCGGGCAGCCCCAACTCAACAACGCTGCGATGAGAGAAAGACCAAGAATCCATTTTTTCGTGCGCATCCTTAATCCCTGTCTTGAAACGGTCGACGGGAGAATTGAAGTAAAAAGCCAGTTTATGTTTCTCATGGGCATACCATCCTTCTATCTTTCTGCAGAGACTTGGAATCGAGGCTGAACTTTACTTTTCGCCCGACCTCGAGAGGTGGTTGAGCGTTACCGCATCTGGAGGAAAATTCTTTCCTGACGGACAATCGAAACGAAACATCAGTTCACGGCTGTATCTAGCCAGCCAAGTTGGTTAATTGGGCAGGAATTCATCGACCTTCGTGTAGACGCGGTGTGCGAACTCTACCGCGCGGGCTTGAGCGGTCTCTTCTCCATCAGATGCGGTGGTCCAGATGCGGATCATGGCCCCATCGGTGGGTCTGTTATTCAATCCATCGGCAATCATCAGAAACTTAACCAAGAATTCGCTCGCCGCGATCCGTCCATGTGACTGGTACCAATAGAGGACCATATTCCGCTTCGCACCCTGTGCCACCAGGTATCCGTTTACAAGAACGGGGAGTCCGTTCACCGATCCAATTTGGACACGGGTGGAATGGACTGGCTCCCATCCGGACCCCGGAAGGCAATTTTTGGGAGAGTGAATTCTGTCTCCGGAGCGTTGATCTTTGTAATATCCAATATAGAGTTCGACCGGAAGGGCGCTTCCGAGATACACCCGATTGATATAGTCATCAGCGCCGATTGCCTTGACGACCTGCTTCTCGAACGGACGATCCTCACTATGTGAAATGCCGATGGCGGAGGGAAATTCGCGCAATGGCTTTTGCAGCCCACCGGAATCCTTCGGTCTGAAGCTGTGCGTCGCGAATATCCCGCCTATCAGAGCCATAGCGGCCACTGAAACTCGTAGAAAAGTCATTGACCAACCCTTGCGGGATTCTGATGTCCCAAGTGTAGGCCAAGAGTCTTATGGATAAGCAGGATTGACAGAAAAGCCAGCGCGAAGAAACCAACGCCAAGTGTCAAATGGACCGCTCCAGAATCCACGCTCGGTCCGAAGTAGTAACTGAGCACGCCCGTCGTAACGAGACGGAGACCGTTGGCGGCAATCGCAACTGGAATGCTCGCGACTGCCAGCAAGCCGCGTTTCCACGTGCTGGGTTCTGCCAAGTAACCGTAGGCAACGACTGCGGCGAGCAAAGAAAGTAGCGAACGAATCCCGCTGCAAGCTTCGACCACGTTTAGCGTGCAGTTCGGGAGAAACAGCAGATTCCCCTGCCGCACGGTGTGAATCCCGAGCGCGACCAAACCGGTCGCACCCAATCGTGAGGCGCACAACTGAAGCGGAAGTGTCAACTGGTAATAGAGGATTGCTGGCAAGGGGATCATAAACAACAGGTAGCCGATCGGAAATGCAATTGACCGTAGCGCCTGACGACCGGCCAGAAATAGGACAATTCCTGCTATCAAGACGACCAAAGAAAGCCGCGCCGTGAACAGCTCCGCGCCGAGCATCCCGATAACCCGCAGGACAATGGCGAATAGCATGATCGCCAAACCGAAATTATTCGGCCGGAGAGTTAGTGCCCCCAATCGGTCGCGCTCGCTCCACAAAGCATAGCCCGCAAATATTGGAACGAAGAATCCGTGACCATAGTTCGGATCGTCCCACCATTGCCGCGCAAGCGAAATAAGTACCGGCGCGTACATGATTATCGCCAATGTGGCAAGCGACAACGCAGCGAACCAGGAACCCATCTGCGTCTGTTCCGCGGATGAATTTTTCTCCCAAGTAGCGGTGTCTAGAGCCCGTGAGCCGTTCTTCGGGTCTTTGAAGGACACTGCATTCTCTCCGTCGAGAGAGTCCACACGGCCTCTCAGACCTAGCCACACGAGATAGTTAACAAGTGGAAATATTGAGTACGCCATCTAACTCAATCCAATGAGACAAGCGAAAGCGAATCCTAAACAAATCTAGTGCGGGGGAGCGGGAACGCGGCACCCCCGGCCTCACGTGGGCTACTTACGAGGAAAGTGGCTACCGGCTTCGCGGCGGAAGGATAGCCCTGTTGGGTGAAGGGTCAATCTCACGACCGGCTCGATGCTATCTTCCATTCTTCGAGCTCTTGTCTCCGTGCTTTCGGGCACCATAATATTGCCCCTGATAATCGACTTGATCGAATTCAGAAGCCTCATTGACTACCACGCCGATCAAGTTCGGATGGTCGAGAGACTGTAACCCATTCTTCAGGGCCTTAAGGGGGGCCACACCCTCCCGAACGACGAGGAGTGTGCCGTCCACCAATCTCGACCACAGGTTGGCATCGATAACCGGCAGCATGGGAGTGGAATCTACAACGATCCAATCAAATCGGCCGGCAAGCTGTGCGAAGGCTTCCGCAAGTTGTGCGGAACGAAGGATTTCTGAGGGCCGGTCGCAACCCTTCCCTGCCGGCAGAAGGTATAGCGGCGTCCCTGTGAACCGTACCAGGAAGTGCGCGAGGTCCTGGTTTCGTCCGGTCCACCAGTCACTCAGGCCTTGCAGGTCTTTCAAGCCAAACATCGATGCCAGCGTCGGTCTGTGCAAGTCTCCTTCAATCAGCAACGTTTTCGATCCGGAGTACTTGGCCAGCGTCACCGCTAGATTCGAGGCCACAAATGACTTGCCCTCGTTGATCACGCTACTGGTCACTTGCAGAGATTTCAGCTCGTGCTTCCTGCGCATAACGTCTAGCCGGACAGCAAGAGCTCGAAATTTTTCTGCGCCCAGACTATTAGGTTCACTCCACGCAACTAAACGCGCTGTCGAGGCCGGTTGCACCATAACCGTCCGAGTGTTATCGCTCTCGACCATTTTTTTGCTCTCAACTGCTCCTGCTATACCGGCCCCCTGCGACTTCGTAACGCCTCCCACTTCCGCCGTCTCGGGGGGCTCAGGTGAGACTAGTTCGGCAGGAACCATTTCAATTGGGACAATGTCCGGCTGACTTTGTCGAATTGTTGCTCTGCTGAATCCTTCGAATAACTGGCTCATTGGGTTCCATTCCTGATTCTGAGTTTCCTTTCCTGCAAGGAACACCCCAGCTCATGCTGGAGAGCAGATTGCTCGGGCGTCCGTCGGGAAAGGGTATCGCATCAAGGCCTTGACTCTTCAATTTAAGTGCCGCTCAACCGTTGTAATACGTATAGAGGTTGCCAGTAAAAATTAATAAAGCCACCGCCGTCACAGCGCCAAACTCAAAATACCGTGCGATAACCCGAGAACGGTCCTCTTGGGGTGTGCTCAAGCGGGGTATTCCGACCAGCATGCGAGCAGGAAGAATTCCTTCCAGATCCTTCTCCTGCCGAAAACGCACGTCGGTCAATTCAAGAAAAGTGGCAAGACCCAAGCCCAGGGCGGTTCCCAGGCCCAAGCCAACAAGACTGATCAGGAAACGATTTGGGGCCGAAGGCTTGTCCGGCAGTTTTGGCGGATCGATGATATGGAACTGTTGACCTTGTTGCTGCTGTCCGAGGCTAGTGGCGAGCTGTGACTGTGTTTGCTTCTGAAGAAGCGAGTTGTAGTTGAATTTGGCTTCCTCATACCCGCGGGATACGACCGACAGTTCTTGCTCAGTTTCCGGAGTCAAATTCAGCCTGGCTTGATACGCGGCAGTCTGTAACTCCAGCTCTTTTGCGTTCTGTTGCTCGTTTTGAATCTCCAATTGATTGGCCTTAAGCTGGCTCTGCAGCTGCATAACTGTAGTCGGTGAGCCGCGCTGCACTCCGTCTGCAACGGAGAAATCTATGGCAGTTGTGGATTTGCCGCTTTGCTGATGGGAAGCGATTTCCGCCTCGTTCTGCTTCCTGAGGGTTTCGGTCTTGGCTATCTTGTCTTTGAGCGCCACGATGTCTGGATGGTCATCCGTATAGCGTGTGCGCAAGTTCTGGATTTGAAGGCGCAGATCCTGGAGCACCTTATCGAGTGCCTGCGCGGAAATCACGCTTGAGTCTCCACCCAGACTTGCTTGCGCCGATTGATATTGCTGCAGTAGTGATTCCAGGTAGATCTTCTGTTGCTTTGAAGTGTCCAACGCGTGTTGAGTGCTCGCCAATTGTGCTTGCAGGCCTGCCAGAATTTGGACGTTGCTCTGCAACTGGCCCGGCAGGTTTCCCGCATGTTTGGCTTTAAACGCTGAGACTTCGGCTTCCTGTTGTTCCATTTTGATGCGCGCGTCCGCCAGCTCGCTGTCCAGGAAGGCCGTCGTATTTTCGGAAAGCTGTCGCTGAGCCCTCACATTTTCGTTGATGAACAAAGACGTTAGCTCACTATTTACCTGCTGTGCCAGCTCGGGCGTATCGGCCGAGTAATGAATCTTAAAGGTGAAGAACTCTCCTCGATATCCTGGCGCCCCCACCAGCTCAATCTTGATGTCGCCCCGCATTTGATCGACTGGATCCTTGGGCTTGAAAAAACCATTGAGCCGGGGAGGCGTTGCATAAAGCTTGAAGCGGTCTATGATCCTCTCCAGGCTGGCATAGCTCAAAACCTTTTGCGTGGTGCTTTGCAATCGATTTTGGAGATTCACATTGACGTTCTCCATGACGTATATGTCGGACACTTTTTCCTGTTCCGCGGAGATCAGCGCATCGGACGTGTAGGTGGTCGGCAAGAGCCAGCTCACTCCCCATACCGTCAGCCAGGTCAGAAATAGGGGAAGCACTATCCACCAACGCCGCCGCCATACAATCGCCACGTAGTCTTCCCAGCCGCGCGGAACTGCCTCGCCTAGTTTGTCGGACATTGTTAGCCTCTCTGTGTATATCTTGTAATTCGCCTATGGGACGAGACTCTTCGTCGCCGTAGGCTCAACCTGTTCGCTGAACAGCTCAAAATCGCGGCAAGCCAAAACATTGCACGTCTTTTCCGCCTCAATAACAGGCATCTGCTTGTCGAGCCCCTGCCTCTGCCTATTGGAATAAGATCGGGCGCAGTCCAAAATTGAAGCCTACGGAAAACTGGTGGCTAATGTAGTTGGTGGAACAATTCGGCGAACTACAACCGGCGGCGTTCGTGGCCTGCAGCCCTGCACCATAGCTCACAAATAAGTTGGTCCCGGGCCGCATTTGATGGTTGAACCGAACCGCGGTATACCAGGAGTTGTAGTGCTGAAAAGTAGAGCTAGTGGTATTTGGGATCAGGCTCCCATTGCTAGCGTAACCCAGCGAGGCCGAGAGTCGCCATCTCGGGCTCAGTGTTCGCTCTACCGTCGCCTCCACCTGCCCCGTCTGCGCTCCGACCAGGACTCCGCTCCCTCCGGTCACGAGATGATCATAACTAAGTGAAAGCATCGTGCGGTCCCACTTATAATTCAACGCGCTATCGAGTGCCCAGGAGAGGTTATTCGCGTACCCTGTAAACACGCCTCGCAGCATTACCAGGCTCGGACCGGCGGCAAGTTGGAAACTCAGTCTTCCAGTCACATATCGCGCATACCCAAACTTCACCACGTTGTACTCGATCGTCTGGGGAAACTCGGGATACCGGAAGTCATCGAAGGTGTAGATCACCGCGATGGTGCTCTGCGGATTAACGGAGTAGTTGTAACCGGTTTGAAACAACGCGTCGGCGCTGTTGATGAAGCCCACGCCAAAGAAATTCAATGTCCCGTAAGACCCGGCAGCAGTCCACGAAGCACGTGGGCTGACTTTGTATTCTACCTGCGAGACCAGCATATTACTCAATCGGGGCACCATAATCGTTGGAATAGTCTGGTTGGGACCCAGAATCGAGCTCAGGGAGCCGCCGGAACCGAACGGAGAATCGCCGCTGAGGAATTGCAGACCTCCGACGCCTCCAAATCCAAATGGCGATTCCGAAAGAAAACTGACTTCGTCGCCCAGCAGGAGGGTCCAGCGCTGCCAATTGAGGTTGTAAGAGAACTGCAAGTCTTGGATAGCCGAGTTCAAATACGTCGAGAACATTCCGCCGCCCGAATAGTGCAGAAGCAGTTCAGAACGATTTGAAACGTGGTTCAAATCCAGCGTACCCAGCAAATAGTTGAAATTTGTCGGCTGCCCAAAACCTGCCCCCGTAGAACTCGTGCCCAACTGCGATGTTGCGCTGAAGCTGGGCACAAGAAAATTGCGGGCGCCGAAAGTAAGACCCAGGCTTGGTTCCTGCACTCCACTTAGCGGCCGATCGGTCCCCGCTAGCTGGACCTGCTCAGTGCCCGCCCCCAAGGGGGAGTTCAAAGCCAAGACGCTAGTGCTCCCGGCCGGCAATGGTACTAAATAAGGTGCGACCGGTTGCTCACGCGGATCGTTCTTGGCCGGAGCGGTCTCTTGTGCCTGAATTACAGGCGCATATAGAAACGCTGCAAGAAGCACGCATCCGTGAATGTGGATTAGTTTTGCCATGTTCTTCCCTACGGCACGACAATCGTATCGCCAGGTCTAAGATGAATATTTTGTTCCGTCTTGCGCCCGCTACTCACTTCCTTGTAGTTCATGGGGAATATTTTGTCCGCGCCATTTTCTTTGCGCATTACGCGGATCTTTTTCACATTTGCGTAGGGGGTGAATCCACCGGCAATCGACAGGGCCTGCATCACCGTCATCTCGGGTACTAACGGGTAGGCTCCTCCGCGGGTTACTTGACCTAGAATGTAAATCCGCTGGCTACTCATCTGCGCCACAATCACCGTTACCTGCGGATGAACAATTGTTGCGCGTAACTTTTCTACGATCTCAGAGCCGAGCTGCGTCGGCGTCAAACCCGCGGCCTGAACGTCGTTTAGTAATGGCAGAGAAATCTTGCCATCTCTGCGCACCGGCACAGTGCGGGAGATCTCCGGCTCCTTCCACACATCGATCGTGAGGACATCGTCGGGAGCGATGGAGTAGTTTGGATCTTCGGTCGCTGCCTTCCGGGGCTGCGACGCAACATCTGCCGCAGTCAGGACCTTTGCGCTTTCGCTCTTAATGTCCTTTCGTGCCTGTCCTTGAGCCCGCACGGAGACCGAAAACAACGCTAGAGCTATTGATGTCGTTACATACAAGCATTTTCTCATGGCATCCTCGCTGGCGAGTCTAGCCTTGGCTCGCGGTCTTGCATCCCAACCTGCATCAGTTTTTTGGGCATTGTCCTGCATCTCATCATTCAGGATAGAACGCTAGCTTCAGCGCCCCGGGTGTGCACCGAACCCGCGCCAAATCCGGTGCCGGTATCCTTTGTACGCGGAGCGTTCAATTCCTCAACCTGGAAAGCTGCCACTTCGACGGCTGCCGCCGTCCCCAATATCTCTACGGATAGCACCAGCCGAGAGATATTCTTCTTACGCACGAGGATCCCCTCGATTCCTGTCAATGGTCCGCATTTGACCCTCACCCAGTTTCCGCATTTTAGGTAAGGATGCGCTTCCACGCGCGCGCCGCTTTCGACAACTCGCCGAATCGCTTCGATTTCGATTTCCGGAATCACAGCTGGCTGGCCTGCACTGGACACAAGACCATAGATTCCCGGCGTTGTTAGGATATGAAGTCGGCGGTCAATGCCCCCTTTCAAAAACACGTAACACGGAAACAGGGGCAATGTGAGTGCTTTGGTCCGGTCCTTCCAATTATGGATGGTTGCGTAAAGCGGAAGGAACGTGTTAAATCCCTTGTTGGTTAAAATTTGATCCACCATTTTTTCATGCTGATGGCGAGTGTAGAGCGCATACCAAGAAGCTTCACCAAGATCACTCCCGGCCGTGACTGTTGAATGAGAAAACATAGAGCTCCGCCCTGTGACTCACAGCCAACCATCCTGTAAGCCTCTGATTACTACTAGCCTGCGTTTGGCCTCGGCAATGAGAACATTGCCTTGCTTCGCGCCGCCCGCAATTTCTTTGGCGGGTTCACGCCGCCAAATTACCTGAGAGAGCTGTCCTTCATCTCACTTCGGACGATCTCTTCAGAATTGAATCGCAAAACCCCCCGTTAGCATTCCTCTCTCAGCGGGGCATTGCTCGACTCGAAGGACTTCACCCTCTACCTCAACCGGAAGGCGTCCGATTTCATCGGGGATTCCTTCTAGATCAATTTTGAGTGTCAGATTCGCACCAACCGGCGGACAACAAGATGCAAACACAAACGCGCCGTGCTCACTCACGTCACGGCTGCGGCCTTCTCCCTCTCGCGGCTCTCCGTTCCCATTCGTCCACCAGAATGTGACTGCGGTTTGCAGCAGGACCCGGAGAGTCTTTCTCGCTGGCCGTACAAGATTCAACTTGCACCCCCACTACTCGCTCGAATTGCACATTAGCTATGTCCGCGGGAACGGACAAGAGAAGAAAAGTCATCAAAATATTGCAGGAAACGTCTTGAGACATTGACCGCAAATAGTAGGTACAAATGTAACTGTTCACTTTTATACAGGTATACGCCGAAGAGCACACGATCAGATCTTTTGCTGAAGGGGACTGTGCTGACCGTTGGCAGGAGTGGACAAATACTCGAGAGAGGCTAAACCGCTGAGTTGCGTACGCTTTCAACTCGACTGAATTGGATGTTCGACAGAATTATGTCCACGACGATATTTCCGGCAATTCACAAAGGCTTCGGCCTTTAACGAAATTCTTTAATGATGATCGATCAGAGTTAGTGCAGGCGGATAAATGAATCTAGCCCAGGGGTCCTACGGATCAGACTCGTCTTGAGGAGACAGCTTGATTCGCGCTTGTATTCGACTCATCCTCGTGAGCCATTGAACTCTGCTGCTCATGGCCTTCTCGCCGGTCGAGCGCGTAAAGAGCCAGCTCAAGTCGATTCGAGGTTCCTACCTTGTTGAAGATCCTGAATAAATAATTCCGGACGGTATGCTCACTAAGTTTCAGTTCCTGGGAAATGTCCCGATTGGTCATTCCCTCCGCTACCAGGTGGACCACGCCTTCTTCCCTCTTTGTAAGCAAGTTCGCTCCTCGCAGGGAGATTGACTTCACCGCCGGAGCCGGGCCCAGTGCTTCGATCACGAAGCGCAATTCCTTGCTGCTCGCCCACACTTGCCCTTTGTACACCGCGTGGATGCACTTGCAGAGCAGTTCCGAGGATTGATCCCGGGAAAATATGCCGCTTGCTCCTGCTCGGAATGCATCGACCACCATCGCCGGTTTGTTTGAATCGAGTATTACGATGACACTAGGCTTTGTGCGCGACGCCCTTATCTCTCGCGTCACATCAAAACCAGCCAGCCCTTCATCCTGGAGACGAGCGCCTATGACTGCAACATCCGCATCGTTCGATTCGAGCCCTTCGCGAATTCCAGCTGCGTCAGTCGCGTATCCAACAACCCTAGTCCGGTACCGGCCCCGCCTCACCGCAGCCGCTATTAATTGACAGCTCAGTTGACTGCCGTCGGCGATAAAAACCTTTACCGTGCCGCCATGCCCTGGGGATTTCGACAACTTTTTACTCCTGAGAGTTATCTCCGCGGTTCCGATATGCCCACCCCGTTCCACCTGGTTGAGAAATCCACGATCACCCCCCGTTGAAATTGCGTTGCAATACCAACAGTCTGATTATCCTTCTGGATAAGTGACCAGGCCTCCCAGTCTTCGAACAACATTGCTCTTTCTTGCTGGCCAACACCACATTGTCGGTACTTTCAAGAATTCGCGCTGTCCCGTTTTGTACACTCTATTGTCCTTTCTTATACACTCCTGTACGGCTTCTTCCTGGAGGGCGGATACGGCTGGACAACGCGTACTTTGAGATCGCCTTTCGATCTGAATAGCAAGCCAAAGAGGCTCAAGAACACTCTCGATGTCAAGGGCCTAACTTTGGTTTTCAGAGGAAGTTTGCGCTGACGGCTTTCAATCGCGCAGAGCCGGAGAGGAGGAACTTGATTTGACAATATGACGACATCTTTGCCGAATATCGCAGAACGCAGTTCAGAACCGAGCTGCAAGATCAGAAGCCAGCCACTATCCATCGAGGTACGGTAGGGTTACCTCTCAACTCAACTTCTTCACTCTTGATCGATATTACGAAATTGTTGCGTCTGGCAATTAGTTCTGGCGAGACTTGTAGCCGTACGCACCAAAAAGAACCACCGCTTATCTCTCGCATGCGTAGATTCTCTAAACGAGCCCCAGCTTTGGACTTTCATGGTCAATCTGATAGGTACACTGCGCGATTTGATCATCAATAATTCTAATTTCCAGAGCGAGGCGGAGATCGTGAGGACTTTTCTCATACCTCTTGAACAGTGGTATTCTTCTACTCTTGAGATCTTCGCGTTTTCTCTTCCAAACGCCTGCGCGGGCGGTCACTAGAATCTCCTTAGCAACAATTCTCAGCTGATCCCAAATAGGCTGTCTGTGCACTATTGAACACCCTGTGTATTAAACTGACCTTGTCCTCGACGCAGCATCTCCGACTAATGCCGCCGGTCGCCCATAAGTCTGGATAGTGAAATTGAGGAGCCAGTTTGAGCTGACTGACGATCTAGATTTCTGGCATCTGAACGCCTTGCGAGCGCCGCGGTCTTTGCATCTGCGATTGCTTCTGCGTCTGGGTTCGCCTCTTGGCAAAGCAGACTTGCGCAAGAAACATTGCCGTCGCAACTCCCGTTAAAGTGCGAACGAGGGTTTTCCCCCAGCGCATGCTTGACCTCTCGGCCGAAGCTTTCAACGCTCGTCGCGCGATAAACCTTCAGACTCCGTCGCGCGGATCTTCCTTGCGGACGAATATATTGTCTTGAGTGGGTTCGCCGTCGCACTCCAGGACGATGGTGGTAACCAGATGTGTAGCGTGAGCCGTCCGGCACCTCGCTGGCATAACTAATCTTCCCCTCTGGATTTATATATCGAATTATTTTTATGGCCTGTCTGCAATTGATCCGGTGTTTGTTTCGAGAGCGTCCCGTACTTTACCTCAACTCAACGCGATTGAAGCGCGACAAATTCTCTTTACTTTAAGATGTGAAATGAACGTGTTCCATTTGACCTGAGCTCGAGGCCCCGTCGGCTGTTCTGGAGGGGAGGCCAAAAAGCGTCCTATGCCTCCACGATGTTGGTTCGGATGGCATAACGCACAAGCGCCGCAGTCGAGTGGAGGTCGAGTTTCAGCATAATGCGAGCTCTATAGCTCTCCACAGTTCTCGTACTGATATCCAGAATTGAGCCGATTTCTTTGTTAGACTTGCCATCTGCCAGGAGGCGAAGAACCTGTCGTTCTCTCGGACTCGGGCAACCACTGGGCAATTCGGTCTCATTCTGTGGCAAAGCTGAAGTTGGCCGCTCAGGGCTGGAATCCGTCCGCGGCATTGTAGAACTAAAATTCGATTCTTGTTCGCAGTACGCGCTTAAAAACAACGCATGACGCACCAACCCCGCCTCCAGTCGCGTCTTGGAGGCGTAGAAACGAAGAAGCACGGAATTCTTGAGGAGCGCCACGGACCGCTTGACTAGCTCAATAGTTCGCTCCGGCATTTCGGAGCGCTCCTCCCCGAGGAGATTGGGTTCAACTTTGAGTTCGGAGCGAAACTTATCTCTCAGGCGCCGCAAGGTTGATTCCACGCATCGTCCCTTTGTAACTTCGGAAAAGATGGCCGCAACCAGCAAGACTTGCCCCAATTGGTTGAGTACAGGATGGCAACTTAGCAGCCAGCGACGCGGTTCTGACCCCGTGTCCAACCGTGCTGTGAGCTCCAGGTTCGACAGAGAGTTGCCTGTCTTCAAGACCCGTCGAAATGCAGGCTCCAGTTTGGGGGCTACTCCTGGGAAAAACTGCCCCAAGCGTTTACCTAGATGCTCCTGGGTGGACACACCACTCATTCTGGCAAGAGTGCTGTTGAAAATCCTGCAATGCAAACTCTTGTCGAATAGGGCGATTCCCACAGATGAATGATTGAGGTGACTGGTCAACGAGCTCAGCTGTTTACGAAACGGCTCGACTCCGCCCCAATCACCCTCGCCCACCGATTCGTGAGCGCCGCTGCGCGTCCGACAAATGATTGCCAAGGGATGTCTCCAAAATCATTCGAACCGTGAAATCAACTTGTCTCTTCAGTTCGTTGGTGCGTTGCGTCCCATCAACAAATTCTGCACCGCGCGGACAATCTGCTGCCATTCCAGAATCCGTTGCGCTCACTGCAAACCGATCTCGCATTCTCTCCGTGATGCACGAGAGGCAGAAGAATCCCAACCGAACTGGACAAGTCGGGGAAGTATACTCATCCGGTTAACACTATGTAAAGCTAATATAACATGGTAGAAGGCAACGCATAGATAGCCAGTTTGGATTTGCTCGTAGCTTTGCCCCGCTAAGAAGTTCGCGCCGGCACATCTCGCCTCGGAACGTAAGGTTGCGCTCCCTCATTAGTCGGGTGCAATATCGATGATTGTGATTACGGCGCCGTCAATTTTGTTTTCCAAGGTCCGGTAGGGCAGGATTTTGAATTGATAGTGAACACCCATTCGGTCCGTAAGCTCTCTCTCCAGCGGGTGAAAATCCGAGACTACCTGCGCAACTATCGACTGAAGATCCGAGATTTCGATAGAGGGATTGATATTCGAAAACGGGCGGCCAACATCGCCAGGAATTAGGCCAAGAAACTTCTGCGCCTTGGGCGTGAATCGCCGGATCGTGAGATCGCTGCCGATCATAATCACGGCGATATCTATGCTGGAGAGCAAATTAATCAGGTCATTATTGATTTGCGTAATCTCCACATTACGGCTTCGAAGTTCATCGTTAACGGTACTCAATTCTTCGTTGGCGGACTGTAGTTCTTCCTTGGCGGTTTCCATTTCTTCGTTTGTGCTCTGCAATTCCTCATTGCTCGAAAGAATTTCCTCGTTCGCGGACTGCAACTCTTCATTCGTGGCTTCCTGCGTCTCGATGACGGATTGGAGGTATTCTTTCGTTGCCGCCAATTCCTGTTCGAGCTTTGCAGTTCGTTTCAAGGTTGAGGCCGTTTCTTCGCTTTGCCGGGGTCGGCGCTGCGGTCCTCCCCTGGATGGCTCGAGCGGCGCTTCCTGAAAAACAATCATGAAGTACAATTCCATCGTATTTCCCAGCGTGAGCGGCACTACATCGAAGTTTACCAATCGCGTCGAACCAGACGCCGTTTCCTTTTCACCATTTTCATTTCCTTTTCTGATTCGAAGATTTTTCTTGCTGACAACTACATTTTCCTTTTTGGCTCGGCGAACCGCGTTTCGCAGTTCAACGAGGAGCCCTTCGTGTGCCATTTTCAGGAGGCTCAGACTTGCCCGGCCGGGCGCAATCTTGAGATAGCGGTTTACATTCCCCCGGGTATGCATGATTTCCAACTCGTCGTTGACGAATACCGTCGCCGGAGAGTATTGCGTAAGCAATCGGCGGTCGAATTCCTTTTGAGCCTCCCCGTAGTTCCAGAGGGAATCTGCCTGCTTCGCAGGTATTCGGACCGGTCCATATTCCCTCCGTTCGGTTTGGGAATCGATGAAAAGCGCCCCCCCCGGCCGCACGGCTCCGGCTTTTCTTGAAAAGATCTTGTGAGTTCGGTCATCCGGTGCGAATAAGTTTGTTACACCAACACCTTCGGAACTTCCCAGCACCAAAATCCCCCCGGGGTGCAAGGCATAGTGAAACAGCGAAATGACTTTGTTTTGGAGGACCGGCTCAAGATAAATGAGCAGATTTCGGCAGCAAATCAGATCCATTCTGGAAAAGGGAGGATCATTCAACACATTGTGCTGTGCGAAAATACACATATCACGAATGGCTTTGCTGACGCGGTAGCCGCCCTCCGCCTTGGTGAAATACCTCCCAAGCCGCTCCGGCGATACGTCTCCTTGAATGTTCTCCGGGTACATTCCATTGCGCGCCTTGGTCACGCTTTGCTCGCTCACGTCTGTGCCAAAAAATTGAATCGGAATTTGCGATGCTCTGTCGCCCAGGAATTCGAGCAGCGCGATGGCAACAGAGTAGGTTTCCTCCCCAGAGGCGCATCCCGGCGTCCAGATGCGAATACCACCCTCCTGCGGCAGCTTTTTCTGGATGGTTGGAAATGCCAGAGATTTCAATGCCTCGAACACCCGCGGACCGCGGAAGAAGCTGGTCACGTTGATCAGCATGTCGTGATACAGCGCCTTGACCTCCGCGGGATGGCTTTGGACAAAGTTAGCGTACTCAGCTATGTCATCGATCTTGTGAACCACCATGCGCCGTTGAATCCGCCGCATAACGGTGGTTTGCCGGTAGTGCGTGAAATCTACTCCGGTGGCCCTTCGCAAGATCTGAAAGATTGAGTTCAGCCGACTGTTTGGTGCTGGGACATTTTCGGAGTCGCCGGACATGATTTTGCGCGCAATGTACGGATGACGGGCGATCCGTGCGAGTTCCCTGGCAATTCCTTTGGGCGGAAGCACGTAGTCCGCATGGCCTGCGATGACCGCGCTCCGCGGCATTCCATCGTACTTGGCCGACGCTTTGTCCTGCGCGAAGGTTACGCCGCCGTGGGCCTGGATTTCCGACATGCCCAGAGTTCCGTCCGATCCCGACCCCGAAAGGATCACGCCGATGGCCCGATTGCCGGCCTGTTCCGCAAGCGAACGCATGAAGTGGTCCACGGACATATGCATCCCGCGGGATTCTTCCCGCGGGCTTAAATGCAAGGTATGGCTCGAAATAGACATCATCGCATTTGGCGGGATGACGTAAACTTCATTGGGCTTTACAATTAGTCCGTCCGACACTTCCGTTACCTTCATCGAGGTTTTCCGGGCAAGCAGCTCCGTGAGGATACTGTGATGTTTCGGATCAAGATGCTGTACCAGGACGAAAGCCATGCCCGTATCGGACGCTAGGTGGCTTATCAGATCCGAAAGCGCTTCGATACCCCCAGCGGAAGCGCCAATCGCTACTATCGTGGTATCGTTCTCCTCACCGGGCGAGATTGTGTTCTGCGCCTTCATAACCATCTGTTGATTGCCTTTGCCCGCTGATTTGGCCTTCATAAGTTTCCGTCAGTCTTGGGCGCTGCGCGCGATCGCCCACGGGAACTTGATGGAGTCATCACAAATCCTGCAAGACGCAAGAAGTGGATGAATGCGAATCCAGTTTCCTGTATCCTCTGGAAGAACCGCTTGCGCCCGATTCTAGTCCATTTCTGTAACTTGCTACAAGTCCTCCCTGTCAATAATAAGTTCTTTTATTAGTTAGTATGTGAGATCACATCTCCCGCATAACCGCCGGGACGTAGTCCATCCTTAGCACCTTCTCAACCGAGGAGATTAGAGCGGTATCTACTTTGGCTTTTGCGACCGTCTGATGCGCCCCAGGGAAGATAGTCTGTGACCGATCTTGCTCCCACACACTTCGACACAAGACCAACACTAGTCCGCCAATATTGTAACTCGCAGATGCAGGAGAATCCTTGGTCCGACGAGAGAATATTCGTGGCTTAACGCCGCAACGCTCCCCAACAGACCTCATTCACCAGCTCAGATCGCAACGACATAGAACTGGCGTGCTCACAAGTAAAAATTAACAGTTTCGAAGACGGGGAAAATGTTTGCCAGGTAAATCAAATTCGGTTGACGAGGGGGTCGAGCATTCTTGCTCGAATCTTGCCAACACCTTCAATCTGACAAAAGCAGCCTTGTTCCAACCGTGCCTGCACCGGTCGGGCGGGGTGCTTAACGCTCCCGTCGGTTCGAAACATGTGAGCGCGCGCCCTCTCGCGGACTCACAGGAAATGTTCGAGGTGTTACTGCAATCCACCGAGATCCTTAAACTGGAATTCTCTGGTTTGGAAGGCAGCGGCAGGGAAACACTTGTGAAGTGCGAGAATGCCCTGCGCAAGACTCGCTCGGTTTGCACGATAGAAATGCCACTCTACTATGCTGCGTCACCGTTGCGAGTTCCTACCTCTATGGTCCCTCGCAGGCGTTGACCGGCACCTTGGCGTGCGACGCCGCTTGGAAGTTGGCATGGGCGAAAAGCTGCTCATTCTGGAGCTGCAGGAGTTGGAATCGCACGGCATCGCGAGCCGCGATGCCTTCCACGAGTTTCGGCTGCGCGTCGAATACCAAGCTATTCCCTTTAGGCGCACCCTAACGGAAACCTGCGGCCACACTTCGAATGGGTCCACAAGCTCAGGAAGCGGCTAAGCGCTCTTCTGGCTCAGTCTGGCGGCCCAGCTGAGGCCGCGACGCGAGTTCAAGAACACCGGATGAACTGCAGTCTAAGCAGCCCTGGATTTCGCGCTTGGGCTGCGATCACAGCAGACGGAGTGGGGAAGTCCGGCTACCAACTTCGTGGCTAGCGGTTGATTGCAAGAGGGGCAGGCGGCTGACCAATCACCGCCACACGCTGGACATTTCTTAAGGACTAGCTGGGCGCCGTCGCGCGATTCTCCATTGATACGACGGTCGAGGATAAAGCGACATCCGGGGTTGTCACAAACCATGAAGCGTTCCATTTGGGGAGCCTCCTTGAGGGCGCGATACGGATACTCCCGTGATACTGGCCCGTCAATACGGTAGATATACCTACATACCTTACCTAGCTATTGGCAAGCCTCGACCATAATCCCTCTCGGGGGGAGAGCACTTGGGCTTGCTTTCTCTAGGCCACGACTAGAGTGAGCGTGTGTGGCAGGAACAATGGGCTGCGCCGAAGCGCCGGCCGCAGTCTGGCGCAGTATTGTGTAAAATAGCGCTCGGTCGAATCGAAATTAGTCACCAGTCGCAAGGGCTATTCAAGCACTCAGGCTAGACGCGAAGAATAGGAAGTGATCATGCAATCCGATTTTCGCCTCAGGGCTCCAGCGCTGCGAATGTTTATCGTGTCGCTCACTTTGACCTATTTGCTCAGTCCAACAGGTGTCGCCCAGACTCCGACTCTCGCTTCTACGCCGCCGATGGGTTGGAATAGCTGGAATCATTTCGCCGAAAAAATCAATGACGCAACGGTGCGGGCGCAAGCTGAAGCGATGGTGTCCAGTGGAATGCGCGCCGCAGGATATGTCTACATCAACATCGACGACACATGGGAGGGCGAGCGGGACGCGCAGGGCGTCATTCATACAAACAGCAAGTTCCCGGCCATGAAAGCGCTCGCGGATTACGTCCATGGGAAAGGACTCAAATTAGGAATCTACTCCTCCCCCGGCCCCAAAACTTGCGCCGGATTCGCAGGCAGCTATGGCCACGAAGTGCTGGACGCGCAGACCTACGCGGCCTGGGGCATCGACTACCTGAAATACGATCTTTGCAGCTTCGACAAAATCATGGAAGAGGCAGGTTCGCCGGAAGCCGCTCACAAATTGATGCTCAATGCTTACACGAAAATGCATACGGCGCTCCTCAAGACCGGACGCCCGATGGTCTTCAGCCTCTGCCAGTATGGCGCGGACGCCGTGTGGCGCTGGGGCGCGTCCGTCGGCGGAAATTCCTGGCGGACCACGGGAGATATCTCTGACAGCTACGAGCGCATGACAGACATCGGATTTGGACAGGCCGGCCTTGCCAAATTCGCCGGTCCTGGACACTGGAATGACCCCGACATGCTCGAAGTGGGCAACGGAAAGATGAACTCAGAGGAGTATCGAACCCACATGAGCCTCTGGGCTTTGCTGGCCGCGCCGCTGCTTGCAGGAAATGACTTGAGCACGATGAAACCCGAGACGATCGCCATGTTGGCTAACCGCGAGGTGATCGCGATCGATCAGGATCCGCTCGGCAAGCAAGCCGATCGGGTGCGCGCCGAAGGCAGCCAGGAAATCTGGGCGCGTCCGCTCGCGGATGGCTCGAAGGCAGTTGGGATTTTCAATCGCTTCGACTGGCCGCAAACGATTGAAATCCGTTTTCATGAATTTGGTTTCAAGGGCAGCGTGAAAGCGCGCGATATTTGGGCTGCCAAAGAGCTCGGCACATTGCCGAGCGATTATCGGATGCGCGTGCCCGGACATGGCGTCGTGCTGCTGCGTGTATCGGAATAGGGCGCTCTATCTGCGGAAGGCAAGGAACTAAATGCCGACACGGATGCGTGGTCTTTCGCGGCGAACAAGCCTCGTATCCTGCTGCGGTTCCGACTCGCATTCGATAGCGATCGTTGTGATCGGGTGATCGGGTGCGTCGGCTGGCAGGCCGGTGAAACGAACCCGAAAGCGCTCCTGCTCGAACTTGACGCTTTGCCCCGAAGCAAGAAGCCTGGCGGAGGTTACTTTGGTCATTAGGCCTCCGAGGGCGATCGTGTCGCCCGGCCAGAAATGAACGTGCATATAGAGTGTGTTACCGCGGCGCGTGAAGCCGGCAAACTCAGAAGCGTGCACCTGGCAGCGGTCCGTTGTGTGGATGGATTCGCCATTGCGCGTCAGCCATTGGCCGACTTCCGTGAGTACACGAACGGAGTCCTCAGGAATTGAGCCGTCAGGTTTGGGACCGATGTTCAAGAGATAGTTGCCACCGTCGCGCGAACAAGCGACGAGATTACGAATAACCGTTTTCGGATTTTTCCAGTTGTCGTCGGCGCGCTGGTATCCCCAACTGTCGTTAAGCGTCATGCAGCTTTCCCATGCGCGGGTTCCCTTTTCGGCGACGATTTCCTGCTCGGGTGTGGAAAAATCGCCGGGGAAACCATTTCGGTTGTTGACGATGATGTCCGGCTGCAGGCCGAAAACCATTTTGTTCATCCGCTCGGACTCCCATTGGTCGGCGTTTAGCGGCCAGTCCACGTCGTACCAGAGCACATCGACTTTTCCGTAGTTGGTCATGAGCTCGCGGACGAGGCCGTGTGTGTATTCGACGAAACGCTTCCGCGATTCGGGATCAGTGGCGCAGCGCGCACCGTCGGGATGATGCCAATCCATCAACGAGTAGTAGAAGCCGAAGCGCAAGCCTTCGGCGCGCGCGGCTTCGACATATTCACGAACGAGGTCGCGCCCGGGGCCTTGTTTCGGAGCACAGTAGTTGGTGAATTTTGAGTCGAAATTGCAGAAGCCTTCATGGTGTTTGGACGTCATCACCATATATTTCTGGCCGGCTGCCTTGGCAAGCTCTGCCCAGGCGCGCGCCACATTGGGTGCCGGCTGGAAACGCTTGGCGAGCTGCTCGTATTCGGCGACGGGAATGCCTTCTTCCTCCATGGCCCACTCGTGCCGGCCCAAGACGCTGTAAAGGCCCCAGTGAATGAACATGCCGAAGCGGGCTTCGTGCCACCACTTCATCCGGCGAGTGCGATCGGCTTCTCCCAGGTCGGAAGAAGCCTGGGGCTGATTTTGTGGTGTCCCGGGCTGGCTCAGTGCAGCAGCCGCGTTCGAAGAAGCCGCGAGCGTGACTAGCGAAGCGCTCGTGCCCAACAGCCAATCGCGCCGCGGCATACGATTTGGTCCCATGGCATCCGCCTCCTTCGAAAAAGCTTCCGATAGCGAACTACGCTCGCAATCTAGCCGACGAATAATCGGCCCTTGCCGCTCACTTTTCAAGCTTGAAAATTCTTTCCATCTGCAGCCACTTTTCACCCGACTTGGCATCCGCAAGCGGCTGTTGAAATTTCCACATCAGTTCTTCCCATTCGCGAACCTTCGGATTTTGGCGATCTGCATTTGTTTTGGACGCATAGGAAAATCCCTCGTTCACTTCCATCACCATGAACATGCGCGTGCCGAGCAGATAGATCTCCATGTCTTCGATGCCCGCGCCTTTGATGCTTTGCGTGATCTCCGGCCAGATCTTCTCGTGGTATCTCTTGTATTCGGCGATCAGTTTCGGATCGTCTTTCAGGTCCAGCGTTAGACAATAGCGTCTATTCATTTTGCCTCGGCGATGGCGGGAGATTCAGAAACTGCCAATGCCGTCCTCGGCTTGTAACCGCTCACCGCAAAATAAATAACATAAAGGTAGCAAATCAAAGGGACCACGAACGCCCTTTGAATGTTGCTCTCATCGGAAATCTTTCCCATTACTGCTGGAATCATTGCGCCGCCGATGATAGACATCACTAGTAGCGACGACCCGCGCTTGGTAAGACCACCGAGGTTCTTCAAGCTCAGCGCAAAAATTGTCGGAAACATGATCGAATTGAAGAAACCGACCAGGACGATTGCCAGTACGGATGCAATCCCGGAAGCGCCAATCCCAATCAGGACGCAAATCAAGGCGCCAATGCCGAAAATCGCGAGTAGCCTGGCAGCCTGAATACGCTTCATCATCCACGAACCCGAGAATCTTCCAATCATGAATCCCGTTTGATGCGCCACCAGAAAAAGCGCCGCCATTTTTTCCGGACTGTCTGGAATGACATGAGTCACGAAGCTGGCTTTCTCACCTTGGTGTCCAGCAAGAAATTGCGAACCCCACGCGGCCATGTTGTCTAGTGTTTGCGGCATCGTGTGTTTGGCGAACCGAATCACAAAGCTGCCTATTCCCACTTGCGCACCGACATAGAAGAACTGCGCGATCACTCCTCTAATCAAATGCGGATGCGCCAGCACATGGCCCAGGGTCTTGGTCTCCCCTTCCTCTGCATCGCCGGTCTCCCGCGGAGACACCTCCGGTAGATGCGCAAAATAAATCAGCGCTGCTACCAGAAGAAAAACGGAGGTAATCACCAAATACGGCACTTTCACCATATTCGCTTCCGACGCTATGTAGGCCTGAACTTGTTGCGGACTCATTGCGGCTCTTTGAGCAGCGGTGTGCTCGACTCCTGAAAGGATAAATGCAGAACCCATCGTAAGTATCAGCACAGCACCTACAGAGTTGAAGGATTGGGCGAAGTTCAGCCGGCGTGCCGAACTCTCCGCCGGACCAAGCACAGTCACATAAGGATTGGCCCCGACCTCCAGGAACGATTGTCCGGATGACATCACAAACAGCGCGAGCAAAAAGAAGCCGTACTGCCTGGAGCTCGCCGCGGGAAGGAACAGCAGCGTCCCTGTGGAACAGATGAGCAGTCCAATCAGGATTCCCTTCCGGTAGCCGATCCTTTCCATCAGCCGCCCGGCGGGAAAAGCAGCAAGAAAATAGCCGCCAAAGAACGCCACTTGGATAAACGAGGATTGGAAATCCGTCAGGTCAAACGCTTTCTTGAGATGCGGAATCAGTACATCGTTTAAATTTACTCCGATCGACCAGAGAAAAAACAGGCTGGTTACCAAAGTAAATGGCAGTAGATATTTTCTCTCAGTGAGTGGCGCGGATGCCTGAGTCATTAGCTCCCCTAGGTTAAAGCGCGATCGAGATGCGTATAGCCGCCATCGACGAACACGTGCTGGCCAGTGACATGCGAAGCTTGCGGCGAGATCAGAAACAGCACCATCGCCGCGATCTCATGAGGCTGCGTCATTCGTCTGCCCAGCGGTATCTTCGAGACGATGTACGCAAGCTTTTCCTCGGGATTCGGAAAAGTCCCGACCCACTGCTTGTAAAGCGGCGTGATCACCTCGGCTGGCACCAAAGCATTTACACGAATCCCGCACCCCAGCAATTCCGCCGCCCAATCTCTCGTCAAAGAAAGAATCGCGCCTTTCGCGGACGTATACCCGGAAGTGCCGCCCTGCCCCGTGACGGCAACCTTCGATGCGATGTTCAAAATGCACCCCTGCGTCTTTTTCAGCGCCGGCAACGCGTAGTGCGCCATGTTGTAGTAATGGAAAAGATTCAGCCGCAGTGAGCTCACGTATCTCTCGGGGCTGCCGCTTTCGAGCCCCACGTTGTCATTCGCCCCCACATTGTTCACAAGAACGTCCAACCGTCCGAATTCATTCAGCGTTTGTTCAACCACCTCGCGACAACTTTCAACCGGCAAGATGTCTGCGGAAATGTACCGGCAAGTTGCGCCGCCATTCCGCAGTTCGCCATCCAATTTCTTTCCTGCCTCGATGTCCTTATCCACAAATACGGGTATGGCGCCTTCTCGGGCACAGCCTCGGCTGATCGCCTCGCCGATCCCTTTGGCCCCGCCGGTGATCAATACAACTTTGTCTTTAAGCTGCAAGTCCATGAATATCCGCCTTCACGCCATAAAACCGCTTTGCGTTTCCGCCAAAAATATCAGCCTTGTGCTCCGCCGCGTAAGTCTCCACATAACTCTCCATGAGCTGCTTCACCTGCCGGTAGCCTGCCGCCAAAAGGCACACGGGCCAATCCGAACCGAACATCAAGCGCTTCGGACCAAACGCTTCGAAAACAACGTCCAGGTAAGGAATCATATCTTCGGGCTTCCAATGATGCCAATCCGCTTCCGTCACAAGTCCAGACAGCTTGCAATTGACATTTGAATTCTGCCCAATGGTCCGCATCCGTGTGGCCCAAGGTTCGCGGCTACCAGCCTTGATTTCCGGCTTTGCCATGTGGTCTACAACGAATCGTTGCTCGGGAAATTGCGAAACTAGCTCGATGGCCGCGGCTAGTTGCCTCGGGTAAATGAGAATGTCGTAGGTAAAACCAAATTCCCTTAGCCGCGCAATCCCTCGCGTGAAATCGCGATTTACCAAATACAGCTCATCGGGTTCTGCCTGCGCGATGTGTCGGAATCCGCAAAGCTTTTCAAACTTAGAAAAGAATCGCAGTCTTTCCTCCACCTTCGGCGAGCGTAGGTCGACCCACCCAACAACACCAGCTATCCGCTTACTTCCCTCCGCCAGTTCCAAAAGGAAAAGCGTCTCGGCTTCGGTCTGATCGGCCTGGACGGCGATAGTTGCATCGATGCCATTCGCATTGCACTCGCCTTCCAAGTCTTTCGGCAGAAAATCGCGTTTCAACAAAGACATCGAGTCCGTGATCCACGCATCGCGCGCCGCATCATACCGCCAAAAATGCTGGTGCGAATCAATGGTCACTCCAGCTTGACCTTCTCTCATCGCAGGTTCAATGGCCGTCAAGATAGTGCTTTTCCGTCAAATTTCTTAATCTCGCTGCAGCGCCCTCCGGAGTGATGTCGCGTTGCGGGCCCGCGAGCATCTCATAGCCCACCATGAATTTCCGCACCGCGGCCGATCGCAGCAGCGGCGGAAAATAATGTGCGTGGAAATGAAATTCCGGATGGCTCTCGCCGTCCGTGGGCTCTTGATGGAATCCCATCGAATAGGGGAAAGCCGTTTCGAACAAATTGTCATAGCGAATAGTCAATCTTCGAAGGATGTCCGCGAGATCTCTCGGCTCCGTGTCGTCCAATGCGGCAAGGCTTGCCAGGTGGCGGCGGCTCAAGATCATCGTTTCGAATGGCCAAACCGCCCAATAAGGCACCAGTGCCACAAATCCCTCGTTCTCGCAGACAATCCGTTCGCCATCCTCGACTTCCAGCCGCAAATACTCGCACAACAAGCATTTCTCGTTGCTTTCCAAAAACTCTCTCATGGCGGCTTGCTCTCTCATCGGCACGTTGGGCACTTCCTCGTTTGCCCAAATCTGGCAATGCGGATGCGGATTGCTTGCCCCCATGAGCACACCGCGATTCTCGAAAATTTGCACGTGCTTCACCCACGCCACCTCACCCAACTCCTGATACTGTTGCGTCCACACTTCAACAACCCCTCGCACCTCTTCCTGCTCCATCTGCGGAATCGTCAAGTCGTGACGCGGAGAAAAACACACCACCCGGCAAATTCCTCTCTCTACCCGCCCAAGTATCAGCCCTTCCTGTTCCACTTCGCTTGGAGAAACATTCGGCAGCATCGCCGGATAGTCGTTGTCGAAAACAAACGTCTCCGCGTACGCCGGATTCCGGTGCCCTTCCGCCCGCACATTCCCGGGGCACAAATAACATTCCGGGTCATATTCAATCGACGGCGTCGGCGCCTCCTTGTCGACCTTGCCCAGCCACGGCCGCTGCGTCCGGTTCGGCGAAACCAGCACCCACTCCCGCAGCAGCGGGTTCCAGCGCCGGTGCGGCGTACTCCGAAGATCAGTCCCATTCATAATCTGCGTAGCCTATCGTGCCTCTTCGGCGGACTCAACCCGGCTGGCTCCTTCGGCCGGCATGCAAACATACGTCACGCAAGCAATCCCCGTTTTTTCCTGATAAGCCTTCGCCACGTTTTCTGCAAATCCCGCGGCGCAACGCGCATCCACAAGGTTGACGGTTGCTCCCCCAAACCCGCCTCCAGTCATTCTCGCGCCTAACACACCTCGCTCTCTGTTCGCCAACTCAACCATCAAATCGAGTTCGGCGCAGCTCACTTCAAACAAATCGCGAAGGCTCACATGCGATTCGCCCATATATTCGCCGAATTGGCGCAAGTCTCCTGTTCGCAGCACTTCCATGCCGTTCAACACTCGCTCATTTTCCGTCACGATGTGCAACGCGCGCTTGTACGTGACCTCCGAGAGAAGTCCGCGATGCTGCTCCAACTGCTCTCTGTTTACGTCCCGAAGCGCTCGGATGTTTGGCAAGGCTTTTGCCAGAGAACGCACTGCTTCTTCGCACTCTTCCCGGCGGCGATTGTATTCTCCACCAGCCAGTTTGTGTTTCACTCCCGTATTGCAAATCACCAGCCGGACGGATTCGGAGATCGCTACTAATTCGAATTGCAAGGATCGGCAATCGAGCATAAGCGCATGATTCGCGCGACCGTGCAGTGAAATAAACTGGTCCATGATCCCGCAGCGCATGCCAACGAAGTCGTTTTCCGCCTGCTGGCAAATTCGAGCAAGCCGCGTCGGGTCAACGGAGAGGCTAGACTCCTCCGCAAGAGCAATGCCTGTGGCCACCTCAATCGACGCCGATGAGCTGAGCCCGGCGCCAATCGGCACCTCTCCGTGGATCAGCAAATCTGCCCCGCTCAGCCCGAATCCTTCTTTCTCCAGTTGCGCCGCGACCCCAACCGAATAGTCACTCCAGCTCCCGGACGGCTGCAGCGACTCTTTACCCAATTCCACTTCAATCTGCTCGGGAAATTCCTCGGAGGATATGACCAGCTTCCGATCCTCTCTCGGACCAGCCGCCACCCAGCAATAAAATCCAATGGCCGCAGGCATCACGAACCCATCGTTATAGTCCGTATGCTCTCCGATCAGGTTCACGCGCCCCGGCGCGCGGTAAACATGCGGTTTCACACCAAACTTCGCGCGAAACCTTTCCGCGATACTATGCTCGCCGCTCATTTTCGGCTTAGAGAGTACCCTTCAATCTGATCTGGAGAAGAACAAAAATGTTGGGAGGGCGCACGCAAGCGACGATTCTAAAACTTTTCAAGCGATCCTGCTAAAAATCTGCCGCCGCTCGAGTTTCCAGCACTCTGGAGCATCTGACGTATTTCCGTTCCCTCGTAGCAAATGTCCGGTTGTCCAACAATTCAGGCACTTACCAGATTGGTGGGCAATCATTTAAGGAGCCTACGTACCGGCTGCCGATCCCTGCTCGACAGATTGCTTCCCAGGAGCCAGCGTGAGCAACGCTAAACCAATAACAGCGAGTACGGCCGATCCGCCCAAAAACCCTACCCGTTCACTCGGCATGTGGAGTCCCAGGATCGTCATCACAACGGCGTGAGCGAAACTCGACCACGCCGTAAACGCGATTAGGCTACGATGCGCCGACGGCTTGCGTGCGGCCACCAGCAAGAAAACACCAAGCGTGAAATACAGGCTCATCATCATCGTGTCGCCCGTATCAGCCGAAGGACTGGGATGCCATAAAGACATGGCCACCGGATAAATCGCCGCCACAAAAAGCAATCCCACCAGCACCATCACAACCTTCAGCGCCCGCTCTCGATTCATGGTGCCCTCTCGCTAAATCCCGTACTGTACAAAAGACGTATGAGGTCAGTCCCCGATTAACGCGGCGAGTTCAATGCGCACTAGCCGCCCTGTTTTTCGCTAGCTATTCGTGATCATGACAGGCAGATTAGCTCATACTTCTTATAAGGTTTAATTGCTATGCGTCGCGCTCAGTTCATCGAACTCCATGAACAACCCTGGTTCCCGCTATCCCTTCGGCATGAAATTACGGATGCGCTCCAGTTCGGGTTAAATCTCCTAAAGGCCTACGCGCCCATCGCCCCGCTACTGCAAAGCTCACTTGACTCTACACGGTGCCGGTCGATTATTGATATGTGTTCCGGCGCCGGCGGACCCTGGTTAGACCTTTCTCGAAGGCTCCAACCAGGTGCACGGGTCTTTCGCATTTTGCTCACGGATAAATGCCCAAACCTCAGGGCATTCCAAAACGTCAGCGTGGCTTCTGATAATCACATTGCCTTCTGTTCCAACTCGGTGGATGCCACGAAAGTCCCCGGCGATTTGCCGGGGTATCGAACGATGTTTACATCGTTTCATCATTTTCCGCCAGAAGAGGCTCGCGCCATTCTCCAAAATGCCGTCGACGCCGGCCAAAGCATCGGCGTATTTGAAATAACCAGGCGTGCTCCGTCAACTATCGCCCTTATGTTTCCTTGGGCTCTCATGCTGTTTGCCTTCACGCCGTTGATCCGTCCGTTCCGTTGGTCACGGTTGCTTTACACGTATCTGATTCCGATAATTCCCCTGGTCTTGTTGTTCGATGGGGTGGTGTCTTGTCTCCGTACCTATCGGCCACAGGAGCTCCGCGAGATCATCAAAAAGCTGTCCGGAATCGAGTACCGGTGGGAAGTGGGCGAGCATTCAACAGCGTCCGGTCAAGCGCCAATTACCTACTTGATCGGTACTCCGCAACCGCGTGTCCCAACTAGTTGATCATTTACTATTTGATGCGACCTCTGTGCATCGCTCCACGCAAGTCGCGTAGTGTTTGCCGGAGACCTGCCAGGGTCCGATCCGCGATTGTGGCCGCAGGACGCCGCGTTCGGAAATAATCCACATGCCTGATTGTGGCGGTTACCGTATATCTCCTGTTATGCAACTAAACATGACGTTATCGTCTTCGTTCACTAATTACATTGGCTAGGTTCCACTGCAAGCCGGGCCTATAATCGATATAAGAACTCGCCGGATTCTGCTCAGAAGGCGAGTGTGGATCAATCGGATTCGGCGCTTGGGCAACGAAGTGCAGAAAACTCATACAACTGAATACCTGGCAGAAAAGTTCCAGGCGTTGCGACGGCTAACGGGTAACACTCCCTTGTTGGGTATCCACTTCCGCTACCGCGGAACGACGCGTTCGATCTACGCCAAGTCCGAACAATTGAACATGACGGGTAGCATCAAGGACCGTATGGCCCTCCACATCCTCAGGAAGGCTTACGATGAGGGCAAGATCTATCCAGGCTCTATCATCGCGGAAGCCACGAGCGGTAACACGGGGATATCCCTTGCCGCCATCGGCTCCGTGCTGGGGCATCCGGTAACAATCTTCATGCCCGATTGGATGAGCCACGAGCGCAGGGACCTGATTCGAAGCTACGGCGCCAGCATTGTTTCCGTCAGCGAGAAACAAGGCGGGTTTATTGGCTGTATCCGAATGGCGGAGGATTTTGCCGCGAGCCATCCTGACGTTTTCCTGCCGCGCCAATTTTCGAATGATGCCAATGTGGAAGCACACCTGACGACGACTGGTCCCGAGATTAACGCGCAATTGGAGAGTGCGGGTCTTCGGCCAGATGCATTCGTGGCTGGAGTTGGCACGGGGGGAACGGTGATGGGGGTTGGGCGATTCCTTCGCAGCAAGAACCCAAGCATCAAGATTCACCCCGTGGAGCCGGCCGAATCCCCGACGCTTTCGACGGGACACAAAGTCGGGAAGCACCGCATCCAGGGCATCTCCGACGAATTCATACCGGCAATTGTTGATCTTACGGAACTGGATGAAGTCATCGCTGTTTCGGATGGTGACTCGATTCTAATGGCTCAGAAGTTGGCCGCAAAACTGGGCCTTGCTGTTGGCGTTTCCTCGGGATGCAATTTTTTAGCTGCTCTGAATGTCCAGGAACAGCTCGGACCTGACGCGGTGGTGGTTACCGTTTTCCCGGATGACAACCGGAAGTATTTGAGCACGGACCTCCTACGGGAGGAACCTTGCAAGGAAAGCTATCTGACTCCGGGAATCGAGATGCTTGGTCTCGAGACCTTTCAGCGTGACTGCGCCTTTTGCAAAAGCATCGACTGACTCAGCAGGAACAAAGCGTTCTGGCGGGCTTACCCTATGCCATCCACCAGGCATCCTCGCAAATCTTCGGTAATCCGTCTTATCATCCGCGGGCACGCGCGTTTCCTATTGACACTCTATAGGTAGTTCCATATTATCCCTATAGAGTGCCGATAGGAGTCATAACATGAGCCCTGAGCAGACAAGCCTTTTGCAGGGCACTTTGGACCTGCTGATCTTGAAATCGCTTATTGCGGGCGAGAGGCACGGACTGGGAATCTCGCGCCGAATCCAGCAAATCACCAGCGGCACTTTTATTGTTAAGCCAGGCTCGCTCTTTCCCGCCCTTCATCGAATGGAGGAAGAGGGTTGGATTTCCTCTTTTTGGGGAGATTCCGAAAACAACCGCCGCGCGAAATACTACCGCTTGACCAAGCCTGGACTGAAGCAACTTGAGCTCGAAACCAGGCGATGGGGCCGCATTTCCTGGGCCATCGCTCAGGCCCTGGAAACGTCGTAGCGAGGTATTTGTCATGCCGCTCATGGCGAAGGTCCAAAGTTTTCTGCGCAACCTCCTTTCCACTCGCCGTGCAGACGTAGAGCTCGACCGCGAGGTTCATTCCCACCTCGAACTGTTGACCGATGAAAACATTCGCGCGGGTATGCCGTCGAAGGAAGCGGAACGCGCCGCGCGATTAGAACTTGGAGGGATCGAACAAGTGAAAGAACAGGTTCGCGAAGAGCGGCTTGGCAACTGGCTCCACTCTGTGTTCTCCGATTGCCGCTACGGTGTCCGTCAACTCCGCAAGAATCCCGGCTTCACCGCCGTCGCCATCCTCACCCTCGCCCTAGGTATCGGCGCGACCACGGCAATTTTCAGCGTCGTTTATGGCGTGTTGTTGCTGCCGCTGCCGTACCCCGATCCGAATCGGATCATGGCCGTCTTCGAGGTCACCTCCAAGGGCAGGCCGTCGCGCCTTGCGGACCCGAACTTCGACGACTTTCGTGATCAAAACCACAGCTTCAAGGCGATTGCGAAGTACAACAGCAACATCGTGTCCATTTCAGGCTCTTCGCAGCCGACACGCGCGGTGGTTGCGGGCGTCACTCCCGGCTTCTTCAAAGTCTTCGGTGTCCAGCCGATCATTGGCCGCGATTTCAGCGCCGACGACAACAAGAAAGGGGCCGCTCCGGTCGTTCTTATCAGCTCTGGTTACTGGAAGCAGTATCTTGGATCGTCTCCCGACTTTTCGCAGTCGCACCTGAAAATTGATAACGCGGTTTACTCCGTCATCGGTGTGCTCCCGGCCAGATTTCAGTTCCCGCCAGACGTGTCCTTGTGGCTGCCGGCCGATCTCGACGGCGAAAATACAAGCAGGACCTCGCATAACTACAATGCGCTCGGGCGCCTTCGAGAGGGTGTCACTGCGGAACAAGCGAATCAGGACATCAGCTCGATCGCGCGCCGCATTCACGAAACCTCGAGTGAGCAAGGCGATTATCTTCTCAAAGATGCGACCGTCGTCCCGCTGCGGGACTCAATTACCGGCAATGCTCGTTCGCCGCTGCTAGTGCTCCTCGGAGCGGTGGGATTTCTTCTCCTTGTTGCGTGTGCGAACGTCGCAAACCTGCTCCTCGCGCAGGCCTCGGTGAGAGAGCGTGAACTCGCCGTTCGCAGCGCCCTTGGTGCGGCTCGCGGACGCCTGATCCGTCAATTTCTTACCGAAACGTTCCTCCTTTCGCTGGTCGGTGGCGGCCTCGGCGTACTAGGAGCGTTTTTGGGCGTGGCGGGGTTAGTTTCGCTGGCGCCGGAAAATCTTCCGCGGCTGGAGAGTGTCTCTATCAGTATTCCAGTCCTTGCGTTCGCATTCCTGCTTTCCACAGCGGTCGCCGCCGGACTCGGTGCGTTCACCGCCGTGCGGGCCACTTCCGGCGATCTGCGCAAAGGCCTCGAAGAAGGCGGACGTGGACAAGCGGGTTCTCAAAGCAGCCGGCGCATTGGGCGGGCAATCGTCGCTGCACAGATCGCTATTACTCTTGCTCTCGTAATCGGAGCAGGATTGCTCGGACGCAGCCTGATGAAAGTACTCGAAGTCAATCCTGGCTTCCGCGTCGATAAAATTGTCACCATGGACGTGTCGCTTCCCTGGCTCGAAGATCCCAAAGCAAAAGCAGCGCAGGGGCTTTTCTTTTCCAACCTCATCGCCCGCCTCAAACAACTCCCGGGCGTGCGCAACGTTGGGGCAACCAGTGGTCTTCCGCTGGATGGCGGCGGCGGCCTTCCCGACGGCATGTTTCTACTTATGACCCAGAATGAAGTTCCCAAGAGCTTCGATGGTTTCGAAGCTCTCACTCGTCAAAAGGAACGCATTGGCAACGCCGATTTCGGCGTCGTCACGGGCGGATACTTCCAGGTTCTCCAAATTCCTCTCATTCGCGGTCGCATCTTCGACGAGCGCGATGGCGCCGACTCTCCCCACGTGGCCGTCATCAGCGATTCCCGTGCTCGCGACCGCTGGCCCGGTCAGGATCCCATCGGCCACACCATTGAATTCGGAAACATGGATGGCGACTTGCGCTTGCTGACTATTGTCGGGATCGTCGGCGACGTTCGCTATTACGGCCTCGATGTGCCGCCGCGTCCGACCGTTTATGTCAATTTGTTCCAGCGGCCACGCGCCGCGATTTCCGTAACGATGCTGAGCGATGCCGACTCCCAGTCGGTTACAACCGCAGCACGAGGGATCCTCCACGACCTCGACCCGGAGATTCCCACGAGATTCCGGACGTTTTCTCAAGTCTATTCCGCTTCCTTGGGCTCGCGGAGATTCAACGTCATTCTCATCGGATTCTTCGGAATCACCGCGCTGATTCTCGCGACGATCGGAGTGTTTGGAGTGATGGCCTATTCGGTTAGCCGACGCACGCGCGAAATTGGCGTGCGCGTCGCTCTCGGGGCGGCCAGCGGCGAAGTCCTGAGGATGATCTTGGGCCAGGGTTTGCGCACGATCTTCGTGGGCGTTGCGATTGGGATTGCCGGCTCGCTGGCCCTGACGCGCACCGTGGAGTCGCTGCTCTTTGGCGTCACCGCCACCGATCCGCTGACTTTCGGCGCCGTGACCCTGCTCCTGGTCGTGGCTGCGCTGCTGGCTTGTTTCATTCCCGCGCGCCGCGCTACTAAAGTAGACCCAATGGTTGCCTTGCGGTACGAGTAGCGACCGAATCGATTCTTATTCAGGAATTAGCGGACCCGGCGTGGACACACTCTGCCGAGGTAATATACTGACGTTCCCCAACGCACCGTCTATCGCGCCACTGGGCGCGCATCTGGAGATTATCGCGAGCTGAAATCCCGTCGCGGGAAACGCAGTGCTGCCAAGTGCTCGTCGGCGCACGGTTGTCCTCATGGTACAAAACGCGGGGATCATCCCCACCGGCAGCTAATGAGTCGGGAATACTGGTGGCAGGATGCGTTTTTCTGAGGAACGCTCTTGCGCGACAAAAGAACATACACTATCGGCTGCTTCTAAGTGGAGTGCGTAATTTGAATTTCGAAAGGAACTGACGGATATGGACGGAAGCCATCGAAAACAAACTGCAATTAAGTGGCGCGCCCGGGGGGACTCGAACTCCCGACCTTCTGGTTCGTAGCCAGACGCTCTATCCAACTGAGCTACG
>JBGPLB010000007.1:0-51243 GCA_041486245.1 Candidatus Acidiferrum sp.
ATGCTCGTGCCGTCGCGAAGGCCTGCATACTTTCCCGCCAGATCCTCGCGGTTTGTAATTCCTATAACGACCGGGCCGCCGCAAGCGATCTCCCCGCGCTAGAACTTGGCGTGGGCGTGGCGTTTCAAGGGTCGGCGCCGACGTATTGGACGGACGGGGATTCAAAGATCATGATTTCCAAAGCGTTGAATCTCTCGGACCGGCTCTCCGGCTGTGCGAAACTCGCGAAGCGCAAGCTCTCTGGACAGAAGTCTCATTTTTGCGTGTATCAATTTCTGACCGCGATGGAAGGGGCTTCACCGGAGGAGTTGGACGAATTCCTCGTGCGGTTCAATATGAACGGCATCGAATTGAATGAAGAGGGCTTTCAGAAATTGTCCGAAGAGATTTCACTCGACTCCGTGGAAACGAAACTGGAAATGCCCTGGGGCAAGGAAAACGTCACACTGCATTATGGCGAAGTGCCCATGGGAGAATCCGTGGAATTGCTTGTTTTGCGCAAGAGCCTTGCGCGCGAGTTGCTTCCCGACGGAAAGATCGGCGCAGCGTCTTCGCATCCCTACTACGAAGTGTGCACCAGTCCGAAGCTCTACGATTTGGTCGCGGCGTTAATTCGCACGAAGTCCGCAGCCGCCGCAATTGAAACCGCCCGCGTTTAACCCCTATACTTGCAGCGGAGGCGAAAGGGGTCCGGTGATCTTCCCGGCCTTCAAAGCCGGCGATTCGGTCCTTCGCGGGTCGAATGGTGGGTTCGACTCCCACACGCTTCCGCCAACTTTACAGAAACAAACGTGTTATGCATTCCTTTCTGTTCCAATTGGAACTTTTGTACCGATTGAACGTAGGCCAACACTTTCCATGAACTCTCTGTGAGTTTTCGAGATTACATGGGCATAGACGCGAAGCGTTGTCCTTATGTCCGCGTGACGCATCTGCTGCTGTAGGACTGGCAACGGTGCCGATGAGTCGGCTAGTTCCGTCGCCAAACCGTGCCTAAAAGCGTGGAGACCTACTTCCTTCGTCGGCATCTTCAACGCTTTCAGAACGGGTTTTAGTCCGTACTTCACAACGTTGTCGCGCCAGCGCGGATGTGTCCCTTTGCGGTTAGGGAAGAGAAGTCCTGCCGGGTTTGGCGTCCAATGGCTGGCTAGATAGTTCTGGAGCACAGCTTCCAGCGCGGACGGCATTGGAAGAGTTGCCTCAGAGTTATCGGTCTTTGGTTGGCGAATCTCTCGCGTGTTGTCGTCTGCGGATTTTGAGATTGAAATGGTCTTCTTTTCAAAGTTCAAATCCGAGACCGTTAGGGCAAGAATTTCTCCCGCTCTAGCGCCAGTACCAGACGCGACGGCGAACAGAGTCTTGTATGGTTCTGGGGCTGCCTGAATAATCGCTTGGGCTTGAGCAGAGGTGAAAAACTCCGGCTTGGGTCTGATAGACGAACCTAGAAGCAAGTCACCAAACCCCGCCTTGCTAGTCCTCGTACCGCACTTGTCTGCATACTTGAGAATGGCGAACACCGTTCCAAGTATGTTCTCAATGGTTTTTCTGGATAGCGTTCCCTTCAAATCCGTAGCGAATTGCTGGAGTGTGGGAACGTCCAGAGAATGAGGGGCCGAGTCCTTGAATTTCGGCAGGATATGGGTTTTTAGGTAGCTCTCCCGTTGTCTAACAGTCGAGGGGGAAAGGTTTGGAGCAATAGCCCTGCGCCAAGCGTTCACGGCGTCTATGAACGTCTGGCCGTGGATTGTTGGCGCGACGCTACCGCGCTTTCGGTTAACTTCCTGCATGATTCGGTCGTGTTCACGGCGGGCAGCACGCTCACTCATGCCGTCCGTCCCAACACGTCCGATGAAATGGCGTACCTTGCGAGTTGCCATAGACCCGTCCGGTTGCTGGCAATCCTCGTAGGAGAACGTGTGCGCCATGCCATCCTTCAACTGAAAACATCCCTTCTGAAACCTCCGCTTTGCCACTGGGCCTCTCTTGCCTGTGGTGGGCGGCGTTGCTGGCAGGATGGTAGCACGGCCACAACTTTTGAACTGGGCTGCACCCGGCTGGTAACTATCATGACCGGGGGGAACGTGCAGATTCCCGCCGACCACAGGCGTCTCGGACTCAATCAATGGGAATAACCCTATCCGGTCTAGTAGGGAGGTAGACCTTTGGTCTGATTTACGGAGTCGGGTAAGGGTAAGAGAACCGACCGACTATTGCAACTAAGATATAGTACAATACAATACTCTTTTAAGTCAACGAAAATCAACCGTTTGACCTCATTTTTGATTTTGAGGCGAGCTATTGGTTGGGCTTAGACCGCAGTCTGGAAGGCTTCTAGTCTAGGATTCGACGTTTCTAGCTAGAATTCCGATTTCTAGTCTAGAATTTGGCTGCCTTCTTTCTCCGCAGGGCTACTTCCTTCAAAGACGGATTCTAGAATCGCTAATCCTTGTGCTTTAGACGGCTTTTTCTAGGCAATGCACGGCGCTCTAGGCCCGAACAATGCCACCATCGCGTCTGCACACTATGCGATACCGTTGTGAAAACCCATCTTATTCCCTTAGATTCCTTTAAACTGCATTTCTAGACATCGTTTCCGGGTCTAGTTTCAGCACTAGAATCATGCCGCGCTAGGAACTCCTACTCTTATGGCAGGGACCCGATGACTTCCGTTTTTCTCCTGCTTCACCAGACTGGCTGCTAATGCGAATTAGGAGCCTACAGCAAGGCTTTCCGATGTTCCTTGTCCATTCCACTAGTTCTAGTCGGTGACTCGGCGGAATTAGGGAGGAAGCCAGGAGACAGCCGGGGGCAGGCCCCCCTTCTCCCATAGTCTTAGTCCCTGACACGCCAATTCTAGGTAAATCCTAGAACCGGTCCCGGCAAGCACTAGAATCCTAGTCCCACACCTCTAGAAATGTACTAAGAATTGTCTTGACTTATCATCCATATATGTGGTAACATATCTAAGGCGGGTTACGGCCTCCATTGAACCATCGGGCTGTATACCGCCCATTTAGATGTCAGGAGAGCAGTATGACTAACCACGCTACACCCACTGCGACAACCGCTTTGGCCGAAACACAGTTGTTGGATACCCGGCAGACGGCGAGCCTTCTAGGTCTGTCTACCTATTTCGTCAAAGACCATTCCACAGGCGGGATAGAACCATCAATCCCGTTTATCCGGCTAGGCCGCAACCGGGTCAGGTTTCGCGTCAGTGACCTGAAGTCTTTCTTGGAAGCGAACCTCAACAAGAAGGTCTGACGATGAGCAGGGGCACCAGACCGCGAGATAAGGATGATGTTGGCAATTCAACGAAGCTCATCCTGCGTCTCAAGCAGTCAAATCCGAACCTCTTTCCGTTGCGCGGAGACGTGGAGTGGTTTCACACGATTCTGTGTTCCGCATCTAGGTTCGGTACGCCCTGCGATTGCCCTTGCTCGATAAAAATTCAGGGCATCACCCACAGCTAAGAAGTTGCACCACAGACCAACGAAACGAGGAAACCATGTCATCAATAGATTCAAATCTTGCAGCAAAATATTTCGGAAAGAATCCCGACTCTAAAGGCGCGACGGAGTTAATGAGGCGTTCGCCTGCCGAGTACCACCGCCTCAAGGAAATCGCGCTGGCAGAGGGCTTGATTGTTCGTAAGGATTACCAAGATCCCGAATATCGTCGGCGTTTCGAGCCAAAACAATTCAGCCAAGATGAGCTAAAGATTTTGGCTGAAATACCAGAAAGCGAAACCCGACGCTTCTACTGCAACCCGTCCGATGGTGGTAGCGATACGCTGGCGAAGCTGGCGACAGAACGGCCAGACTACTACAACAAGGTCCGGGCTTCCGCGATGCTTCGCGGCCTGATACCAAGCGCACCTATAGCACCTCAGCCGGAGCCAAAGCCGACAAGTCAGTTCATCACTGTCAGTGACGCCGACTGCGATACCGCTAATCTCCCACGTGGGTACAAAACAACCGCTCAGGGCTTGGAGACAATCAAGCGCGTAGTCGCGGAAGTTGAACAGAAGCGTGTTGAGGCCCAACAGCTTGCCGCGAAGACTGCGGCACAGTTGGAACGCGACCGCATCGCCGACGAAAGTGTGGCCGAGTTCGGGCGACTTCTCGAAATAAACCGTGAACACGCTCAGAAGCAACGGGCACAGAACGGGAATACCGTCGAAAAGGTCGAAGTTCCCGTTAAGGCCTAACGAGGTCAACCGGGGAGGACGGGGACGGATTTTATTTTGTCCGTCCCCCATCCCTTGGGGCCGGTCCAAAACTGGTCAAGAGGAGAGTTCCAGCGTGTGGGGCTGGCAACGATTCTAGTTTCTGCACTGGTATCCACTACCGTTCGATGACTCTTCTTCTGCGGTCGGGTCTGCCAGTGTGTGGGGGAATGGGTGGAGAATGATAGAAAATTATAGGGCGAGTTCCTTTAACACTCTTTCTGTCATTTCTTATGTGCCTGTATTCTCAAGCATTTACAGGCGCTCTCAAGAACCCACAAGAGAGAGCTTTCGCATGTGAAAGATTCTCCACCCATCTGTCCCCACACGGGCAGACAGTAGCCCAGACGCAAGGGGTTGCAATGACATTGTAAGTGGATACCAGCACTTAGAGCAGAATCCGCATAGCAGTGAGCAAAACATAGAAGTGGAAAAGAGAACATTCATGGAGATACAAACTGACGCAGCAACACCCAAGAAGAAGAAATCCTTGTTGATGACCGGGAAAGAACTGATGGCGATGAAAGTCGTGCCACAAGAATGGATGGTGGACGGGCTACTCCGCATCGGAAGGAAACGAATCAGTCTGCTGGCTGGCAAGCCGGAGAGCGGTAAGAGCTGCATCGGCAGACAACTGGCAGTCGCCGTCGCAAAGGGCCAGCCGTTCTTCGGACGCAAGACTGTGCGTGGGTCAGTACTCCTGTGGCAGACGGAGGAGTGCCCGGAAGATGTGCAAGCCTCGCTGCGGTGCCTTGGTTACGATGCCGACAGGGACGAGAACATCCTAGTATTCAATGGCGACGCCAGCGAAAACAACATCTATACGCTCCGCGATGCTCTGGAACAGAATCCCACGGTCAGGTTGGTAATCATCGAAACCTTGGATGACTTGCTAAAAGTAGAAGACATCAAGGAGAACACCGCCGCCAGAAAAGCGTTCGATGCTTTCGATGCCGCTGTGGTATCGAGATACTCTCACCGCACAGCGTTCCTAGCTCTACACCATATCAAGAAGCGTGAAGGCGACCGTGCTGGCGATGGCCTGCTTGGAGCTAGTGTGATTCGCGGACGCACGGACGCGAAGTGGTACGTAACCGTCAAGAGCGATGATGACCCCCGGCGCATTTTCCACACGGAAGTACGACGCGGCAGGAACATCGAGAGAACGATTCTCGACTTCAACGAAAAAACCGAAGCCAACACGCTTGGTATGACTCTAGCGGAGGACCGCAAGCTCGGTGCCGCGAGGACCGCCGAAAGAATCAAAGAAGACATCATCAAATACTTCAGCGCAAACCCAGGTAAAACTTTCGAGCAAGCCTGTCTTCGGATTGTGGAAGGTAACAGCGACGTGAAGAGGAAACTCTTCAAAGAACTTGTAGCAAGCGGCTGTCTGGTGGAGAGCGGCAAGGGAAGCAAAGGCAGCCCGTTTGTATATCGTGCCGTGACAATTCAGGAAGAACAAGAATGGAGAGCAGCATGAACAACGCAGAATCAACAAAGACAGCGCAGCAAGTACAACGCGCCCGTGACATCGCGGCGCTAGTGAAGCTCTGGCAAGCGGGGATGCCGACCGTGCCGCCCCCGGATGAAAAGCAGTTTGAACTTTGGTTTCAGATTCATGGCGGCGACTTCGGCACGCTGGCATTTGGATTACAAGAATGCGCCCGACTCTATCTCCAGAGGCGCGGGGTCATGGATTATGACCACTGTGTTCGTCACGCGAGTAAGGTGATGAACCGACTCACACGCGACAAGACACGACGCGGCAAGGTTGAACACTTCCCATTGAACATCTTGACTCCGAAACTAGCCGCAGAAGTTGGCTTGCCGCCCGGAATTGCGCTGACAGAACAAATGTACTGGCGTATTCAAAAACGTGCGCTGGCTATCCAGCAAGGACGCATTCCAGCGCCGTCGCCGTCCACAGCGGTCCCAGCGTCTGAAGTCAAGAAAGCTGCATAACTCTTGTCCTAAAGTTTCTACTTTAGTTCGCGGCTCCCGTTGCTGTACTTCACGTTGTGGTAAGCGGAATTCCGGTCGTGTCACCGCGCAAAGGCAGTTCGAGGGCGCTCCATACCATCACCGCCAGCTCGCTCAAGAGTTTGTCTTCCCAGTAAGTACCAAAATTAGCGTTTTTGACGGGTACTTCAGACCTGTGTAGCTCCCCATATTTGCGTGCAACCCAAACATCGCTTATCGAGTCATCGAATATATCCTTTTGCGCCTCTTCGATATGTTTCCCCAAGGAGTGCTTTGCGTCCCTCTTATTGAGCCTATCCCGAAGTGCGGACTCCCAACCAGCATCTTTTGCTTGGATAACATTAAGGTCCAATGCTTCTTTGCAGGCCGAGACTACTGCTTCGTTAAAAGTATGCAACTCAAGAAAATCTTCAATAGAACACGGCGTAGGCTTCAATCTATTGAGACTGAGAACGGGAAAAGTACGGTTTGTCTTGGTTAACCATGCCTCGATTGCCTTTTTCTTTTCCAGCCCTCCTGCATCTCCGTCAACTACAACTGCAACATTTCGTCCCTCTTTCAAGTAGATGTTCGCATAACTAATCATCTCTTGGGTCGTCAGCCCACTGTGAATTGCAAATGCGTTGAGGTCACCGCTGAATTTGTTGAGTTCTATCAAACCCTGCAAAATCAGGGGTATGTACATTTCGTCGGTGGCCCCTTCGGCAAGCAACACTTTGTCGGAAAAAAGAAAATTGGATGACAAATAGAGGCCGAGGTGTTCCTTGACCTTTGCCCACCCGCCGACGAAGGGTTTGTTGTCTATGTTGCTTCCATCACTGTCCTTGAAAATCAGATGATTTCTGTCCGGGTAGTTCTTGTTGATTAGAAATACTGAATGAGTGCTATAAATGATTTGATTGGTTTTGGAGATTCCTTCAAAAACATTTTGAAGGTCTACTTGGCCCTTCGGGTGTAAGTTCAGACCCGGTTCGTCGAACATGAAAATAAAGCCATTTGGGGATGCTGCATCAGTACGGGCCACTAGAATCATTCTCATATTGAAATAGGCAGTAAATCCTTGACTCCGCTCTCCAACAGCAGTAATAGTCTTTGCCTTATCCTTCACGCTCAGTCGGATTTCATTGTTGAGATATTCAAGATAAAAATCTAAATCTTGCCCTTGAGTCCAATTCTCACGAATTTTGCGTGTCAGCACGGCAGAGGCAATACGAAGGTCCTCTGTGTTCTGCCGATTGTTAATAGACAATAGTCTCTCGCGTTGTTCCCAGATTTCAGCTAGGCGAAATACCCCTTGCATTACTTCATTGCTC
Source organism: Candidatus Acidiferrum sp. (assembly GCA_041486245.1). Taxonomy (GTDB): domain Bacteria; phylum Acidobacteriota; class Terriglobia; order Acidiferrales; family UBA7541; genus Acidiferrum. Next base: position 7,525 of record JBGPLB010000007.1, read on the forward strand.
ATCAGCTTGGGTAGGTCAACAACATCCGGGGATTGCCGTAGCGCGTCTTGGGTCAAGAAGACAACGTTGGGTAACATTTTTAGTACTTGTTCCGATGCAATGCCTTTGAGCCTCTCCGGGGCATCGTCAAGTTTGACGTACAGTGGCAGGTCTGGAGGCTTGATAATCTCCAATACTCGTTTCTCACGGAGCCTCTCCAACCAAATCTGGACATCGGTGAGGCCTTGAATCCTTTCAATCGCCTGTTCCGTCACTGGAAGGGGTTCACGACTGGTAACATCATCCGATATTCCCTCGACATTCATCAGGGTCTGAGTAACCGCCGAAAGTAGTTGCTGAATTTCCCTGTGTTGAAGCTCGAACAGATAGCTAATGTATGCAGTCTCCGGGGCGGAAAACTTATCATTTACGTCTTGGCCAGGGAATTGTATCTCTGGGTTCAGGCAATTTATTGCTAAGAGGGCATTTGTCTTCCCGTGGTCATTCGGACCTATCAAAATTGTCGTTCTATCCGAGATTGGTAGTTCTGTGCGTTTACGGAACGAGCGATAGCCAAACATCGTTGCTTTCTTTAGAAGCATTCGGCTCTCCTTGGAAGGCCAAAGTCTATCACGTTAAGCATTACTTGCTAGAAGAGCAAACTTTGAACCTCCCACTCATGAAATCAAAAAAACTTGTACGCAAGTGACGCGGGACTCTTTTTGCGTTTGACGCCCTACCATCATCATGTAACCACCTGTAACTTGACGCAGAGGTACTGCGTTCGTAGTGTGAGATACCGTCATTTAAACAATGACAGGCACAGTTCTTTGAAAACTAGACCGGGAGAAACGGGCGATAGCCGCGTCTGTGAACTGCGTGGTACGTGCTCGGACACATAGCGTGGACTGCTAGTGAGTCAAGGCAAGGGACGGATGCGAGAAGGTCAAGCGGCCACAAATGCAGTAAGCAGCAAAGCATCGAAACGACTCCCGGCATCGTGCGGCACAGGGAAGGGAATTACAGGAGAAAACGAATGAAAGTAGGGATTTACGCCAGAGTGAGCACGTCGAACAACGGGCAAGACCCGACAATGCAGACGCGGGAACTGCGCGAGTACTGCGAACGTCGCCGCTGGCAAGTTGTCGGTGAATATGTGGACGTTGGTGTTAGCGGCACAAAAGAAAAGAGGCCAGAGCTTGACCATCTAATGTCAGACGCGCACCGTCGCAAGTTCGACGCGGTAGCGGTATGGAAGTTTGACAGGTTCGCCCGGTCTGTCTCTCACTTGCTAAGGGCTTTGGAGACTTTCAAGGCGTTGGGTGTCGAGTTCGTGAGCCTGTCAGAACAGATTGATACGTCTACCCCGATGGGAAAGATGGTGTTCACGATTCTAGGTTCAGTGGCCGAACTAGAACGCTCAATGATAGTCGAGCGCGTCAAAGCGGGTCTCAGGAATGCAAAGGTGAAGGGCAAGCGGCTAGGACGCCCCCGCGTCGTTGTGGACCGCTCAAAGATTGCCACTCTGCGAAGTGAGGGGCTGCCTTGGGCGACGATTGCCGAACGGCTAGGCGTTGGTGAAGGCACCGTGTACCGGATGGCTCAAGCATCCGCCAAAAACCCCTCACAAACGACGCCCGTAACTTGCTGAGAACAGGCAGGCGACGGAGCCGGGTTTCAATCCGCCATAATCAGTTGTTTGTGGCGGGACCTACCGCGTCTCGTCCGACGGTCATTTGCTTTCTGCCTTCCAATTTTAGGGCTGGTTGGCCTTTGATTTCTTACGCACGGGCTTGGGAAGCTCTACTCCTTCAATCCTCTCCAGAAACTGAGGATTCTTCGGGTCACAATTGAACCGTACTCTGTGACCATTGCCTCTGTGCAGGTCTGCACTCAGCAAGGATGGGGCAAACGCAAAGAATTTGCTCGCGTAGGTCTGCGTGGTTTCATCGAAGATGTTGAAGCTGATTCTGTTCTCTCCCTTATGCATACTCTTTTTTACATATGGCCGAACAACCAGAATCTGACCAGCCGCTGGGAACCTTTCCGCAACGCCGCCTTTCACCATTGAACGGGACACGCTGCCCGGTCTGTATCCCGTGTCTTCGTCAATCCCACCGCGTTTTGCAGCGGTTTGCGCTGCGTGATGAATCTGCTTTGTCATGGGAGTTTTCTTGCCCTGCTCCCAGACGAAGTCAACTCTGATTCCCGCCTTGGCAACTTTCGCAATGCTCTTCAGCAATCTGTCCCACAAGTCTTCGTTGAACTTTGTTTCGCCAGATAAATTTTTCCAACCTTGTTTTTTCCAGTACGGTGCTCGTCTTAGGTTGTTAGTGACGTATTGCGAGTCTGTGACGATGATGACCCGCGCGACATTCTCCCAAGGTGCGTGATTAGAAACCCATCGGAGTGCTTCGATACACGGGAGCAATTCCATGCGGTTGATACTACTTTCGCCGCATCCAAAATCTACAATTTGCTCGTCAAGACGGTTCAAATGCTCAGGGTAATGCACGATGGCAGCGCAGCCTGATTCCCCACCGGGATTCTTGTAGCAGGAACCATCGGTGTATATGTGGATTGCTCGCGGGTCAAGCATTGGGTTTCCATGTTCGGCTATCTTCGGATGGCCGGGCTACTTTTTTGTTGTGCTCTTACCCACCGGCTTCAGCCTCTTGTAATAAGGCCAGAATTGGCAGATGCTCTCGAATGCTCAACACAAGGGAGGTAGCCGATTGAAAATTGACGTGAAGTGGGATAAGCCAATCCGCCTGAAAGAGGGTTCAAAGCAAAATCAAATTTACTCTGTTCGCGGCCTTGACCGCATCCCCAAAAAGGCGGGTGTGTACATTTTTGCTCGCACTTTCGGCAAGTTCACTGAACCCCTTTATGTGGGACAGGCATTGAAGCTGAGGAACCGAATTGACGGCCAACTGAACAATGTCCGTCTGATGATGGGCGTCAAGAACGCGCAAGCTGGCCGCCGTATTCTGCTAGTTGCCCATCTACGGCTCCATCCGGGGCAACAAAAGGGCAAAGTCTTGGACATTGTGGAATCTGCGCTCATAAAACACGCCCTTGCTAGTGGGTGTGAACTTCTCAATAAGCAAGGGGTGAAAACGAGAGTTCACGTAATCAGGTCCGAAGGCAATACCTCCTCTAAGAAGGTCGCGCCTTTGAGAATGTTGGTGGAGCGCAAATAATTGGTGCTGGGTTGCAGATTGATTGTGGCCCAGTTGTCTTTGGATGGCCGGGCTGTTTTTCTTTTGGTACAATTCAACACAAAGTTAGATTCACCCGCGAATCACCGCTATACGCTTACCTTATCAAGTACCGGTGTAGGCGATGTGGGGAGAGGTAAATGGCTCCAAACAACCCAGCGTCTGAGTTGGAAAAAGTCTGCACGGTTATTGGCCGCTCATTGGCATTTCTCTGCTTACAAAACAGCGAAGTAAAAACCCGCACGGTGCTCGAAAAAGCAGAGTTCCTAAGTGCGCTTGGTCTGCCGTTTGCTGACGCAGCGAAGATGCTAGGCAGCACTGCTGAATCCTTGAGAGTGATGGCATACAACAAAGGGAAGAAGGCGAAAGGAGCAGCCAGTGGCAAGAAAGCCAAAGCCAAAGCCAAACGCAGAACCCGATAAAGAAAACTCCTTGGCGGTTGAAATTGGCCGCATTGCCAAGCTGTTCGCTCTGTATTTGTTGAAAGACGTTGATGATGAAGGCGACAAAGTAACAAGGCTGCGTGCTGTCGGTTTCTCTGCCAAGGAAATTGGAGGACTGCTGGACAAAACTGAGAACAATGTGCGCGTGACCATTTCGCTTGCGAAGAAAAGGAAGAGCAGGTAGAGCGGAGAGGGTCTTGCCCAAAATAGATGCCAAACTTCTTGCGAAACTGAAAAAGAAACTGAAGCTGTCCCAGAGCAGAGTCTACTCACTGATAGACAACAAGGTGCAGGAGACAAGCCTGCCTAGAAATGTGGCCGCGTTGCTGGTAGCACGCGATTGGCATGTGAACTTCTCGCAGTTCGCCAGTGATGAAGACTTGGCAATGATGCGCGGACTGAACCCGCCTAGTGCTGGTGCGGCTGTTCCTGCTCCCGCCACTGGCCCAGCACAGAATGGCAGTCAACGAACGCCAATCAAACGAAGTGAACTGAAACGAAGAGTTGCGGTCAACAAATCCACCAAGAAAGCCGATACGGTCTTTGTGGTTCATGGACGCGACACGAAAGCTCGCACGGAGTTGAGTCACTTCTTGGGTTCCTTGGAGATAAAAGTACTTGAGTGGAACAAAGCAGTGACCCTGACGAAGAAGCCCAACCCGTACATCGGTGAAGTGATTGACGCGGGCTTCCAACACGCTCAGGCCATCGTTGTGTTGTTCACTGCCGATGATGAAGCGAAACTCAGGGACAAATTCATCACACCGGGTGAGCAAGCCTTTGAGCGCAAACTGACGGGGCAGCCACGGCAGAACGTGATATTTGAGGCAGGGATGGCTCTTTCAAAATACCCCGGCACAACTGTGTTGGTGAAGGTGGGTAATCTCAGGCCTATGAGTGACGTTGGCGGGCTTCACATTCTGCATCTGGCTGACTTGCCAGCCAGCAGAAAGTCATTCGTAAGCAAACTGAAAATCGCTGGTGTGGTGCTCAACGATGACGGCGATGACTGGCTGACAGCCGGTGAGTTCGACAAGCTATGAGTCTAGCTGACTCGCGTTCCAATCCGCTCAATGACGCCACGTAGTTGGGCAGCCCGGTGCAAAATGGCACAGAGTGCCCCACCATCCAAGACTTTGCGAACGTCATCCAATTCGCTACAACAGGGTAGTGCGGTGCGGTGGACTTCACGCGGATAGCGAAATAACCGCATAAAATCAGCGTTTCTGCATAGTGTGCAGTAATCTATACCGATTGAGAGGCTGGTGTGGGTGCAACGCCGCTAGACCATTTCACTCAGTTAATCGTGAACTGACCCGTGATAAGCTCACAGCATTCTGGAGGTGGGGAAACCCATGGAACCACGGAAGATTATAGATTATGGAACGTACTGCGTTTCCATCGAAGATGAGGACATGCCCCGACATCTCAAGTTGAGAGTAGGAGAAGATACAAGTACGCGGTCATCCCTAGTAGTTCTCAGCACTTTGGATGCGCGAAAACTTGCCTACGCGCTGCTGTTAGAGGCAGACACATTGGATTCCACAACTGCACGAGCTTAATCGCTTACGGCCCTATCGAGGCAAGCCGTAAGCTGGGCCACGCGGTTCAAAATCGTGAGTGCCCCGTCTCCGAGACTTTGTGAACTTCATCCGCTTCGTTACCACAGGCATTGCAGGTGGACTGCACGCGCATAGCGAAATAACCGCATAAAAAGAGTGTTTTTGCATAGTGTGCAGTAATCTGTACCGATTGTGCCGATTGAGAGGCTGGTGTGGGTGCAACGCCGCTAGAACGCAGGGCTTAGAATTTTACTTCACGTTTCGACTCCCACACGCTTCCGCCAACTTGCTGATGATTCGATTGCCATGTGGGAGCGAGAGGCCTAAAAACTGGATTACTACCCCGTGTTTTGTTCCCATTCTGTTCCCAAATCGAGAAGCGAAAAAGAGGCCAGCTCTGCAAAGGGGTGGCCTCTTTTTTAGCGGATAAGAACGGCGTCTCGTCGAAGGGGTGGGCAGTGCCGGGCCACTCTTTGTCTCTAAAGTAGAGATTGTCTCTGGCTGCCAAACATTTCTTTCAATCGCAGTCCGTTCTTCTCATTCTGACAGCTATTGATTGCTGCCCGCGCTTTCTCCACGTTCATTTCGTCCTTCCATCTGGCCGAGCCGTTGCTCACCAGTTCCTGGGCCATCAAAAGTGCCTCGTTGTTAGCCGCAGCTTGTGAAACCAGGTCCAGCACTTCGGCGAGCATACAGAATTCGTGCATTTCCTCTGCTATTTCTGCTTTGTGGGCTATGTCAGAGGGACCAACGATTTCCCATACCATTTCATTAAGGACTCTTGTGTACGCCCGATCGCGTTCGACTTCCAGCAGGCGGCGTACCTTGTCTCTGACGACGAGTATCCAAAAACGCTGACGATCAGAGCCACAATCGCAATGAAGAAACTAGAAATGCCAAATATGACCGCCAGATTCTCTTTCTCGTGTCCCTTTTTTCTAAACTCACTTATTTTAACCCTTGATGGCGTACCACTTTCCGTTCTGCTCAATCGTTCCTGTAGTGTCCGCTACTGACTTTTTCCGCGCATAGGTCTCCCCTGAAGAGTTGAATGGAGTGGCGTTTTTAAATTGCGGTGACCACATACTGATTTGATAGGCCGCAGGGATGTCAGGAATCAGATCTTGCATTAAATCCCTGCACGGAGCGGATTGTACTACCAGAACTGGTCCCGAGCTCCGGCGATGGGTTCGATTCCCATCGCCCGCTCAATAACTCTTGGGTCCGACCGTGGCTCAGCTTGCTTCTCTCACCCCGGCGCCACTTTCAGCTTCGCTCAGATTTGAGATCTGTTCGCGGCACGAAATGATTGCTGATTTCGGCTTGCGTGAAGATAGAATGCCTTTCCGGTAGCTTGTAGACGCAGTCGATGGATCGAGATTGCGCACGGAATACGTTGAGAAGCTATGGGAGCATATAAGTGAAAACAATTCAGGGACCCGGGATATTTCTTGCACAGTTCGCCTCGGACACGCCGCCGTTCAACACGTTTGATTCGATCTGCGCTTGGGCCGCGAGTCTCAGTTACGTTGCCGTGCAGATTCCCTCGTGGGACGCGCGCCTCTTCGATCTAAAGCGCGCTGCCGAGAGCAGGGCATACTGCGACGAACTTCGCGCCGTGGCTGCTCGGCACAATCTCATGATCTCGGAGCTTTCGACCCATCTCCAGGGACAACTCGTCGCCTCTCATCCCGCATACGACGAGATGTTTGCGGGGTTCGCGCCGACGAAGCTGCGCGGTGATCGCAATGCGCGGCAAGCATGGGCGGTCGAGCAATTGGAGTACGCGGCGCGCGCTTCGGCGAACCTCGGCTTGAAAGCGCACGTCACATTCTCGGGCGCATTAGCCTGGCCCTATATTTATCCTTGGCCGCAGCGTCCTGCCGGTCTTATCGAAACTGCCTTCGAAGAGCTTGCCAAGCGCTGGCTTCCGATTCTTAACGCCTTCGACAAAGCCGGAGTGGATCTTTGTTTTGAAATTCATCCAGGAGAGGATCTTCACGACGGCGCGACCTTCGAAATGTTTCTCAATCGCGTCCGCCAACATCCCCGTTGCAACATTCTTTACGACCCCAGCCACTTCGTCCTTCAACAGCTCGATTATCTGCAATTTATCGATTTCTATCATTCCCGCATTAAGATGTTCCATGTCAAGGACGCGGAGTTTCACTCCACAGGAAAACAGGGCGTCTACAGTGGCTACCAGCCATGGCTGAATCGCGCCGGACGATTTCGTTCGACCGGCGATGGCCAGGTCAACTTTCCCGCCGTTTTCTCAAAACTTACGCAGTACGAATTTCCAGGGTGGGCGATTCTCGAATGGGAATGCTGCATCAAGAGCAGCGACCAAGGCGCGAGAGAGGGAGCGCCCTTCATTCGGCGTCATATCATTGAGGCGGCGAAGACTTCCTTTGACGATTTCGCCGGCTCGGGCGCAGACCAATCAGCCCTGCGCGAGATTCTCGGCCTCTCCGGGGAATAGGCTTGGGAAGAATGTAAGCCGGGCCAACTGGAGAGCCACCAGGCTTTTTATTTTGTCTTATCCCACAATTCCCAAAATAGCTTGACTGTCGCGGGACCGTGTCCTGCGTAATGGTTGTTCGCAAACGCAAAGATTTTCATATTTCTGGCGATAAATTCTCTAAAAAGTTCCACCCAGTGCGTCATCTCTGGCCGCCGGTCGACAATCGTCTTCTCCCACGTCTTCGTTTGCTCCTCGATTCCTTTGCGGTCGCCCAGCCAGCGAATATAGGTAAAATCCGCCGTGATCAAATCGAACTTAGCATTCATCTCCCACGGCCGTGGCACCCAGGATTGATCGATCAGCGCCAGCGCCACGCCGTTTTCCCGCAGTGTGTCTGCAAATCGCGCGTCCAGCCAGTACTTATTCCGTATCTCGACCGCGAATTTGTAATTCTTCGGCAGCCTCTTCAAAAAAGGCGTTAGCCGCGCCAGAAATTCCTTCCCGCTTTTAAACATGGTCTTGTTGAAGTAGCCAAATTGAAACAACAGCGGCCCAAGCTTCTCGCGCAGCGAGTCCATAGTCTTCAAAAAATGCTCCAGGTCCTCCTCGCAATCCACCAGCACCTTTTCATGCGTGATTACTTGCGGGACTTTCGCCGCAAACACAAATCCCGGCGGTGTTTTCGCGTACCATCCCTGCACCGTCGAGAGCGCGGGCGTGCGATAAAACGTGCTGTCCACCTCGACCGTGTCGAACTTCGTCGCGTAGTAGCTCAGATATTCCGACGGCTTCATTCCGGCAGGGTAGAAGCTTCCTTCCCAGCCCGCCGCGGTAAACGCCGAGGTCCCCACGCGAATTTGCGCTTTCTCCGACATTCGCCACGAATTCTACACTAGGACCAAACGCCGGGGTATTCCGTTGGCCGCGGCCACGCGTGGACACTCCGATTCGCCCGAACTCTGCCCCTGCCCTCAGAAAAGCAACGATTCACGTTGACACCTCCACCGTCGGCAGGCACGATTTCAATGTTGGGACAATCCCTCCTCTGCCCTTGCCCGGGTTGGATTCACATCCAACTGTTATTTGTCGGCCGCTTATGAACCAAAAAATACGTCTCGCATTTTTTCTAGTGTGCTCCAGTTTTCTTCTTCCCGTCTCTGCACCTGCACAGTGCAAAGACCAGCTTTGTCAGAATCTGCAGAACATTCTCTTTGCGGCGGTAATTGACTTCAGGGAATATCGAACGAACGGAGCGTCCGCTCCCGACCTCTCCATCGAGGGAGCGAGAGTCCCCTGTCAAATGTCGGTGTGGGCAAACAACGTACCGATGTACATCTGTTACTCTCAAGTTCCGTCTCCAAGCGCAGAAATCTGGTATACAAGCACTCTCGCCGACCTGCGGATTCTTCAGCCGACGTGGCAATTTAAAATCAACTCGCCGGTTTCCGACCATTTTGTCGAAGCAGGTTTGCCGGATTGCGAAATCCCGGCCACCGGGGGACCAAACCTTGGCCATTGTCCCCTCCATCTGCAAATCACGAGACAAACCGATGGAATGGCGAAGATCTATCTTTGGATGAGTTCGCTCTCCTCGCCGTATCTGGTAAGGCGTCTGCCTGAACCTGCCAAGAAAACCGTGGCGGCCCCGGTTGCCAGCGGTTGCGACGAGTTGTGCCAGGGAATCAAGAAGGCTTTTGAGGCCCGCGTAAACTCCTTCAAAGATTTACGTGCTGCCAAAACAACCGGCGGTGTGTCGGAGGCCACGATCAAACTCGCTGGAGCAGGGGAGTGCTCCGTCAACGCAACATTAAAGTCGCGTTCGAATGATGCTGGTACGCAGTACGTATGCTACTGGTCAGAAACTTCCACCTCGGCCGCCGACGCAATATTTCGCGATCTTATCTCGCGGTTTCAAATCCTAGCGCCTTCGAATTGGCCGTCCCGAGAGGAAGATCAATCGGAGGAACTCACTGGCGTCAAAGTCAAGGCATGGTGTGCCGCCGAACCGACCGGCAAACAAGAGGTGTGCATCTATATCTCGGCGGAATCTGTAGGTCTCCACATCAAGTCGTGGAATTAACTTTGCATTGTCAATGTGGACGAAGCCGAAGTGTGAGCTCGTCCAGCTGGATACCGCGCTGTGAAACGTTTGTTGCAGGAAGTGAAATTCAGTGACACTAGTGATGTAACAAACGATGCCACGCGGATCCCACGCAATCTAGCAGTACTTCTTGACATCTGACATGGCCCTCCTTATAGTCCTGGACAACGCAGAGCGATGCGGCGGAGCGCGCATCATTTGTTGCGTCTCCCGGATAGCTGTGTAAGTCAGTTGTGCAACAATTAGATCAGCACACGTCGAGGTCGAGTTCGGGCGGTGATCTTTTGTGGGGTCAGGCAGGATGCGGGCCCTATGAATGTGATCAAAACGGATTGCGCTGGAATCCGTCAAACCGCTGTGAGCTCGGACAGGTGCCTGCTGTTTTGCGATGGCTTTCCGGGTGCCGATTGCCAACTATCCGGGTCTTGCCCCATTCCCAGGGCCTAGGCCAGTGATTGCAACCGTTGTCGTAGATCTCCAGGTTTCGAGGAGGGCTCCGTGACACGATCAGCAGTAACCACCGCGAAAATCTTCCCCTTCCGGCCCATTCCAGTGCTGTGTTTCACGCTTTTCGTTGTGCTTGGTTTGCTCGGTGGGCCGCTCCTCTCGGCGCAGACCACGTCCACGATTCAGGGCACGGTGACGGACAAGCAGGGTCTCGCTATCAGCGGGGCGGAGCTGCGCCTCTCCGGCGACACGATTGGAACAAGCCGAACGACTACTTCAGACTCGGACGGGGCCTATGCTTTTCAAAATCTCCCTGCCGGTCGTTACACGCTCAGCATTTCGCACGCCGGGTTTTCCACACGCGCCTTCCAGGATCTGGACGTGACGCTGAACCGCACGTTGACCTTCAACGTGCTTCTTGAAATCGGTCGAGTGGATGAAGTCGTGACTGTTTCCGCCGATTTGCCATTGCTCGAGACGAATTCGTCCTCCACGGGCTCAACCGTGCTCCCTCAGGACATCGTTAACATGCCCATCAATGGCCGAAATTACCTGGACCTGCTTCAACTGGTGCCGGGCGTCGCCATATATCGTCAGGCTGATCTCAATAGCGACAACGCCACGCCCATTCTCGGCGAGCGCGCTAACAACACGGGTTTTCTTATCGATGGCCTTCCTAATGAAAACGAACTGGCGGGCGGCGCCGCAGCGCAGTTCAATCAGGACACCATTGCAGAGTTCCAGGTTATCACCACAGGTTATAAGGCGGAGTTCGGGCATTCCTCAGGCGGAGTCGTCAACGTCATCACTAAATCCGGCGGCAACGACTTGCACGGACTCGCATCCGCCTACCATCGCAACAATGCCTTCGATAGCTCCGATATTCCCGGGTCGCCGAATGTGCCGTATCTCCTACGCTGGGACTACGACCTGGCGGGAGGCGGCGCGATTGTCAAAGACAGCGCCTTCTGGTTTGCCTCCGCGGAGGGGATTCACGAAAACAGGCAGCTAAATTTTGCTACTCCGCCCAACACTCCGCAATTCCTTATCAACACCGAGCAGAGCTTCAACGAACCGACTACCAACCGCGAAGCCCGAGTCTTCGCCAAGTTCGATCAGGTCTTAAGCCATCACCATCTCACCGAGCAGTTGAACTACACCAACCTGCACGTCAACAGCACAAATCCACTTTCCGCATCTACTAATCTTCCCTCCACGCGAACGAATCTTGGCGACCGCAATTTGCTTCTTGGCTTCAGTGACACCGTCACATTTGGGAATTCCGGGAGCCCGTTCATACTGAATCTCCGGGGCCAGTATCGCGATGAGCCTACGTTGACCAGCCCCGCGCACCCCCAAGCCGGCCCCAACACGGTCTTCAACCTCTTTAGTGCGTATAGGACGTTCGGTATCTTCGGCGATCTCGGCCAGTTCAACTACGGCGCTACGTTCACACCATCCACGTTAGAGCAGAAATATGGCACCTTCGGCGCTAGCCTTATGAAGACTTTCAATCGCCACACCATCAAGTTCGGTTGGGACTACGAACACACTCACGTTGACGGTGTCGAAGCCGACCTCCAGAATGATCAGCTTTTCGCCACGGAAGCCGACTACCAGCAGTTCGGCCCTATCGACGCCGGCTTTTTCCTCCTCCTCACCATTGGCGGCCTTACCCCACAAGCCAATGACATCCATCTGCGCAACAATTACGATGGCTTCTGGATTCAAGACGATTGGAAGATAACGCACAATGTGACGATCAACGGCGGACTCCGCTGGGACTACGACTCCGCCTTCGATAAGAAAGATAACTTCTCCCCACGGATCGGTTTCGCCTGGTCCGCCAATTCCAAGACCGTTGTCCGCGGTAGCTTTGGTCTCTTTTACGACCATTTCCGTCTGGGCCTTGTTCGTGACATCCCGGGTTTCGGCGGCGCGGATATCCGCGAGAGTCAGCCGCTCTCTTTCCCGCGCCTTTTTTATGGCATACCGACAATCGCTCCGGCGCTCTTCGGGTTGTGTCTCTCGCAGACCGAAACTGATGCGCAGTTGCTCACGCAGCCTGACTTTTGCATACCACCCAATGCCTTCGGCCCGGGGTCTGCGGGTGTGCCCTCCCAATTCGGAGTCGACCACCTCAACAATGTCGTCGCTCCCGGCCACGCTCCCATTCCCGCCAACTCAGCGGTGAACATTGGCAGCATTCAGCAAGTTTCCGGTCTCAGTCCGGACGCCTACTTGACCGCCGCAGATGCAGCGATCGGCGCGCCCAACAACTTCTGGGAGTGGGGCCCTTTCGGCACGCTCTCGTTCAACGTTTTTCAGCCCAGCAACTTCCCGGTAACGATTGATCCCAGTTTCGCTACGCCCTATACCCGGAGCTACACGCTCGGGGTCCAGAGGCAACTTGGCAAAGATTGGGTGCTCTCGGGTGACTACTACCACAAGGACATCGAGAACATTCTCGGCGTTCGCGAAACAAATCTTCCGTTTGCAGCACGCATCGCTAATAGCGGCGGTGGCCTCACACAAGTGAATGGCTTCGGCCCGTGGTATACCGGAACGTACAACGCCGGGATCTTTTCCTTCGAGAAGCGCATCAGCAATCGTTACTCGCTCGGCGGCAGCTATGCCTACGTTTCCGAAAACGATGACGCTCTTAATTCCAACCTCGGCACCAGCTCGATTGGGGGCGGTAACGGCTTCCCCACAGACAGCTTCCGCGGAATCGTTCCAGTCGTCACCGATCCCGGCAAAACCGGCTGTCCCAGCCAGACAAATACCAACGGTTCTTTTTTCGCTTGCAACGGCAACTTTGTCCCGCAAGCGGGTAAGTTTTACAACGGTGCCACGCTCGATGATGGCCCTTCCGATTTTGCACTGCGGCACACGTTCGAGGTCCATGGCCTCGTGGAATTGCCTTGGAAGATTCAGTTCAGCAGCCTTTTCCGCGCACAGAGTGGATTCCGCTATACGGCCGGCGGTAAGGTGCCGATCGACCAAGATGGCAATAGCAATTTTAACGGCCGCGACCTCAAGACCGGCCGCAACGGTTTTTCTGCTCCTTCTTTCGTCAACATGGACCTGCGCGTCGCCAAGACCTGGGTCGTGCGTGAGCGCTTCAGGATTCAGGGCCTCTTCGAGTTCTTCAACCTCCTGAATAAGGACAACCCAGCCGCCATACAAACTAACCAGTCCGTGGTAGGGTTTGGCACGATTTCCCAGAGACTGCCCGGACGAGAAGGCCAAGTGGGTTTGAAGCTCGAATTCTAAGTCGCAAGCTTTTCAGCTGCGGCAGAGTGCGGCCGCGCCGGCTATACCGGCATCCGATCCGTATTTCGCCAGGGCCATCGGCATTTCCGCAGAGCGTTGATTCACGCACCAATGCGCCAACTGTTCGCGGATGCGCCCGAAAAAACCGCTCATCAGTTGGGCAACACCTCCGCCAAAAATAAACACATCGGGTTCGAGCAGATCGATTACGTTCCCAGCCCAAATCGCCAGGAAGTCAGCCGTCTCTCGGAGCACGTTGGCGGCCAGCGGATCGCCCTGGCGAAACGCTTCCGCTAAAATTTCGGTCGTCACGTCGTTTAGGTTGCCACCAGCCAAGGCAAGCATTTTCGATCCGGTCCCAGGCGATCCAGTTCGCTGCGATTCAACAAGACGTTCCTTCGCGCGTCGCGCAATCGCCGGGCCGGAGCACAACGCCTCGATGCAGCCGCGCTTTCCACAGCCGCACTTCGGGCCGTTGTAGTCGATGGTTACGTGCCCGCCCTCGGCGGCGCTTCCCGTTCGTCCATGATAAATCTTGCGATCGAAAACGATCCCAGTTCCAATGCCCGTGCCTAGCGTGGCGTAAAAGACGTTTTGGTAACCGACTCCGGCTCCCCAGATGGCTTCGGCCAACGCGGCAGCGTTTCCATCATTGTCCACTCGCGCGGAGAATCCAAAGACGCGCTCCACTTCCGCGGCCAGCGGAAAATTGCGCCAGCAGGGCACGTTGGGCGGATTGAGTATCACTCCGCTGACAGGATCAAGCGGGCCTGGCGCGCAAACTCCGATACCGGTCAGGCTAGACCGCGCCTCGGGATGTGCGGCAAAAACGGCCTCGATGGCGGATTGCACGGCGGCAAATCCCTCGGCCGCGCTTCCGCGCGCTGGCATCGGTACACGGGTGTGAAAAAAAATCTTGCCGTCGGCATCCACCAGCCCGGCGGCCACTTTCGTTCCGCCGATGTCCACACCAAGCGAGAATGTGCGAGCGGCTTCCAATGTCTGGGTCCTATGCGTTTCGTTCGCGAGTCACTCAATTCCCAATCGGTGCTGCATCTCCTCAAGAGAATGTCCCTTGGTCTCTGGATAGAAGGAGAGCACAACGAAGAATTGCACCACCATCATCGCTCCGAAGAAAACAAATGGATACGCGCCGGAAGATTTCGCGAGTTGCGGAAACGTATACGCAATGATGGCGTTCATAATCCAATGTGAAGAGCTTCCGACGCTTTGCCCCTTCGCCCGGACCCGATTGGGAAATACTTCACCGATGTACACCCAAATCACCGCGCCTTGCGAAATTGCGAAGAACGCGATGTAGGCGACTAGAAACCAAAGAAGATCGCCTTGATGGCTATGCGTAAAGAACACCCAAGAAACGCCAAAAAGACATGCAGCCGTTCCAACGGAACCGATCAGCAGTAGAGTCTTGCGCCCGAGCTTGTCGATCACGGACATTCCCAGCAGCGTCGCCAGCAGATTCATCCCCCCGACGGCCACTGCTTGCAAATCGCCGGAGAGCTTGCTGAACCCGGCTGCGGCAAAGATGTCATTCAGATAGTAGAGAATGGCGTTGATGCCCGAGAGCTGGTTGAACATACCGATGGTAATAGCCAGAAAGAGAGGGAACCGGTACTTCCTTGAAAAAAGGGGTTCGGCGGTTTGCAAGCGCTCGAGGTGAATGGAATCGACGATTTCACGTAATTCGCCTTCTGGATTTTCCGCGCCCATCAAGTGGAGAACGGTGCGCGCCTCGTCTACGCGTTTCTGGGTTACCAGCCAGCGCGAGCTGGGCGGAATGCCGAAGAGCAACACAAGAAAAAGTGCCGCCGGTATCGCTGCGATGCCAAGCTGCCATCGCCATTCGGCCGCACCCAGTCCCAGCCGGCCGATGCAGTAGTTGGAAAAATACGCCAGCAGGATGCCGATCACTATATTGATTTGGAAGGTGCCGACCAGCCGGCCTCGCGTTTTTGCCGGCGCCAGCTCCGCGATATAGACCGGCCCGAGTACCGAGGACCCGCCGATACCAAGTCCTCCAATGAAACGGGCGACAAGAAGCGCATCCCAGTTCCATGCGAACGCGCAGCCCAGTGCCGAGATCACATAGAAAACCGCAAGAATGCGCAACGTCTCGCGGCCTCCCCATTTTTGGCCGGGCACTCCTGCCGACATCGCGCCGATAACGGTGCCGACAAGCGCCATGGCCACCGTGATGCCCAACTCTCGCGGAGACAATCCGTACGCAATCGTCAACGAGTGTGTCGTGCCGGAAATAACGGCAGTGTCGAAGCCGAAGAGCAAGCCGCCCAACGCGCCGACCGCGGTTGCTTTTGCAAGATTAGCGTTCATGGCAGCCAACCGGAAAAGGCAAAAATCATCTGGTGTTCTCCCCGTACTCGCCCGGTATCATTGCGCGAAAAATGCGCTCATCGTCTTATAAAAATTCCACACATCCACTTTGGAAGACATCTCGTACGGAGAATGCATCGAAAGCAGCGGCACGCCGAAATCAATCACTTCCATATCCTCGCGCGACATGAATCCGCCTA
Organism: Candidatus Acidiferrum sp.; assembly: GCA_041486245.1. Taxonomy (GTDB): domain Bacteria; phylum Acidobacteriota; class Terriglobia; order Acidiferrales; family UBA7541; genus Acidiferrum. Next base: position 23,570 of record JBGPLB010000007.1, read on the forward strand.
TGGTTCCGCCGGCGCCGAAGTCCACTTTATAAGTGTGCGTCTGCCACGGTATGCCATTGCGGTCCAGAAGGCCGCGCATCTTCGCGACATATTCTGAAGGAGCATCGAACCCCTCGCCGTACAGCTTGATGGTCACGCCATAGCCGAGTCGCGCCGCGTTTGTAGCTTCGGAGGTGGAGGGGAAAATCGGGTTGAGGCTGTCATTGGCGTCAGCGGAAATCACCTGTGAATTATGGAGCGCGCGCCTCAAGTCCAGATCGTTATAAGTGCTCCCGCGTTGTGCCCCGATGAGCCGCGCGATCGTGGAGTTCAAGAACTGTGAGCCTGCGCCGGTGTTATTTACGGAGCCGACTTCCTCGAAGTTGGAGAGATAGGCAAGCGCGGTGAATTTCGGCGTGCCCTTGACCTCGATGATGGAGCGCGCAGCGCAGAAAGAAGAAACGCGGTCGTCCTGTCCATAAGCGCCAATCAGTCCGCGATCGAGACCAACGTCCTCGGGATGCGTTGCGGGCACCAGCGCAAGCTCCGCGCTCACAAGATCCTCTTCCTTGATCTTGTAAGTGGACATCAAGAGCCGAGTAACTTCGACGGCTACGGAAGATTTCTCGCCCGGGATGCTGCCGATTACGGGTTCAAGCTCTTCGCCTTGCAGGACATTGGCATAGGTGCGGCTGCGCATTTCGGTATCCGAATGCGGCGCGGCATCGGGAATCACGAAAACGGGTTCGCCGGGATTCAGGCCGATGGATATATCTACTATACGTCCGTCGGTTGTGTCGATACGCCCGACCAGCGCGAGGGGAAGATTGGACCATTGGTATTTCTTGATGCCGCCGTAGTATTTCGTCTTGAAAAGTGCAAAGCCTCCCGCCGGGTAAATCGGACGGGCCTTCAGTTCGATATGCGGACTGTCTTGATGCGTGCCGACGACGCGCGAACCATCCACGATGGGATCTGTACCAACCACGGCGAGAATCACGCTGCGATCGCGATTCGGAATGAGCAAGCGCGCGCCGGGTTTTACTTGCTCAGGTTTGGTGAATTCCGTAAAGCCGGCGGCGCGGGCGCGGCGGATCACCTCGCGCGTCGAGCCGAGCGCCGATCTCGCGATGTTCAAGTAATTTTTGTAGTCCTCGGAAAAATCCTGAACCTTCGTGCGCTCTGCTGGATTAAGAAGGAGCCAGGACGATTTTTTCTTGCCCCAGGCATCGCCTTCGTCCTGCGCGGAAATCTTCGTGGAAAAAGTGGCGAAGACTGTGAGCAAAACGGCCAGGGATAACAGGCGGCGGTGATTTCTCAACATAAGCGTGCAGCCTCCAGGGTTCGAGTCTTCGAGTTCCACAGGGAGGGAGATGGTACATCAAAACGAGGCTGCGCGAACGCGGCGCGCCGGTAGCGTGGCGTATTACTTAGGTGCTTCGCATTAAAGAAACCAGCGGTGGAAAAATGGAGGACTGAAACTCTTGGACGCGCAAGCCTGTTCTGCTGGTTGGCAGACGCAAGATGTAAAAAGGAGAGAAAAAGAGATAACGTAGCAACCATGTCTTCCGATTCGAATGTGTACGACAGCGTGCCGTACCCGAGTTTGGCGTTTCTCCAAACACATCCAGACCGGCTCGCGGTGATGGGCGCGCTGTTCGGCATGCGGCCTCCTCAGGTGGAGCATTGCCGGGTGCTCGAGATTGGGTGCGGAAATGGCAGCAACTTGATTCCCATGGCCTACGGGCTCCCAGGGAGTGAATTTGTGGGTGTGGACCTGGCTGCGAAACCGGTGGAAGTGGCGCAAGGGAGAATCAGCCGGCTAGGACTTAAAAACATTCGCATTGAGGCTATGGACTTGCTCGAGATCGCACCGGATTTTGGCAAGTTTGATTACATCATCGCGCATGGTGTTTTTGCTTGGGTGCCGGAACATGTACAGGAAAAAGTCCTCGCGATTTGCAGCACGAATCTCAGTGCGAATGGGGTCGCGTTCGTCAGTTACAACACAAATCCGGGCGGCCTCGTTCGCAAGACCTTGCGTGAAATGGTGCAGTTCCACGAAGGGCGAACCGGGCGAGCTTCGGCCGGATCGGGGGACCGCGTAAAGGCAGTGAGAGAGTTTCTTGAATCGCTTCTGAGGGCAACGGATACGAAGTCCCCTTGGAAAGCGCTGTTGCAAGAAGAGCTCAAGCTGACATTCAGCCGGGATGAAAATGTGGTGTATCACGATGATCTGGCGGAATATTACTTGCCGGTCTCGTTTGCGGAATTCGCGAGACGCGCGGGAAACTATGGATTGCAATTTTTGAGCGAGGCACAAGTCAATGACGTGCTGGCGCCTGAACTGAGCGAGGAAGGGCTTGCGGCGCTCAACCGGCTCGCGGACGGCGATCTAATCGCCTTTCAGCAATATCTCGACTTCGCGAGGTATCGAAAATTCCGGCAGACCTTGTTGTGCCACGCTGAAGTGCCTTTGCGACACGACGGGGTGTTCGAGAGATTGGGGGAAATGCTAGTAGCTTCTCCGATGAAAATGTCGGTGGAGAAAGCCGACGGAAGCGTGGAATTCATGAACAGCCGGGGCGCAGGCACGATCGAGACAAATAATCCCGCGATTATCGCCATCCTTCGGCGCCTGGAAGTAATCTGGCCGCGGGCCGAAAGATTCGAGGATCTGGTGAGCACAACGTTGCCTCGCGTTCAAGAAGCGCAGCGAAAAGAGGCCTTGGGAAGCCTCGCCCAGATCGTTCTGAAATTGGCGGCGAGCATGCTGGCTGATGTGCGAACCTACCGCTTACCGCTTGCGGATGGCGTAGCAGAGAAGCCCACAGCAAGCATCCTAGCGCGGTTGATGGTGGAGGAAGGAGGGATGGTGACGACGCTGCTTCACACTCACGTTAACATTGAGGATGAGCAGGGAAGAAAATTCGTTCAATTGCTGGATGGAACTCGCGATCGCCAAGCCTTGGCGGACGCTTTGGCCGGGGGCTTGCCGCACCTTTCTCGCGAGGAAATTCTCAGGCATGTGGATGGAAACTTGATCAATTTCTATCAAATGGGATTGCTTGTTGCGTAATAAATACGATTCGATGCGTGCCTGGAGGAATGTCGGAGGGGTTGAAATTTGGGAAGTAGCTGGCGTTTCTGTATGATTTTAGGCCGTGAACCTAGTCCTGACCGATGTGGAAGCGCGAGTACTGGGCTGCCTGGTGGAAAAGGAAATCACCACGCCTGAATACTATCCGCTCTCGTTGAATGCGTTGCTGCATGCATGCAACCAGAAATCGAACCGCGAACCTCTGATGAATCTTGACGAAGACGCCGTGCGGCATGCCTTGCGCGGACTGGGCGACCATGCTCTCGCCAGATCGGCAAGCGGAGATAACCGCGTGGCCAAATACGAGCACCGGCTTGCTGACATGTTCAATTTCACTCGGCCAGAAACAGCAATTCTCAGCGAGTTATTGTTGCGCGGGCCTCAAACGCCTGGGGAGTTGCGCAGCCGCGCAGAGCGGATGCATCCGTTCGAGGATTTGAGCGTGGTGCACACGACGTTGAAGCATTTGATGGAGCGCGAGCCGCCTCTGGTAACGCTGCTTCCGCGGCAACCCGGAACGAAAGAAGCGCGATACGCGCATTTGCTTTCTGGAAATGCGGAGTTGCAGGAAGCGCCACACGTGCAACCAAAAAAGGAGCATGCGGTATCCAACAACTTTGTGGACGGGGAACGAGCGGCGCGGCTGGAAAGTGAAGTCGCGGACTTGCAGAAAGAGATTGCGGACTTAAAGCGACAGTTTGCGGAGTTTCGAAAGCAATTTGAATGATGGGGACCCGCGCACGAATGGATTGCAAAAAGTTTTTTTGAATGAAGTGTTGACACGCGGCTGTTCGACTTCATAACATGATGCTTCGCAAATTGAAGTTCTGAATCTGCTAGAGGCGGTTCAAAAGTTGTGCATCTTGCAGCAAGAAATAAAAATTTATGATCACAGTTAAAGAGCTTACGAAGAGGTATGCGCGCAACACGGCTGTCGACCACATCTCCTTCGAGGTACAAAAAGGCCAGATTGTGGGCTTTTTGGGACCGAATGGCGCCGGCAAAACCACCACGATGCGGATGTTGACGTGCTTTTTGCCGCCGACGGCGGGCACCGCGATAGTGGCAGGCTTCGACGTTCTCGAAGAGCCCATGGAAGTGAAGAAGCGCATCGGCTATTTGCCGGAAACGCCTCCTCTCTATCCCGAGATGCGGACGGGGGAATATTTGGAGTTCGTGGGCAGCTTAAAAGGGCTGCGGAAGCCGGAACTCAGCAAGCGCGTGGACTATGTTTTCGAGCGCTGCGCCGTGGCCGACGTGAGAGACAAGCTCATCAGCAAACTTTCCAAGGGCTACCGGCAGCGCGTGGGCCTGGCGCAGGCCATCATCCACAATCCCGACGTGCTTATTCTGGACGAGCCCACGGCAGGTCTCGACCCCAAGCAAATCAACGAGACGCGTGATTTGATCAAAAGCCTCGCCGGGGATCACACGATTATTTTGAGCACGCACATTTTGCCGGAAGTGGAACAGACGTGCGAGCAGGTGATCATCATCAACAAGGGGAAGGTGATCGCGACGGACTCCGTGAACAATTTGCAGAACCGTGCGCGCGGAGCGGAATCCGTGATTGTGGAAGTCGCCGGCCGCAACGGAGCCGTCGATTCCGCGGCAATTCAGAGCCGGTTGGAGAAAGTCTCTGGCGTTAGCAAGGTTCTCTTTAAGGAAAAGCGGGAAGCCCGGAATGTGTTCGAAGTCGAGAGCGAAAACGGGCGGGTGGTGCGCGGTGACCTGGCGCGCGCGATAGTGGAAGCCGGGTGGGATCTGAATGAGTTGCGTCCCTCGGCGATGAGTCTCGAGGAGGTTTTCTTGCAACTCACCGGGGACAATGCGGGCGAACGCGCCTCGGCTCCCAAGGATGAATTGGCGGCGAAGGGAGCGGGCAAGTGAGAAACGTACTGATCATCTGGCGCAAGGAGATGCGCAGTTACTTTGTTTCTCCGGTCGCCTACTTGTTGTTAGCGATGTTCGCGGTGATTTTCGGATTTTTCTTTTGGAACATTCTGGGATACTTCGTGTTCACGGGAATGGAATCGCAGATGCGCGGCGAGATGTTTCCGATGAACCTGAACGAACAGGTGATTCGGCCTTTGCTGTCGAACGTCGGCGTAATCGGATTGTTTTTCATTCCCATGATCACGATGCGATTGTTCTCCGAGGAGAAACGCAGCGGCACGATTGAGTTGCTGGTGACCTCCCCGATCCGCGACGGGGAAATTATCCTCGGAAAATGGCTGGCGGCGCTCACGCTGTACGGAGTTCTTTTGCTGCTTACGGCGCTCAACTTCATTTTTCTCTTCAAGTATGGGAATCCAGACTGGAAGCCGCTGGCGATCGGTTATTTGGGCTTGCTGCTGCAAGCCGGCGCGCTGCTTGCCATCGGCATGTTTATTTCGACGCTGACGAAGAATCAGATTATTGCGGGCGCGGCGACGTTTGGAGTTTGCCTGCTGCTATGGGTGCTGGAGTGGGTGAGCGGGTACGAGACATCGACTTGGGCGAGCGTGCTGTCGTACATGTCCGTGGTCACCCACTCGGGCTCGTTCTCGAAGGGCCTGTTGGATTCGAAGGACGCCGTTTATTACCTGACGCTCACTTTTCTCGGGATTTTTTTCACAGCGCGCTCGCTCGAGTCGCTGCGGTGGAGGTCGTAGGTGAATACCGAGTTGTTGAAGGCCAGACAAACAAAGTACGCGGCTTACGCGACCCTTTACATTGTGGTGACGCTCGCGGTGGTGACGGTGGCCAACGTGCTCGCGAACCGCTACGACAAGTCGTTCGACGCGACGTCCAACAAGCGCTATAGCCTCTCGGAACAGACCGTAAAAGTTGTGAAGGGCCTGAAGCAGGACGCGCACATCACCTATTTCGATCAGGGAACCCGCTTCCAGCAAGCAAAAGACAAGCTGGACCTTTACGCTAGTCTTTCGCCGAAGGTTCATGTCGAATACGTGGACCCGGATAAGAAGCCCGAGGTAGCACGAGAGGCAGGGATCAAGAACTACGGCACGACGATCGTGCAGATTGGTGCCAACAAGAACGAAGCCAAGAGTACGAGTGAAGAGGAAATTACGGGCGCTTTTATCCGCGACCTGAAACATACCGCGCGGACGGTATGCTTTGTGACTGGAAGCGGGGAACACCAGATCGACGACACGGCCCGCAGCGGGTATTCGGGTTTCAAGGAATTGCTCGGCAAAGATGATTACCAGGCGAGATCGATTAATCTTCTGGAGAAGGCGGAAGTGCCGGGAGATTGCACGGTGGTAGTCGTGGGAGGACCGAGCGGCGATTACCAACAGCCCGAGGTCGATGCGCTCAAGAAATACGTGGAAGATGGCGGGCGGGCGATGTTCCTGCTGGATCCGCCGCTGAAGATGGGACGTGAAGACATCGCAGATAACGACGCTCTGTCTGGCCTGCTCGCGAGCTGGGGCGTGACCCCGAACAAGGATCTGATCCTTGATATGAACCCGATCGGACAGCTTGCCGGATTGGGTCCGCAAGTGGCGTTGGTGACGAAGTACGACTCGCAGCCCATCGTGAATGAAATGAAGGGCTCCGCGACAGGGTTTCCGCTGTCTCGTTCGCTGGACACAAAAAACGGCGACAAGACCACGGTCGACAAGCTATTTGATACTTCGGAGACTAGCTTGGCGACCACGAAATTGAATTCGCCAAGTGTCGATCCCAATGACCCGAAAAACAAGAAAGGCCCGCTAACGCTCGCGGCTGCGGGATCGTACAAGACGGGCAAAGAGAATGCGCAGGGGCGATTTGTGGTGGTAGGCAGTTCTCAGTGGGCGGCCAACTCGTTTCTGCGGTTCAACGGGAATCGGGACCTCGCGCTGAACGCTATGAACTGGCTGTCTTCGGATGAGGACTTGATCTCGATACGCCCGAAAGAGCCTGAGGACCGCCGGGTTACGATGACAAAGGCTCAGATGAATTGGGTGCGCATAACGAGCCAGTTCCTGTTTCCGCTCGTGGTGGTGATCGCCGGGTTTTCGGTCTGGTGGCGGAGAAGGTAAAGCGCTGCCAGATACGCTTAGAGCAGTTCACACAATGCTGGGGCATTTCCAATGAAAATGAATAGCTTGCTTGTTGCCGCCATAATCCTGGCGACACTCTCTGGAGTTTTGTATTGGTCGAATCACAAAAAGACGGCCGCGAGCGACGTAAAAGTCTCCTCGGATACGCCGCCGAAAATTCTCACGCTGTCTCAGGCGGACATTACCAAGGTAGAGATCAAGAAAAAAAGCGGAGATGACTTCTCACTCGCAAAGAACGACGCGGGCAAATGGGAAATTCTAACGCCGAAGCCGCTGCGAGCAGACCAGAACGAGGTTTCGAGCATGCTGTCGACGTTGTCGTCGCTGAGCTCCGAGCGGCTGATCGATGAGAAGGCGGGCGACCTTGCGGAATATGGGCTGGCGCAGCCCGCGATCGAAGTGGATGTAACGGAAAAAGACAATAAATCACAGAAGGTACTTATTGGGGACAGCACGCCTACGGGGAATGCCGCCTACGTTGCGCTCGCGGGCGATCCGCGTGTGTTTACGCTGGCGAGCTACAACAAGACAAGCCTGGACAAAAGCGCGAAGGATCTGCGGGACAAGCGGCTGCTGGTGTTCGAACAGGACAAACTCAGCCGTGTCGAATTGTCCGCGAACAAGCAGGAGATCGAGTTCGGACGGAACAAGGACCAGTGGCAGATTGTGAAGCCCAAGCCATTGCGTGCGGACGATTCGAACGTGCAAGAACTAATTCGCAAGCTGGCGGACGCGAAGATGGACCTGAGCGCATCGGACGAGGACCAGAAGAAGGCACTGTCGGCGTTTGCTTCCGGGACAATCGTGGGTGTTGCGAAAGTTACGGACGCTTCGGGCACGGCGGAGTTGCAAGTACGGAAGAATAAGGAAAACTACTACGCGAAATCGAGCGCGGTCGAGGGTGTGTACAAGGTGGGGAGCGATTTGGGAACGGCGCTGGACAAAAGCGTGGATGACTTCCGAAACAAAAAGCTGTTTGATTTTGGATTTAGCGATCCGGACAAAATTGAGATGCACGACGGCGCAAAAGCATACTACCTGACGAAGGGCGGAACGGATTGGTGGTCTGGCGACGGCAAGAGAGTGGAAGCGATCGGCGCGGAGACGTTCGAAGAGAAAGTGCGCGACTTGGCGGCGAGCAAATTTGTGGATACTGGTTTCACGACATCGGTGATCGAGCTGACAACAACTTCGAATGGCGGGAAGAACGTGGAGAAAGTGCTGATTTCGAAGAACGGCGATCGCTATATCGCGAAACGCGACAAGGAGCCAGCTTTATATGAGTTGGATGCCAGCGCGGTAACGAGTTTGCAGAAAGCCGCGGGGGATCTAAAGCCCGTGGTGGAACCTAAGCCGGCAGCGACGGGGAAGAAGAACTAGTCGGGCTAAGAATTTCTAGCGCCGCGGCGTATGGCGCGGTCGAGAGAGAGTTTTTCTTCGGGCGTGAGTGCGCGGACCGCCGATTTTTGTAGTTCGCCAAGCGCGAGCGGACCGATGGCGACGCGGATCAGGCGAAGAACTTCGATGCCTAGAGCTTCCATGATTCGGCGAATGTGGCGGTTTTTGCCTTCATCGAGGATAATTTCGAGCCAGGAATTGCGCTCTCCTTGACGCAACAGGCAAGCGTCCTTCACGCGCAGTAAATCTCCATCTTTTGTGCGAATTCCGTTCTTGACGGTTTCCATCAGCGCGCCATCGGCGATTCTTGCAATTTGCACGTGGTAGGTCTTGTCGAGATGCGTTTCCGGCGCAGTAATGCGGGCGGCCCACTCGGAGTCGTTGGTGAGAAGGAGCAGGCCTTCACTGGCTTTGTCGAGCCTGCCAACGGGGGCGACCCAGGGAAGATCGGCGCTGAGAAATTTGTAGACCGTGTCGCGGGCTTTTTCATCGGAGGCGGTAGTGACGATGCCGCGAGGCTTGTTGAGCACGAGATAGATTTGCTTGGAAGCGGCTACGGGTTGACCGTCGACTTCGATGCGGTCTTTGCCGAGCCGGACGGAAGTTTCCGAATCGCGGCGAACCCTGCCATTGACGCGAACCTTTCCCGCTGGGATGAGTTGAGCGGCCTGCCCTCTTGAGCAGAAGCCCAGTTTCGAGAGAGCGCGCGCGAGACCGATTACAGGTGAGTGCCGTACCACGACTCTATTCAGGAATGGAGATCTCCGTTACGCTTCCCGGTTCAGCGGCTTCGACCGCCGCCCTGATTCGATCCAGATGTGGCCGAAGCAACTCCCAGATGCCACTTCCCAAAACGACGATTGCGATCTTTCGTCGCCCCAGATTTTGTTGATGACGGATGCTTTGGTCAGCCGTCAGAAATACTTCAAATCCAGCCGCCTCTGCGGCATCAAGCAGTTCGCCGTTCTTCAGCCGATCCCAACCTTGAGATCTGCATTCCTTTACAGCGTGGCTGCGCAAGGAGGGAGCAATTCCTCTGGGCGTGCAGTTGTCGAGCAAAACGCGCATTCAGAAACTACTTACGGGCACGTCGAGGCTGCGGGCAGCGAACTCAAGGACTGCCTTAATCTCTTCACGAGTGACGGGGAATTGCTCGATGATTTCGTCGATGGTCATTCCATGCTCAAGATTCTCAAAAACAACCGAAACCGGCGTACGAGTGCCCTTGAACAGCCAGGCGCCACTCACTTTGCCGGGAATTCTCTCAACGGCCGGGCATTGTGACCAGTCCAAAGCCATGGTTTATCCATCTACCTTTCTGCGCGATTTCTCCTCTTTGTAGCACGACGGAACAAGGAATACCATCGCGAAACTTCCAGCTGACTCAATAGACGCTAATGGCCCGAGAAAAGGCGTCTACAAAACTTTGCTCAATTATGTCGTGGGCAAAGTGGATGAAGATGTTGTGGGTAAAGATGCGGGGGCGTCGTGCTTGACGGAGCCGTAGCGGGCGGCGAGCCAGGCGCGGACTTCGTCGGGGTTGTAGTTGAACGGGCCCATCCCTCCGCGGTACGCAATGCGGCCGGCTTCGTCGACGATGTAGAAGCGTTCGGGCCATGCCGAGTAGGCGTCGTTCGCGGCGTTGCTGATGTCATCGATGCCGAAGGCGATGGGGTAGTTGAAGCGCTTGATGAAATCGTTGGCGATGGCGACGCGCTGCGCGAGGGTTTTTGGCTGGGCGTAACACACGTCGTCCTTCACGTTGGACTTCATTTGCCACTCGTCGGTGGGGTGGGCTTCCCGGACATAAACAGTCAGAAAGTCAGCGTGACCTTTGTAATCGTTGTAAATCTGCACCACGTCACCGACGTGGCGGCGGAAGGGCGGTCAAGTGTAGCTGCCGAAGATGATGACGAGAGGGCGGGCGCCGGTGCGTTCGCGAATATGGAAATGTCTCGACCCGTCGAGAGCGACGAGCCGGGCGTCAGGAGCGTCGTCGCCGACCTTCAGGCTGCCGCGATGCATGTGGGGCAAGGCGTAGCGCACCATGCCGTAAACGTCCTTGGGGCTGCCCGCCATTTTGCATAGAACGAGAAAGACCGCGAGCAAAAGAACCAGGAAAACGGCAATCGCCCATTTCCAGAAGTGAGTCATCGTGAAATGTTCCACCCGTTCGAGAGCGTCAGCTCCCAGGATGGGTCATAAACCAAACCTACTACCTTTGTACACCAGCGGCCACTACAGAATTCGGCGACGAAACGTAGCACCCTAGCCCTGAGCGATGAATAGTATTTTTGCATTAGTGGGCGCTTTGTGATCCTGCGTGGGCATCCTTGGCCAGCAGGTGGTCGCGCTCGGCTTTATAGCGGGCCAGGGCGCGCTCGATGACTGTCAACGCGGCGTAAGCCGGGCGGATTTCTTCGACCTCCACCTTCTTGCCTTCGAGGAGCTTGTAATCCTGGAAGAAGCGGCGGAGCACCAGCAAGCGGTGCGGCGGGAGATCGCGGGCCTCCAGGTAGCTGTTGAATTCAGGGTCGCCGGTGGCTACCGCAATGATTTTATCGTCGCTGGCACCCGAATCGATCATGGACATCAGCCCGATGGCACGCGCCTTGATCAGGGCCAGAGGTTGAACGGGCTCTTGGCACAGGACCAGCACATCGAGGGGATCGTTGTCCTCAGCGTAAGTCTGGGGAATGAAGCCGTAGTTCGCCGGGTAGAAAACGGCGGAGTGAATGATGCGGTCGACCTTGAGCAGGCCGCTGGGTTTGTCCAGCTCGTACTTCACATTGGAGCCCAGCGGGATTTCAATGACCGCCTGAAAATCACGGGGGAGCTCGTTTCCAGGTGAAACGTCATGCCAGGCATGAAGCATCGGAGTACATCCTTCTTCATGAGTATTTTGGACCTTGCGAATTGAGACAGTCCATTATCGCGCGTGAGGCGCCTGCCGTCCAAAAGCGTAAGTGATACCGAGTATAGTCGCTTCTGACAACGCTGAGCAGGACCCACGCGAGTAGTCGGAAATCAGCTGCTAGGCCGCCGAGGGTGCGCCAGGCAAAAAAATCGTAACCCCACCCCCTGTTTTTTGTAAGTGTTGATTCCACGGGATTTAGCATTCTTCTAACTCGTTTAGAATGAGCACTTACGAGTAGTCTGCAAATAGTGATTCTAAAGAGCTTGCATTTGGGAAGATTGCACGAGATGCCGTCTGTTTCGGAAGTGTGGCAAGCAAAAGATTTGGACTAAGGGAGGACTCCAGAAAATAAAAAACGCTGATCAGGAGATTGGCGTTCCCAGGAATGGGTTCACTATTACCCAAGCACTACCATACGCAAGGGATAACTATTTGTCAACGAAAAAAGAGGGACTGTCAGAGTGCCTCGTCAGGGCGTCAGATAGCGGGTGAGATTCCGATTATCCGACTTCCAAGCGGTCGATGGCCCGGCGTCACATCCAACACGCCAACGATAGTTTCTGAGTAGCCGACAATACGGGAGTTAGAGCAGATTCGCACCTGCTCTACATACGAGCACACAAGGAGGCGCCAAGCTACAGCAATCCGAGATGGTCAGGATACTTGGCTTGCAGCGAGCTCACCAGAACATCAAACGCCGGAAGCTCGCGCAGGCTTTTGAGGTGAAGGTCTTTCAGGAAAAAAGGCCAGCAAGCAAAGCCGCTGCTGACACTTCGCTCCAACCACTCAAACGCAGCTTCATGGCGCTCCAGCACTGCAAGTGTGCAGGCGATTTGATAGTAGCTGTGGTGCGCATGGCCAAAGGATTTTGGGCTCGCAGAAGCCGTCGTCACACAGTCCAGCGCCTTGCCCGCTAATCCGGCCGACGCAAAATAGACGCCCTGCAAACTGACGATGAGTGGTTCTTCCGGCAAAAGCTGGACCGCCTCGTCCAGCAAGGTTTTTGCCTCCTTTAAATCTCCGGCCAGCAAGGCCAATTGAACAGCAAGGTAGACTGGATACTTGTTCTCCGGATTTTCGGCGCGCCAGGCTTCGATCTCGTCGCGCGCAGAGTCGTATTCCTGGTTCCAAACGTACACTTGCACGATGCTATGACTAACAGTTTTCCTGGGGTGAAATGGCCGCGCTCGCTCATACATTTCACGGGCGTGCTCGAGTAGCCCGATGTGAGCCAGGATGGTGCCCAGGCGGTTGTAGGCTTGGGGCTGATTGCTCTGGAGAGCCAAGGCTCGCTTGAGTTCGGCTATTGCTTCAGCGTGTTGGAAGTTCTTCGACGGCCCCCACAGCAGAAAAGCGCTGGCGACGTGCGCTTCGGGCAAGTCCGGTTGCAGTTCCAGGGCGCGCCGGCAATGAAACTCGGCCTTCTCCAACCACTCGTTTGTGGGGTCGAGCTCAAAGTGGCGCGTTGCGCACACTACGGAAAGGGCGGCATGCGCTAGAGAGAAGGCGGGATCTCGAGTAACGGCATTGCTCAGGTGCCGAGCGGCTTCGTCAATCATCGCGGGGTTGCCTGAGGAACTGAGCTTGTAGCCACGCATGAATTCCGAATACGCCATGGGATCCTTGCTATAGCGCGAAGACCCTTGAACCATCGCCGGACCCAGCGGCCGGTTTAATGCCAAGGCGATTTGCTTGGCGATCTCGTCCTCGAGGTCGGACAGGTGGTTGAGGTCGAGATCGCGTTTCCGTGTGAAGCAAACCCTCTGCAGATGCGTGTCAAACATTTCCATGGAGAGGCGCCAGAGGCCTTTAGAAATTTGAATGCCGCCGCGAACGATAAAGCGCACGCCAAGACGGGAAGCAGCGTCCGCAGGTGCCGCCTCGGCTGACACATTTAGCACCGCAGAAGTCGGCAGGACGTCAACGCCCGGCATATTCCCGAGGCGCACGACCAGTGCATCGGCGAACCCCAGGCACATGCCATGGTCATCCGTGGCCTTGCCGAAAAGCACTAGCGGCAAGATGGCCAACGACGAGCGCTCGCTCCACCCGCCCGTCTTCTCCGGGCCGACAGCGCGCACAACACCGGATCCAAAGTCGGATTGTGGATAGTGCGCGTCCATCACACGCACCGGTCCGACGAATCTGTAGCCTTTGCCCACCACGGTTTCTAGAAAGCGCGGTTTAGCGGAGTCGTCACCCAGAGCGGTGCGGATTTTTCGCACAATGTTGTTGATGTTGGGCTCGGTATCGATGAACAAATCCGAGCCCCACAATTTGCCGACGATCTCCTGGCGCGAAACCATTTGGTCGCGCCGGCTCACCAGGAAAATCAGCAGCTCCATGGGCTTCTTTTCGAGTTTGACTCGCCGTCCCTGGCGGCGGAGCTCGTAACGCCCCAGGTCCAATTCGATTTCGCTCACTGTCGTTCCTGCGCGTCGCATAAGGCTCTCGAAGGACATTATCCCCTAAGAATCAATAATTTGCGACGTTATGTAAAAGATAGGCAAACGGTATCCACTCTTCATTGGAATAGCCTGCCGCCCAGGACATGATGCCCCCGTCAGATACTGAGCGACGGAGGCTCAAAAATGAAAAGATACTTGTCCCTTACACTTGCAGTAGCTGGAATGTTCTCGTGGGCGGGGCTGGCTTTCAGGAGTGCCGCGCATGATCACTCGCACGAAACAAATGCCTTCACCCCGGATACCATTCCCTGGGGTCCGGCGCCACCCGTGGTGCGTCCCGGCGCGCAATTCGCCGTGCTGGAAGGCGACCCAACCGCCTCCACGGGCGACTTCACGATTCGCCTGAAGATGCCTGATGGGTTCCGCATCGCGCCCCATTGGCACCCCAACAGAGAAAACGTCACCGTCATTTCTGGCACGTTCAAAGTTGGCATGGGCGATGAATTCGAAGCCAACAAGATGACCGCGTTCATCGCTGGCAGCTTTGCGTTTCTCGACCCCAACATGCACCACTTCGCCATGGCTTGCGGAGAGACCATCGTACAGGTCCACGGCCAATCTCCCTTTCAGTTCAACTATGTCAATCCCAACGACGACCCGAGCAGGAATCGGTAGTCCGATCCGCGTGCACGTAGGCGAGCAGGCGATTCCATCAGCGGTTTTCCGCTCATTCATGAAGCTAGATTGCTGCGTGAACGTTCGTAAGCGGAGTCGCCCCACGTGCATCTGAATCACAATTCTGGGGTCTAACCCGACTGCGAAAGCCGTCAACAGCACGGTAAACGGCCCAGGAAGCGGCAGCAATCACTTCCTGGGCTTAAACCCTTAAGGGGAACTTCATAAGTCCTCACAAGTGCATCACTGCATGAAAAATCAAGCGCAATGGAGAATAGAAATGGCAGTTAACATGGCCAAACTGCAGGTGTTCGTGGGGAAATTCGTTGGGGATCTGGGAGCTGCAGTTCACTCAGGCATGGTGGTGATTGGCGAAAAGCTCGGGTTGTACAAGGCTCTAGCGGAAGGCCACCCTGAGCTCAGCCGAGCTAGGACGACCGGCATGCACGTCGCACGGTGCATCGGTACACACGGCGACACAAAGTTCTCAAAAAGCTGTGCGACCGGCTGGCGGAAGAGACGCCAGCTATATGAGCTCCGCCGGCGAGTGATCGCCGCTGCAGCACTCGTATGCACTTTGTTTGCTTCGAGTCCATCTTATTCAGTGAGTGCCTCAAAGTTCGACGACCGGGTTGTGCTGGAGTTGTCGGCCTTGGGTAGACAGGGCGACACAATTGCCCGGGCGCGCGAGCAGGTTCTTGAGATTTTACAACAGGGAAATGCGTGCACCGCTTGGTTCCAGGGCGCCGATCCCGACCCCGCCGAAGTGCTCCGGTCGCTGCACTTCGCGCTGGAGATGAGAGGACCTTCATTTGTTTACGGCATTCGAGACAGTAACGGTGGGCAATTCTTCAAACACCCTTGGGCGGCCAGGTCGATTGAGGATGCGGGCCGAGACTCCACCATCCTATTGAATGCCAACGGGCCGTTCTTCAACCGCGCTTCGTTTGTCATGCAGCTGAATACCAGGGGAATGCCAGCTCGGCCCGATGGCACCCGTCTGCTGACGGTTTCTTCTTACGAAGGGAATACTCCGGAGGCACAAATTACGATATTGCTTCACGAACTGGGACACATCATTGGACGGCTTCCCGAGGACGGCGATTCCTGGGATGGCCGATCTTCCCGGAACACCTCCGAGGTGCTACGGCATTGCAAGACCGAGACTCGCGCGGCCGCACACAACTCCCAGAAGCACGCTCTAAGTACAATCGCGGCGTTCAACCCGGCGACAAAAGCAGTCAAAAGCACGGCAACAGCCCCGGAAGCGGCGGCAATCGCTTACTGCTTAACCCAAAGAAGAGCTTTATGGGCCACCACGGGTGCATCTTACTGCATGTAAATTCAAGGAATTCAATCTGAGAGGAGAAAAACAATGGCAATAGACATGGACAAACTGAATGCGTTCGTAGGGCAATTCGTTGGGGATCTAGGGGCGGCGGTCCACTCTGGCATGGTGGTGATTGGCGAGAAACTGGGGTTGTACAAGGCTCTCGCGGAAGGCCCGCTGAACTCCGCCGAGCTGGCCGCAAAGACCAGAACAGATGAACGCTATGTGCGGGAATGGCTGGGCTCCCAAGCTGCGGGCGGCTACGTCACATATAACGAGCAGACGCGCAAGTTCAGTCTGAGCGAAGAACAGGCGTTTACATTGGCGAACGAAGAGAGCCCTGCTTACATTCCCGGAGCTTTCCAACTGGCTCTCGGCTCCCTGGCCGCAGTTCCCAGGATCACCGAGTCCTTCCGCTCCGGCGCGGGCATGGGCTGGCATGAGCACGAGGAAGATGTGTTTCATGGCTGCGAGAAATTCTTTCGGCCGAGCTACGCAGCTAACCTTGTAAGTTCGTGGATTCCTTCCCTGCAAGGCGTGAAGGCCAAGCTCGAGGCCGGCGCGCGCGTCGCCGATGTAGGCTGCGGCAAGGGAGCATCTACCGTGCTGATGGCCAAAGCCTTCCCAAAATCACAATTCTTCGGATTCGACTATCGCAACAAATCCATCGAGGCCGCCCGCGCGATCGCCGCGAGAGAAGATCTCGATGTTCGCCTCAACTTTGGCGTCGCGAAGGCCAAAGAGTTTCCGGGAAAGGACTACGACCTGATTACCGTGTTCGATTGCTTGCACGACATGGGTGATCCTGTAGGCGCCGCAACCCATGTGCGCAATTCACTGAGCAAGGATGGCACATGGATGATCGTCGAACCGTTTGCCAACGATGAGCTAAAGGACAACCTGAATCCGGTTGGCCGCGTGTACTATTCTTTTTCAACTTTATTGTGCACGCCCTGTTCGCGTTCGCAGGAAGTCGCGTTGTGCTTGGGCGCCCAGTCCGGCGAAAAACGGATTCGCGAGGTGGTGAACGCAGCCGGCTTCAGCCGTTTCCGGCGAGCCGCGGAAACACCGTTCAACGTCGTCTACGAAGCTCGTCCATAAACTCTTCAGCCGCCGAGACTTAACCGCCGCCTGAATCGGGGACAGCACGCTCGCGGGGAATCGCCCTGCGGTAAGGGTCATGAGGAAACAGGAAGCGCGCGGAGGGCAGTTGCCTTCTGCGCCCCTCGCATTCTGAATAGCAGTTCTAATCAGCGAACGCCCTGGAAATCGCGCATAGAGCTGGTGAAAGCTTTGACAGCGATAAAGCGCTCGATCTGGAAGGCTAAGTCCTACTGCCGCAACTGCCGCAACTGCGTTTGGTTCGGCCGGGCCTGGTCTGTCGCGCTGTTATCAGCCGAAAATGATTTATATGCAGAAGTGACCGGCGTTACCACCTAATGACAGCGCGCTCAGGATTGGGCCCGAGTGACGGGCAATGGAGAAGTAATCGAATTACTTCCTGTTTGCCGACTACTCGCTCAGAACACCGCACGACGTATGCGCGAGCTCGATTAGCCTCAAAGCACGGGCTTGAGTATGGACGAAGGCGAGGAATTAGAGACTACCGACCAATTGGAGTTTCGGAACATTTGGGGAAAGAACTGCCCGAACATCCCGCATGGGCGGCTGGCCGAAGAAGCGGCTGTATTCGCGATTGAATTGCGTGGCGCTTTCGTAGCCGACCTCAAAAGCCGCGCTGGCGGCATCAAGACCATTGTTCAGCATCAGGCTCCGGGCCGACTGGAGCCGGAGTTGTTTTTGATACTGAAGCGGACTCATCGCCGTCAGCATCCGGAAGTGATGATGTAAGGTCGATACGCCCATGCTGGCAATCTGCGCTAGTTCTTCTATGTGTAGCGGCTTGGCGTAGTTCGCGGTTATCCACGCTACGGCTTTTGCGGTTCGGTGGCTTTGATCTCCGAGTGTTGCAACTGCGCGCAAGCGCGCTCCTTCCGGTCCACGCAGAATCCGATAAATAATCTCGCGCTGAATCAGGCCGCTCAGAAAAGGAATGTCCTCCGGACTGTCCAGTAGATCCAGCAGGCGGCAACATGCGTTCAGAAATTCCGGCGTGGTCTCGCCGGTAGACATCGCGGGACTGTCGGGCGGCGCCTCCTCGACATGAATTTCCTCAAGGGCGAGCAGCTCCCGGACCATCGACATGTGCAATTTGAGCGACAGTACAAGACAGGGAACCTCCTCGGTCGCCTCGGCTACCCAGCTCACGATCGGCAAATCGACCGCAGTCAAGAGGAAATGCGACTCGTCGTAGGTGAAGCTGGCCCGGCCGAGGTTCACGCGCTTGCTGCCCTGAGCGACCACGATGACGCCCGGATGGTAGGTTGTCCGGCACGGAGGGGTAGGGGCAGTCCGGCGATGGAGACTGACGCCGTGAATCTCGGTTATCCGATTCTCTTCCTTGCCAATTATGGAGGCAATCTTGCGCGCGAGTTCTGCGCGCAGCTCGGGGGCTGCGTTTGACTGAAGGACCGCATTTTCCTTTGAGTTTCTCATGTTAGTGACCGATGCTCCCCTGCCAAAGATAGCCACCTAGCTGCGGTTGCGCCAGTGATTTTTGCCTAACGAGAGAAATAGGCAATAGGTAGGCAGGATCGGGCTACCGTTTCATGGTCATTTGCTCATAGTGTCAGGATGGCCGAAGGAGCTTGGCAAGGAGAACGCATGAACAAGCGCACACTGCGAAAAAGCGGACTGGAAGTCTCGGCTCTTGGCCTCGGTTGCATGAGCATGAGCGCGCTCTATGGGCCGCCGGCCGACAAAGTCGAGATGATCAAGCTGATCCGTACTGCCTATGACCGTGGCGTAACCATGTTCGATACAGCCGAGTCTTATGGCCCGTTCGCGAATGAGGAACTGGTGGGCGAAGCGCTCCAGCCAATCCGCGACAAGGTAGTAATTGCCACGAAGTTCGGCTTTGACATCGACCTTGAGACTGGCGCACGTCGCGGCGGGATGAACAGCAGGCCTGAACATATCAAGCGTGTGGCGGATGCCTGCTTAAAGCGTTTGCGGACCGATCACATCGATCTCTTTTATCAGCACCGCGTCGATCCGGAGGTTCCGATCGAGGACGTAGCTGGAGCGGTCAAAGAACTGATTGCCGAAGGCAAGGTCAAACACTTCGGCCTGTCGGAAGCCGGGATCAAGACAATCCGCCGCGCGCACGCGGTCCAACCGATCACCGCGGTGCAGAGCGAATACTCGCTGTTCTGGCGTGGTCCGGAGGCCGAGCTTCTGCCGACTCTGCAGGAGCTTGGTATCGGGTTCGTGCCATTTAGCCCACTTGGCGCAGGGTTCCTCACGGGCAAGATCGACGAAAACACGAAGTTCGATCCCACCGACTTTCGGAACCTCGTGCCACGCTTTTCGCCCGAGGCGCGCAAGGCCAATGTGGTTCTGGTCGACCTGGTCAAGGCCGTCGCGGAACGCAAGCGCGTGACTCCGGCACAAGTCGCACTTGCCTGGCTGCTGGCGCAGAAGCCGTGGATTGTGCCGATTCCAGGAACGACCAAGCTGCACCGGCTCGAAGAGAATCTCGGCGCGGTCAACGTCGACCTGAACGAGAACGACCTCAAGGAGATCGACGAAGCTGCCTCCAGACTGAAACTTGAAGGCGCTCGCCTTCCTGAAGCTGTGTTGAAGATGACTGGACTCTGATCATTTCTCTTTTCAGCCGTATGCAGATCGCCGACTGAAAGAGAAGCCGAAAGACAAAGGACGACGACATCAAATTGAAGCTGACCGTTTTGGGACTATGTTTCTTGACGACGAATGTGCAATGGGCCGTTGCTCATGCGCAACCGGCAGGCGCTGCCGCGACAACTGGTTCAGCTGTGGTGGCGATGGGTGTCGGCACCGCCGGGCAGCAAACCCCTCCTGTAGTGCGAGTGGACAGCGGCCAGTTGCAAGGGGTGGTCGACGACGGCGTCGTTTCCTACAAAGGCATCCCCTTTGCGGCGCCCCCCGTGGGCGAGCTGCGGTGGCGGCCGCCTCAGCCCGCGGCGCGGTGGACCGGCGTGCGCCAGGCGACGGAATTTGGGGCGGATTGCATGCAGGGACGGTTCGGCCCGCCCCCTGCGTCTGGTGCGCCTGCGGCGCGGGCGTCGTCGGAAGATTGTCTGTACCTGAGTGTCTGGCTCCCAGCGAGCGCCGCGTCAGGGGCGAAGTTGCCCGTAATGGTCTGGATCTACGGGGGCGGGTTCGTGGGCGGCTCAAGCGCCATGCCCATAACCTCGGGGACCCAGTTCGCTAAACAGGGCGTCATCCAGGTCGCTGCCAATTACCGCGTGGGGCGCTTCGGGTTCTTCGCCTTCCCCGCGTTGAGCCGCGAGCGCCCTGACGAGATCAAGGGGAACTACGCGTACATGGATGAGATCGCGGCCCTTCAGTGGGTCAAGCGGAACATCGCCGCGTTCGGAGGCGATCCGAACAATGTCACTATCTTTGGATTTTCCGCAGGCGGCGTCTCGGTGCACAGCCTACTGGCTTCGCCAATGGCGCGCGGCCTGTTCCACAAAGCCATCGTCGAGTCTGGCGGCTCGCGCGACAGCGTACTCACCGCGCGGCCGATGAGCAGGGACGGCATCGATCCGAACTATCCGGTATCGGCCGAGACGATCGGGATAAACTTCGCGCACTCGATAGGAATCGAGGGCACGGATCAGGCTGCGCTGGCCCGTCTGCGCGCTCTCAGTGCAGAAGAGGTCCTTCGCGGCGCGCCGACCCAACCGGGGGGTAGCGTTTCGTCCTACGAGACGACGCCGATCCTTGACGGCAAGCTGGTTACGGAGACGGCGGAGACCGCCTACAAGGCCCGCCGCCAGCCGAGTGTTCCGCTCATGCTCGGCAGCAACAGCGCCGATACTGCAGGCAACCGGATTAGAGCGACTACCAAGGAGCAGCTGTTCGCTCGGTTCGGCCAGTGGAGCGCCCAGGCGAAGGCGGCCTACGATCCCGACGGATCGATGGACTTGGCCACCCTGGTATCGAGGGCAAACGACGACTTTGGCCAGGCCGAGCCGGCCCGCTTCGCAGCGAGTGCCTTCGCGAGCAATGGTTCGCCCGTCTATCTTTACCGGTTCTCCTACATTCAGACTGCGATGCGGGAAATATTTCGGGCGGGGACACCGCACGGCGGCGAGATCGCCTTCGTGTTCGGCACATTGGGTACCGGTGGCTTCGGGCCGCCACCACCACCGCCGACACCCCAGGATCTGGCCGTCTCTCGGATGGCGCAAAGCTACTGGGTCAACTTCGCCAAGACCGGCGATCCGAATGGTGCGGGCTTGCCGACTTGGCCGCGTTACGATCCGAGCAAGGATTTGATCTTCGATTTCCATCCGGATGGCTTGGCCAGCGCGGTTCCGGATCCCTGGAAAGCGCGGCTTGACGTGATGCAGTTGGCGACCGAATCGGGGAAGCGCGCCGATTTCTGAGTTGGGCAATACTCCCAGCAACAGGGAGCGGCAGATCAAGGAGAGCCGCAATGCGGATCTTTACAGCGATTGGAGTTTTGCTTTTTATGTTCGTATCAGGCGCACACAGCCAAAATCGCAACGACGAGGGCGCGATCAGAATTATGCGGAGCGGTTCGCAACCGTCGCGGCAGGCGCCGGCGGAGAACTTCACCGGCTCCGTGCGAGTCGATCCTCTGTTCCAGGCGATTGCTCCGGCGCGCGCATCTGGTTTTCTTGTCACGTTTGAGCCCGGTGCGCACACGGCTTGGCACACGCACACGCTTGGCCAGATCCTGATCGTCACGGCGGGTACGGGGCGGGTGCAACGCTGGGGCGATTCGGTTGAAGGGATCCGGCAGGGTGATGTGGTCTGGATTCCACCGGGTCAGAAGCATTGGCACGGCGCGGCGCCCAACAGTTCGATGGCACACATCGCCATCGTGGAACAACTCGATGGGAAGACTGTCGATTGGATGGAGAAGGTCAGCGACGCGCAGTACAGCACGCCGGTCCATGTGCAGGCGGCCGGCACGGACGCCGCCGTGAAGCCCCGGCCATCGCAAGGACAAATCGGCGACTTCGCCCCAAAGCTGGCTGAACTGACTGACGACGTCCTGTACGGCGATGTATGGGAGCGACCGCAGCTTTCAAAGCGCGACCGAAGCCTCGTGACTGTGGCGGCGTTGATTGCCTTGAACCGACCATAGCAGCTTCGGTCCCACCTTATCAAAGCCCGCGAAAACGGTGTGACGCAGGATGAATTAATCGAGACCATCACGCACCTTGCGTTTTATTGTGGGTGGCCAAACGCCGTAAATGCGATCGGCGTTGCCAAAGAAGTCTTCGATAAGAAGTGAGCTTCGAAAGACAGCTCCTTCCAAGTAAGCCGCATTGTGCAGGAGAGATCATGTTGAACAGAACGCATCCGAGATCATTCATCGTTGCCTTGTTGATGGCAGCGTTCGTGGTCACTTCAGCCAGCGCTCAAGAAGCGAGCAAGAGCAAGTTCGAACCGCTGACGATTCAGAATCAGGGCAGCTTCGCCATCGGTGGCAAGGTCATCACGAATCCGGGAAGCTTTAATCCAAAGCAGCCGACACCGGATGGCCAGACGCTGCATGGCGACCACGCATACGTCTTCTACCAGGTTCCGGCCAATCCGCGAAAGCTTCCCCTCGTTTTTCTACACGGCACCGGTCAGTTCTCAAAGACCTGGGAGACTACTCCGGATGGCCGAGAGGGGTTTCAGACTATCTTTTTACGCAGTCGCTTTCCTGTTTACCTAATCGACCAGCCGCGTCGCGGAAACGCGGGCCGCGGCACGGTCACGGCTTCGATCAACGCCACTCCGGACGAACAGGGATGGTTTGACACGTTTCGCGTCGGCATCTGGCCGGATTACTTTTCCGGTGTTCAGTTCTCGAAAGATCCTGAAGCTCTCAACCAATACTTCCGTCAGATGACGCCGAACGTGGGACCGTACGATCCCGAGGTGATCTCCGATGCCTGCGCGGCATTGTTCAACAAGATCGGGCCAGCAGTTTTTGTAACTCACTCGCAAGGCGGCGGACTTGGATGGGCGACAGTCCTTAAGACCGGCAACGTGCGAGGAATCGTAGCGTACGAGCCGGGTAGTGGCTTCCTATTCCCAGAGGGAGAAGTCCCGGAGGCGCTGCCAAGTTCCGGTGGAACACTCGCGGCCATCGGCGTTCCCCTGGCAGAGTTCATGAAACTCACCAAGATTCCCATCATCATCTTTTATGGTGACTCCATCCCTGAGAAGCCTACCGATAATCCTGGCCAGGATGGGTGGCGAGTTCGGCTGGAAATGGCCATAAAGTGGCGGGATACAGTTAACCGTCATGGTGGCGACGCGACCGTTGTGCACCTACCGGAAGTTGGCGTTTATGGAAATACCCACTTCCCGTTCTCCGACTTGAATAACACGCAAGTGGCTGACTTGATGTCGAAGTTTCTCTCGGAAAAGAAGCTGGACTAATCCGTTGCCAAAACCATCGCGGCGCTTCCGCATGACTACCAACAGGACTTGAAATTGCCAGGGATAGTTTCCCCATCACGGGCCACCCGGAAGTAATCCACATGCCTCATAAACTCAGCGCTGAAATCTGAAACTAATGCACCGCCGAGGGGCAGGTTACGCCGCAGGCAGGTCGCGGCGCTTTCGCCAGAAATAAATTGCAAAGGCAATGGCGACGAGCGGCAGGACGCAGCCAAATTCGTCGATGAACCACGCTGTCTTCCCGGTGTTGCGCGTGATCGGCGAAAAAATTCCTTGGATATAGAGATTGTGGCTGCCGTGCAGGATTGCGCCGGTCCACAGGCTCCCAGATTTGAGGCGCATCCAGGCGAAAACGAAACTGATGGAGATGACCATTACGGTGAAGCAGGTCAGGCCATACCAAGTGGGAGTGCCAGCGTTGTAGTCGCCGAAAATCAAGATGGGATAATGCCAGAGCGACCAGACTATGCCACTGATGAGCGATGTAGTAGTGAATGAGGTCGTCTTAGATAGCTCGGGAACCAAAAATCCACGCCAGCCGATCTCCTCGCCGAGTGCGCTAGACACACTGCGAACCAGTCCGTAGGTGCCGATTAATACAATTCCCAGCACGATGGAAATCCAAGGAGGTCCGCCAATGTGCATCGCCTTCACAAGCGAATCGTAAAAATCCGGATTGCCGAACGCGCCGAGGTGAAAAATCCACACGATGGCATAGGCGATGGAAGCGTACAACAGCGGAATATACCAACTGCGAAGCTGGTATTTGGTTTAGCCCCACTTCCAGCCCAGCTCCGAAATGCTGCGGCCGTTAAGTCGCAGGGTGAGCATTCCTGCGAGAGCGGGGCACCACATAAGGCCCAAGACATACATGCCTCTGCCGTTTCCCAAGCTGCCGGAATGAAGAATGAGAAAGTAGAAAAACGAGCTGAACGCAAAAACGATGATGAGATAGGTGAGCACTTGCACGCGAGAACGCGCGGGCTGGGCCATGGATGCCTCCCTTACGAGGCAGGACCATATAACGCGAGGGGTTTCGAGACAAGGGCGGTGCGGGCTTAGGCGCGTGCCTTCTCAATCATTTCGTCCCAGATTCCTTTGGATTTTAGGATAAGCTCGACGGCTTCGCGAATGGCGCCTTTTCCGGCAACCGCTCTGGTGACGTAGTGTGCCGCCAGTTTTACTTCGAGGACCGCGTCGCCGACAGCGATAGCAAGGCCGATGCGGCGCATGACCGGCAAGTCCGGCAGATCGTCGCCGACGAAGGCAACGGCCGACTCCGGAACTCCAGTTTTCTTCAAAATTTCTTCCAGTGCGGGAATTTTCGTCGGCTGCTTTTGATAGATGAATTCCATTTTCATTTCATTGGCGCGGCGCAGGAGGGCGGGGCTTTCGCGTCCGGTGATGACGCCGGTGCGAAGGCCCGCGGTGTGAGCAAGGGTCAGGCCCTGACCGTCGTGAGCGTCAAAGGATTTGATTTCGAGGGCCGTGCCATCCGGCTGTGAGAGAAGTGTGACAGAGCCGTCTGTCATGGTACCGTCCACGTCCATCAGGAGCACTTGGATTTGTTTTGCGCGCTTCGCGAGGCCTGCGGAGATTTTAATCATGCCTTTTGGCAAGGTTTGCTCCTCGAAGAGAGATGAAAAAAAGCACGAATCTAAAGGCCCCTCACTACAAAATGGCGGCCACGAAGTTCAACCGTTACATAAGCTCCAGGGTCCACAGGTCGTGGAGATGCACTACGCCGAGAACCTTTTTAGTTTCGTCGACGACGACTACCGAGGTAATTTTGCGCTTTTCCATTTGGTTGAGCGCTTCGCTTGCAAGAACATGAGGACCAATGGTCTGCGGGTTGCGAGTCATCGCCGCGCCTGCATTCATTTCAAGCGTTGCGCCGCGGTGGGTTTCCATCAAGCGGCGGAGGTCGCCGTCGGTAAGAATCCCTGCCAGGCGGCCAGCGGGATCGAGAACGGTGGTCATGCCGAGACCCTTGCTGCTCATTTCGTGGATGACGTCGGGCATCGGGGTATCAACCGCAACGCGCGGGAGAGCATTGCCTGCGTGCATCTTATTTTCTACGCGCAGAAGCTTCGTTCCAAGGCGGCCAGCTGGATGAAGTTCGGCAAAGTCCTCCGGCTGGAAGCCGCGGCGCTCGAGCAGCGAGACGGCCAACGCATCACCGACGGCCATGGCAACGGTGGTGCTGGCAGTCGGGGCGAGGTTCAGCGAGCAAGCCTCCTCTCGCACGCTGACGTCGAGCGAAACGTCACTGGCTTTGGCAAGAGTCGATTGCATCTTGCCAGTAAGGGTGACAAGCGACGAATCGAGACGCTTCAACGTTTCGAGCAAGTGAACGATCTCTTCCGTTTCGCCCCCATAAGAAACGGCCAGTATGGCATCGCCGCGCGCGAGCATGCCGAGATCGCCGTGCAAAGCATCGGCGGGATGAAGGAAAAACGACGGAGTGCCAGTGCTGGAGAGGGTAGCGGAGATCTTGCGTCCGATGAGGCCAGACTTGCCCATGCCGGTGACGACGACACGGCCTTTGCATGCGAAAAGAATGTCCACGGCGCGTTCAAAGCTGTGGTCGAGGCGCGAGAAGACGTCTTGAATGGCTTGCGCTTCAATTTTCAGGACGCGGCGGGCGGTGTCAAGACTCAACAGGCACCCCCTCGTATTTTGTAAGTGTTGCGTCTAAAGGACTTACGATTTTCGTAAGTCCTTTATTTGCAATCGCTGCAGCGAGCGCCGTAAGTGTTGCTTCTAAAGTGGTTAAGCTCACTGTGGGGGGTAGCTTGTGTCGCGGCGGGCGGACGGGCACGGCGTGCCGTGCCCCTACGAACAGGGGCGCGGCGGGGCGGTGCGGGCCGGGGTTCATTGGACGCTCCATCGGCGGACGACTGTGGAGAGTTCTTTGAGACGTTTTAGGAGGGCGGGGAGTTGCGAAAGCGGAAGAGCATTAGCGCCGTCGGAGAGCGCTTCGGAGGGGTTGTCGTGAGTTTCGAGGAAGATGCCGTCGATGCCCGCGGCTACTCCGGCGCGGGCTAGGGGCTCGATGAATTCGGGTTGGCCGCCGCTCGCATGGCCTTGGCCTCCGGGGAGTTGGACGGAATGCGTTACGTCGAAAACGACGGGATACCCTAGCTTTTGCAGTATAGGGAACGAGCGCATATCGACTACAAGATTTTGGTAGCCGAAGGAAGCGCCGCGCTCTGTGATAACGATATCGGTGTTGCCGGTGCTGGCGATTTTTTCGACGACGTTGGCCATGTCCCAAGGCGAAAGAAACTGCGCCTTTTTGACGTTGACGATACGGCCAGTCTTGCCCGCCGCAATGAGCAAATCCGTTTGGCGCGCGAGGAAAGCGGGAATTTGCAGCACGTCGCATACCTCGGCGGCAGGCTGTGCGTGGGAAGGCTCGTGAATGTCCGTTAGGATTGGCAGATGTAGATCCGATTTGATTTTACCCAGAATACGCAAGCCTTCTTTGAGGCCCGGTCCACGAAATGCTTTCACGGAGGAGCGGTTGGCCTTGTCGTAGGAGGCCTTGAAGATGTACGGCACGCCGCAGTCGGCGGCAATTTTCGCCACTTTCTCCGCCACTTTTCGGGCGTGGGCTTCGCTTTCGATCACGCACGGCCCTGCGATGAGAAACAGCGGGTTGCCGCCACCGAGGCGGAGCGGGCCGAGGGAAATGTCACGGGTTATCGGCATCGGAGGCATTGAAGATAACACACGAGCTAGCTAAAACGGCGAGTCGGCAGTCTTGCGTGGGGAGGTCCGTGCTAAGCGTTAGCGTGAGGGGCGACGCCGACGACTTGAGCGCGCTGCGATTCGCTGGCTGGGCGAGCCAGGATTTTCTTGTGCTCGAGCGCGGCGCCGATGAAGGCGGCAAAAAGCGGATGAGGCTCGAGAGGTTTAGACTTGAACTCCGGGTGAAACTGGCAGCCGAGGAACCAGGGATGCTCGGGGGCTTCGATTATCTCGACATAATTTTCGTCGGGAGTGCGGCCGGTAATGCGAAGTCCAGCTTCGGTCAGAGTTTTCTCGTAGTCGCGGTTGAATTCGTAGCGATGGCGATGGCGTTCACTAATTTCAGTCTTGCCGTAGGCTTTGGCGGCAAAGGAGCCAGGTTCAAGTTTGCAGGGCCATGCACCCAGGCGCATGGTGCCGCCCATTTCGTCCACGCCCAGCAGTTCGCGCAATTTATAGATGACCCGGTAGGGTGTTTGCGGATCGAACTCCGTGCTGTTGGCATCGGCCAGCCCGGCCACAT
>JBGPLB010000008.1:0-50327 GCA_041486245.1 Candidatus Acidiferrum sp.
CGGTGATCTCAAGGATCGGCGCGAACAACTCAAACAGCCACAAATGAGGTAGCGCGAGGAAACCGATTCTGCCGTAACGCGGCCGGAAGAGCATATCCCTGTTCGGCCAGAGCACGTCCAACAAGCCCTTCTGCCAACGCGCACGCTGCCTTGCCAGCGATCGGAGGTCTGAGGGTACTTCCGTCCAGCACATGGGGTCAGGGACAAAGTCGATGTGATAGCCCATGCGTTTTTCCAACAAGTGACGGTGCAGCCGCGCCACGAGATCAAAATCTTCCCCAATCGCGCGCGATCGGTAGCCGCCCACGGCGCGCACCAGATCCGTTCGAAATACGCCGAACGCCCCGGAAATGATCATCAGCATGTTTCCTTGCCCCCACGCTTCTCTGCCGATCAAGAATGCGCGAAGGTACTCGATCACTTGGATTACTTCAATGCTCTTGCGAGGCAAACGCACGCGCTTCAGATGCCCTCCTTCAATCTCCGAGCCATTCAACACGCGGATGATTCCGCCGACCGCCACGACCCGTTTCGGGTCTGCCATGATAGGCACCATGATTCGCAGGAGCGCGTCCCGCTCGAGGACGGAATCGGCATCCACTACGCACACATAGGGTGAGGTTGCGGCATTCAAACCTGCGTTCACGGCGTCCGCTTTGCTGCCCCCGGATTCTTTATCAATGATCAGCAGCCTTCCGTCCAGCTCGCTCCGGTACAAACCTCGAACTGGCGCGCACTTCGCCTCGGGTATGTACACGGTTCGCACTGGACGCAGCCGAAACTCTTCCCGCATTTCGTCCAGCGTGCGGTCTTCTGAGCCATCGTTGACAACGATGATCTCGAGTTCGGGATAATCCAGTTCCAGCAAGTTTCGCACTGCCACGCGAATCGATTTCTCTTCGTTGTGCGCGGGGACAATCATGGTGATGGGCGGCGCCAGCGGCGATGCCTTGAACCAATCCAGGCGATAGCTTTGCAGTCTGCGTTGGTGGGCCGCCGTCGTCTTCAGCGCGACAATCAACATCACCAGGTAAGACAGATTGCTGGCGAGGTAGTACCAGAAAAGTGCGTGATTCGAAAGATCCAGCAGACGAATCATTATGGGAATGCCGATTTCGCCGGGGCACTCTCCACCATCGCCGGATCTTCCCCGGACAGCGTTCCCATCCGCAGAATGTTGCACAAATGCACTTTCTCGGCATCTCTGGGGGCCCCGCCGGATTGAAGGTCCTCTTCCAATTTCTCGCGCAACGCGGCATTCTCGAGTGCTGTCAGGTACGCCTGCAGCCCATAGCGATCTTGTGTTGCCACCACCTTTTGGAAAATTGGAACCATGGGCATGTCGAGCTCGACCAGCGCTTCCGCCGCGCGAAAACGCACCAGCCGATGCGAATCCGTCAGCCCCAGCAGCAGATCGGGAATCGCGCGAGGTTCGCAGAGTTGGCCCAGGCTTATGATTGCGCGCAGCCGTACAAACCATACCGGGTCTCTGACCAACTCGTTGAGAGCGGTGAACGCCACGCCCTTTTCCGAGTGTGACATCGCCCGGGCCGCCGCAGCGCGCAGTTCATCCAGGTCGTCTCCCACAAACTGAAGCAGGTCCACGCTGAGCGCCGGAGTGGCCACTTCGCCTAACACGCGGCCAAGCACTTCGCGCAGAGCTCCTTTTGCATGTTGGACGTAGGGAATCAGTATCTGCGGGCGCTCCACGCAGCATTGGATGAGCGCGCTTTGCAGCGGCAGCGCCGGTACACACAGTCCCTTTTCTCCGACCCATGCCAAAATCTCCTGCGCCGCTTGTGGAGATGAGGTGCGCCCCAATCCTCTCAGCGCCGCCAGCCTCATTTCCAAGTTGCGGTCGCGCAAGCCTTGGGCCAGCGCGTAGATGCCTTCCGGCGCGCGCGTTTGCCCCAGCGCCACGAGCGCCCGCATGCGCCGCCACCCGGTGTGCGTGCGAGCTTCATAGATGCGTTTTTCGATAAGCCCGCTCGTTCGCAGGAATTTGAGCAGTCGCGCCGATTCTTCCGCCCCCGCCGCTTCCAGCGCGTCCAGTGCAATTGTCTCGACGATGCGCCGGTCGAAAGGATTTTGACGCCATGTCTCGTACGGAATCTCTCCCGCAATAAGGCAATCCCAAACCTTGCGCAGTTCGAAGACGCGTGCGTCGCGCTTTGCGAAATAGCGCTTTCGATAAAAGCGCCGAAGCAGGATAAAACCCAGCAACAGCCCGTCTGCCGCCACCGCCGCGACGATGGCCTTCAGCACAAAAGCCGCTGGTCCTAGCCTCCACAACCGTTCAAAAATGGATTCCATAGCTCAAACCAAAACCTGTGTCTGTTCTGTCTTGCGTGCGCCGCTGATACGACCCGTAGCCTGCGATGTCTTGACGGGCATTCAGTTGAAAGCGCAACCCGCCGCCATACGTTTGCGAAGCAAATCTCCCAATTTGATCGATTTGCGCGAAGTCTTCCGACCCGACAGCGAAGAAGATGTTTCCGGAAAAGCGCCTGTCGCCCCAATTCCCCAGAGGGAACCTCAGCCGCGTCATTCCTGCGGGCTGCCACTCCACGCCCGCACCGGGGAACGCGCTGCGCACGCCAGTAGCTCCGAGCGTTAACGAAAAATCACGCGGGAGGTCGAGAATTGTCGTTCCATTTAGCGTCAGAATCCTGGACGTCCGATACCAATACCAATGTTGTCCGTAGATAAATTCCACGCCGCGCAGGAATTTCGTTTCACCTATTTTCCAGCCGTGGTCGACATCAAAAAAGGCCTCGCTCTTCGGGATGACCCCATTGTCATGCCCGGCTGATCCACCCACTGTGAGAGCTCCCCATCCGTGCTGCCGTCCGGTGACCGATCCGGAAAATTTTCCGGCACCGATTCCCGATCGATCGTAGAAACTTCCTGCGAAGCTTGTAGCCCAGTGCGTCGTCCATTGCGATACCAGGCTGACCCATCCGTCCTGATTTGCGCTTGTGAAATTGAAGAGGTCATTGTCCTGGCCGAAACGCAATTCGTGTCTTGGCTCGCCACGGACCGAAATCATTCCGGCACGTGCTTCAACGCTTGTAGGGTCCAGATTCAGCGCGTTTAGAAATTCCGTACGAGCTTCGTTGCGTTCGCCAATGGCTCGCAGCGCCCGCCCTCGAGCCGCTCGCAAGTCCGCGCGTTTTGGATCCAGCTCCACAGCCCGGTCCAGTGCCCGCAGAGCATCCGTCGGTTTTCCCTCGCGGAGATATACGCTCGCCAGCCCCATCCAGTTATCCGGGTCACTCCGGGTGAATCTCAAGATTTCAACGTATTCCTTTTCCGCCTCCGCGAGGTGCCCGGACCACGCCAGAACGCGCGCACGCCACGCGCGCACGTCCATATCCTGCGGAGCGAGCGCAACCTCGCGGTCGACGATCTTCAGTGCCGGCTCCCACTCGTGCGCCTCTACAAGTTTCCTGACCTCTGCCTGCCAGCCGGGTTGCCGATCTTGCGCGGGATCTGCGGCGCCGAAAAGCGATGCTGCAGCGAGGAATAGGAGCACGCGGAGGAACCAAAAGTGGGTGGACTTCTGGCTAACCGGGCTGTCTTTGATTCTCAACGTAGATTTTCCACAGACGGCCACAACCGCTTCTAATGCAATAGATTGTCCACTCCCTGCCAGAATATCCCTGGCCTCGGCGCTCTAAGCCCCCTGATATCTTTGCGTTACAAAGCACACGATCCAAACCAAAGAGAGCATGTCCCGTCGGGGGACATGCCCGTAAATTCGTGCCAAATTGGTACACGCGATGTCTGGATTTTCCATTGAGAGTAACGGTTGGATTATTCCGGGATGCGAAAACCCGCGATTCTGCGGATTGATTCAGGCTGAACCAACTGCTTATGGCCGAAGCTCTGAACTCGGCAAGTTTGCACTCGCGGAGGCCGCACTTTGCGACATCTAGGAGGGTGCTCCCTTCCAGGTAGTCGGTACACATCTCACCATGCGAGAATGTACCTGATGAATCCTTGGCTGATTGCCACGTCACCCGCTTTGGCCGCCGCCGCTGCGGGATTGGCTGCGTATGGCGCAGTTCACCCGCGCTCGCAACTCTTTGGCTCGACGCTTTGCCGCACAAATTCGCCGCGCAAGCTTGCTCTTACGTTCGACGACGGCCCGAATCCTGCGATAACTCCGAAGCTACTGGAACTGCTCGATCGCCACAAAGCCCGCGCGACGTTTTTCGTTATCGGAAAGCATGCGCGTGAATGTCCGGACCTCCTCAAGGAGACCGCCGCCAGGGGCCACGTCATCGGAAATCATACGGACGCCCATCCCAACCTTTTCTGGCTCAAGCCGGATCGCATCACGATTGAACTCCGTTGCTGCAACTTTTCCATAATCGCCGCAACGGGTGCGCCGTCGAAGTGGTTCCGGCCGCCCTTCGGGTTTCGCAATCCCTGGGTCGTCCCCGTCGCGCGCGAACTGAATCAGCGCGTCGTCATGTGGACCCTGCTTCCCGGGGATTGGCGCGCGACCTCTTCGGAGTGGCTCATTCCCCGCATGGAGCCCATCGCCGTGCATGCGAAGCGTAATGTGGCCGCTGGCTCTGCAAGCGGCGCAGCAGCCACAGGAGACATACTCTGCCTCCATGATGGTTCTCACCGCCAGCTAAATGCCGACCGATTGCCTACCCTCGCGGCCCTTGAATATTGGCTGCCACGCTGGCGTGACCTCGGCCTGGAATTTGTTACAATTGATGAAGCGGTGAGTGCACCCGCCACTTAGCCATGGACGAACGCGCGTTTTACACGGAGAAAGAAGAAACGAGGAAGATCAAACTCGTCTGTCCGAGCTGCCACGGGGAATTCGAATTTCCCGTGCGCTGGAAAGTCTCCCGGAAGAAAAGGGAACTTCCGCGCGGCGCCGGCGAAGAAGACCGGAGAAAGTTTGCCAAGGCCACCTCCTTTATGGTGCGGCTTGACGACCTCGTGGCTTGTTTCAAATGCCGCAAACGATTTGAGCTTACCGGGCAGTCCACCGTGCTCATCAACGATAATCTCGGCGACCCCAACGCCGACCCCGAGAATTTCGGCAACCGCTGATTCTCTTTCGATCGCGGGTGTTCGAACATCCGGCTCGTGAGTTCTAAATCTCTGGGTACATTTCAAAGAAGGCCGAGACAGACTCGTGAAACGTTGCTTCGATCTCTTCTTTGCTGCCTTCGATCAAGTGCATGGTAATGCGCGCCGTGCGGCCATTCTTCAGCACCACCGTACCGTCCTTCACTTCCCCCAACTCCTCTTCCGGGAGCAGCCGCATTCCATAGATCAGCGCCAGCTTCGCCATATACGTTGCCCTCTTTTCTGCTTACTTCTTTGGCCGCCCAGAGGCTACTCAGTTTCCTTCGTTGCCGTCAACCGTCACGAACTGGCGCAGCTCGCGCAGTCTGGCTGACATCATAAATTTCGGCTCTCCATGCGGAGGATGCAAGCGATATACTGAGGCATCCAGTACTTATCCCCGAGCATCGGAAATAACATATTGGAGGGATTTTATGACAGGGTTGCCCCGCCTGAGTTTTCTTTTGAAATGCGCCCTGGCAACCACCTTGCTCGTGCATACACCACTTGGCCACGCGCAAGAGCCGGCGGGTCCTCAGACCTCCGCGCCCCCGCCCAGAGCACAGGCCCAGCCGGTCGCACAGCCGCGGCCAGCTTCATCGGAACAAATCAAAATTCCCGCAGGCACGCGCTTCGCCGTGGTTCTCGAAAACGGCATCTCCACCCGCGGCGCCAAAGCGGGTGATTCCGTCTACTTCCACACTTCATTCCCCATCACGCAGAATAATCACGTCATCATCCCAGTTGGTTCTTATCTTCGCGGAGAACTGATCGAGTCCAAGCGGCCCGGCCGCATCAAGGGGCGCGGCGAGTTTCGCATGCGATTGGACACTCTGATCTTTCCGAATGGCTACACTGTGGACTTGAACGCGGCTCCCCGCAGTGCGGATTCGGGCGGAAAAGAGACCATGGATTCCGAAGGAAAGGTGACTGGCGCCGGTGGCAAAGGCAAGGACGCCGGAACTGTGGCGGAGACAACTGCGGCTGGCGCGGGTATTGGCGCCATTGCAGGCCGCGCCAAAGGTCTGGGAATCGGCGCGGGCGTGGGTGCCCTGGCCGGACTCGGCGCGATTCTCTTGACGCGAGGCCCGGAAGCAGAGCTGCCCCGCGGCTCAACGCTCGATATCGTCCTCGAACACGAGTTGGCCCTGGACGGCAGTCAGATTAAATTCAATAGTGTCGGACAAGCCCAACCCATCACTCCGCCTCCCCCGCCACAGCAATAGCGCAAGCGCGATCATCTGAACAGCAGCTTGTGGCTTCGGCACAGCAGCGATGAAATTCGTTTGGTCGCCGGGAGCGCCGCTAAGACTCGAAGAAAATTGGAATTAGACTGGACTGATCATTCGCGTGTGCGCTGGTACTGGACTTTACTCAATTCATCTTGAGGAATTCTTAGCGGACGCCGTACGCGTCGAATCGGACTGAAAACGCATCGGGCTGAAGCGGTCCCACTCCACGCTGACGCTCTTTTGCGTCACCCACTCGCGCACCAGCCTTGCAGTGATAGGTGTCAGGAGAATTCCGCTGCGAAAGTGTCCTGTCGCGATGAGCAGCCCCTCCATATCTGTGGGCCCGAGAATGGGCAAATGATCCGGCGAGTCCGGCCGAAGTCCCGCCCAGGTTTCTTCGATTCGCGCGACCGCGAGCCCCGGTGACAGCTCGAGCGCCGCGGCGAGAATCTTTTCAATGCCGCCCGCCGTCAAGCCCTTCTCGAAGCCTGTGTACTCCACGGTCGCGCCGGCAAGAATCCTCCCGTCATTTCGCGGGACGAGATAAATCTTTTCCGACCACAGAACTCGCTCGATTTTCAAATCGTCTGCGCGCAGCGCCACCATTTGGCCTTTCGCCGGCCGCACTGGCGCATAAGTGGCCACCCCATCGATGCTTGCGGAAAAACATCCCGCCGCGATGACAGTCCAATTTGCCTCGATTTTTTCGTTTTTCAGAATTAGACCACTGCAGCGGCCCCCTTCGCGCCAAATTGCCTCGGCGCCGCTCCCTGGAAAAAACTGTACGCCGCTTTGCCGCGCGGCTTCCAGCACGGCGCCCGTCATGGCACGATTGTCAACGGACGCTTCCTCTGGACGAAGCACGGCGGCTTCGAGGTCCTCGCCAAGAGACGGCTCGAGGGCTCGGGCGTCCATAGCGCTGAGCGGCTCAGCTTTCAGCCCCAGGCCATGATGCAAAGCAATTACCGTGCTGAGCTCTTCCCGGGCATACCCGGAAAACAGCGCCTGCAACGTCCCCTTCGCGCGGTAGCCAGTATTTTGGCCCGAGATTTCCTCCACCATGCCTACAAATTCCGGATAAAGCGCCAGGCTTGCCTTCCCCAGTGGCACAAGTGGAATCATCGCCGAGCTCTCCGGCGCGGGCGAAAGAATTCCCGCTCCTGCCCAGGATGCTTCCTGCCCGGGTTCCCGTCGGTCGAACAATCCGACGCGCAGGCCAGCTCGCGCAAGTTCAAGCGCGATCGATCCGCCGATCAGTCCGCCGCCAGCAACGGCAACATCAAATTGTTTCATGCGGCAAGTCTACCGCATCCAGGCATTGCATTCATGCCAAGGAAAAGACACTTAGCTCGCACCTTCGACGGCGATTGGGTGAAGCTATGACTGAAATGAACACCGGACGTTCTGCAGGGGTCCAAGTCACAACATTGCGGAAAATTACATCGATCCTGCTAACTCTTCCGATAAAATCTGCGCCTTCTTGGCCAGCTCGCGAGCCCGCTCCCAATCTCCCGCTCGGCCTGCTTCTCGCGCATCAGAAATAAAGCTGCGCACCTTGGAAGCAAGATCCGATTGCGTCGCGTTCAATGGTTTTCCCGTTGTCGCGGCGAGATTGCGCTCCGCGGCGCCCAAGCACAGGTCGGTTTCGCGTTGCAGCGAGGCTGATTCTCCCGATGACAGATCGGGAACGATCTGCGGAGTATCCAGCTTTCCGGTCGGCGCATTTTGAGTAGTGGAAGGCGCCACGCTGTGTGGCCGTGCAGGAGCAGGGCGCGTCACAGCTAGGGGCCCCGGAGGAGGCGGAATTTCCATCCTAAGATCCGGCAGGGGATCTTCGACATTTTCGGTTGGGGAAAATCGTTGAAGCGCGGCGGGCCGCACCAGCACCGCCGTGCTCCAGGGGATGGCATGTTTTCTTTGGGCGGCACAGCCGCCTACCATCAACGCCGCGCAGCCCAACACTCCGAAGATCATCAGCCCACGCCCTCGCATCACGGCATTGCGGGGTTGGGCAAAGGTTTCCGTCATATCCAATAGTGTCCGCGCGGAATTCGATATCAAGCTGCGAGCGGCAGCTCGATTCGAAACGTCGTTCCTTTGCCGACCTCCGTTGTAAAGTCTATCGAACCGTTGAGAAGCTGCACAATTCGGAACGTGCTGGCTAGTCCGATGCCGCTGCCTCCCGGCCGCGTTGTAAAGAAGAGCTGGAAGATTTTCTGACGGTCTTCGAGCGGAATTCCCTTCCCAGTGTCTCCTACAGCAATTTCCGCCATTTCGCCGCGGCGGCTCAGCACCAGCCGTAATTGTCCGCCGCTGGGCATCGATTCTCCGGCGTTCAAAACCAGATTCAGCACCGCCTGCTTCAACAGTGCGCGATCGACGTAAACTTCCGGCACGTCGATCGGCAACAGTTGCGCCACTTGAATGTTGGCCTTTTGCATTTGTGGCTGCGCCACCTCGAGAACTTCCTTCAGCAATTCCGCAAGCTGCGTGGGTTCGAGCCGCACATCCATTGGCCGCGTGAAATCCAGGAACCGCTTTACCACCGCATCGAGGCGGTCGATCTCCTTATCCAGCACATTTACAGCCTGCTTCGCGCTGCCGTCCGAATCTGGCGGCAACGACTCTTTCAGATTCTCCAGCCACAGCCGCATCGAGTTGAGAGGATTCTTGACCTCGTGCGCAACTCCCGCCGTTATTCGCCCCAGCGCCGCCAGCCGTTCGCTCACCTGCAACTGTGTGTTGATACTTTCGATCGAATCAAGATCGCGCAGCGTCACCAGCGCGCCCATCCGCTCGCCATCTTCTTGAATCGCTTGAACGCTCACGCTGACGCGCTTTGCTCCCTCCGTCGTCTTCAATTCCGTTTCCGCCGCGACTTCCCTGAGTTCGTCTCCTTCGATGTGCAGCGCATCGCGCAACGGATGTCCGATCGGAAATATCTCCGTTACACGCCTCCCAAGGAATTGCCCTGCAGGAGCGCCCAGGAACTTCTCTGCAGCGGGGCTGACCATCACTGCTCGCGCGTCGCGCGTAAACAGAAGTAAGCCGTCTTCCAGCCCAGCCATCACGGAGTTCATGTTTTCGCGCATCGTGCTGAATATCTCGTGTACCCCGCGCAGCTGTTGGCCAACCTGCGTAATTTTCCGGCTGACTTGGCCCAGTTCGTCTCCGCTTCCAGCAAAACCTGTGACCTCCGGCACTGGCGCATCGTACTGACCGGCGGATATGCGGTCCAATTGCGCGGAAATGCGCGCCAGAGGCGCCAGCGTCGCCCCACTAACTACCGCCGCGAGAATGGTGGAAATCAATAAAGCCAGCAGGACAATCGTGCCGAGTCTCCTCACGATCGGCAGAATGTCGTTGCTGAGCAGTAGTGCCGAAGACACCGCCACGCGCACTTCGCCGAAGGGCGCCTCCCCGTAGTTGAACTGAAAATCGAACTCGTACGTGCCACGCGGCCCGGCAAGAACCTTCAACTGATTCAAGATGCCACGCCGTGTGAGTTGTGTGATCGGCGGCCGGCGCAATGGAAATTTTCCCACCAGGGATTTATCTGTCGACGCCAGCACTCTTCCCTCATGGTCCGTGATCGAGACTTCATATATTCCGGACGAGGCGTTCGCCGCCTGCAGCTGAGCTTGTAAACCCTGGCTTGCTCCGAGTGCGTAGGCCACGTAATCGTGAATATCATCGGGAGAGTTGGACTCAGGCCGCCATCCTTGCGCCTTGGCATCCCGCAGCGCACCATTGATCTGTTCAAAAGTACTCCTGGCGATTTGGGATGCTCCCTTTTCGCTCTGATCAAGGACTTGTTGAAGAAGCAGCCCGAAATACACTCCAGACACCGCGGCCACCACTAGCAGCACAAGTCCCGTCATTACCAGCGTAAGTTTTGTTCGCAGCCGGAGCTGCATCGCGGGTCCCTACTCTGCCTCGGCGCGTTCGCCGCCGTATTCTTTTAGCTTGTTGTGGAGTGTCTTCAGGCTGATGGCGAGAAGTTCGGCAGCCCGTGTCTTGTTGTTCCCCGTGGCATTCAGGGTTTGAAGAATCAGTTCGCGCTCCATCGCGTCGACGGTCGTCCCCACGGGAAACTTGATCGAGGACAGATCGCCGGGACTCTTCGGCCCCGTTTTGCCGAATTCGCCCGGCAGGCATGCCCGTGTGATCAGCTCTTTTTCGCTCATAATCGCCGCGCGCTCCAGGATGTTTCGCAATTCTCGAATGTTCCCCGGCCACGTGTGGCTCATGAAAATATCCAGCACTTCCGCGCCGATGCCGCGCACATGCTTCCCATGCTTTGCGTTGACGTCGCGCAAAATGTGCTCCACCAGCAACGGAATATCGTCTTTATGGTCGCGCAGCGGCGGCAGATTGATGTGAAATACGTTCAGCCGGAAATAGAGGTCTTGCCTCAACTCCCCGCTGGCCACCGCCTTCTCCGGATCTTTGTTAGTCGCCGCCAGTACTCGCACGTCCACTGGAGTTTCGCTTTTGCTTCCCAGCCGCCGCACTTTCCGGTCTTCCAGAACACGCAAGAGTTTCGCTTGCGTCGGCGCTGGCATCTCTCCGATTTCGTCGAGCAGCAAGGTGCCGCAGTCCGCCAGTTCAAAGCAGCCGATGCGCCGCTCGGCCGCGCCAGTAAACGCTCCGCGCTCGTGACCGAAGATTTCGCTTTCCATCAGCGTTTCAGGAATTGCGGAGCAATTGATGGGCACAAACGGCCCGTTGGCCCGCGGCGATAGTTTGTGGATCGTCCGCGCTACAATCTCTTTCCCGGAACCCGTCTCTCCCGTGATCAGCACGGAAGCCGAACTCGGCGCGGCCATCTCCACCAGGCGCATGACTTCCTGCATCGGCTTCGACCCGCCCACCAGCTCGCCCAGCCGTCCCGCCTCCCGCAACTGCCGTTGCAGCACCACGAGTTGGCGCGCATCCCGCGCCTTGCTCAAGGCGCGATCGAGCAACGCCCGCAGCACCGGCCCCTTCAGCGGCTTTTCGATGTACCAAAACGCTCCGGATTCGATCGCCGCTACGGCGCGTTCTTCGCTTCCTTTGCCTGTGATGATCACGGCAGGAACGTCCAGCAGCTCCGGCCCAAGTTGTTTGAGCAAGTCCAGCCCGTTCATGCCGGGCAACTCGACGTCCGCGATCAACGTATCCGGCTGATAGCTGGCGAATTTCGCCAGCGCCTCCTCCGCGGTACCCACGCCAAGCACATCAAAGCCCCATCTTTGCAGGAGCTGCTCGTAGCCTTTGCGCGCGTTGTCTTCGTCTTCGACAATCAGCACTCGGTCTTTGCGCTCGAGCGGCTCCATCGCGCGCACTGCACTCCTCGCCTCATCCCCCATGTGCCTCGGCCTCTCCCAAGCTGCGTCGCTCGGCTTCGTTTGCACTCTTTTGCTGGACACCTTGACTCTAACAAGCCCCTCCGCGCTTGCCAAGCACAGCCTGCCCCCACGCAAGAACTGCGTCAGCAGAAATGTTCCGTCCAGAGTCCGCCAGAAAAGCAAAACCGGCGCAGCCTCCACGCTGCGCCGACTCATCCCCGGCATCGACGAATCCATGACTTAGTAGTGCCCCGACTCCAGGCTCGCCTCTTAATCAATTATCCTTCGGATCCGGACTTCCATCTAAAACCACCTTCTACTCTTTAACCAAGTACAGCGCCCGTTCCAGCTCCAACTCCAGCTTTGCACCCTTCGGCAAGTCCAGCTCGTGTCCCCGCCCGGTCTCCATCAGATAAGCTGTAAGTGCTCCCAACGCTGCACCCTCGGCGGCTTCTTTTTTGTCTTTGTCTTTCACTCCCTTCACCGCGCCGATCGCTGCTCCCGCCGCCGCAGCCTGGGCCGCGTCTTGCTGTGTGCTGCTTCTACCCTCAATCAGCCCTTCCTGACTGGGCTTGCTCTTGACACTGTGGTCGCCCGGAACGCTCACGACTTCCGCCACGATCGGAAGTCGTCCAAACTTGGTTCGAATCTCATCAAAAGTCAGCCACAGTCTCGCGCGCCCCGCAACTCCGGCCGGTTCCACGTGGCTCACATGCCCCTCGATCTCCGCGCCGGCTGGCAAATAGATTCCCCTGCCGGCTTCCAGTGGTTCCAACGTTCTGACTCTGAACTTTGCTTTTTCGGGCGTGCCTTTGGTGCCCAGGTCTTCCTCCAGCGCTACCAAAAACTTTGTTCCTGGCGCGACGCCGTACGTCTCGATCGGCAAACCATGCCGCTTGCCGTCCGCTGCCTTCGCGGTCTGGTCCTCGGCTTTACCGATACGGTCCTCAGAGATGACGGGTCTTTCTTGCGGCTGCTGCGGCGGCTGGTACTGAGTGGATTGCTGCCCCGCGAATACCGTCCCACACCTTAAGACCGCCGCAAGAAGTACCGTCCCCGATAGAAGTTGTCGCCTATTAGTTGGCCGCATGGCTGCCTCCCTGATGCGCTCTCGGCGAGTTGGACATGCAGGCCATCCGCCATTGCCATTTTTTCATGGCGCTATCAAATAGCTGAAAAGACAGTCAGTTGGAGGAATACGGAAGCAATCTCACTTGGCTACACCGGCCATGTGTCGGGAATTTGCGCCACCCTTGTGGAGGCTAACGCCGACAGTGCAGCGAGAGTCGGCAACATTCCAGGAACGTCGATCCGAAAAGCTATAAAGAGAGGAACCGACGAATTCTCCTCAAAACTTGTCCGTACATGGCAGGCGTCACTCTCCCCGTCTGTGTGTTTTGCTGGCTCGGGTGATATACGCCAAAGAGGCGTGCGCCCCCACCCGGCAATTCTGCCTCAGCGCCATGCGCAAAACGGAACGCCGCCCGCGATGCAATCCGTCCGCGCTTCTTCTGAATTTCAAGGTAGGCATCCCACGCGATTTTTCCGAGTGCCAACACGGCCCGAGGCCGCAAAATATCCAACTCGCGCACCAGATAGCTGCGGCAATTTTCGAGCTCTGTTGGAAGCGGTTTATTCGCCGGAGGTGCGCAGCGAATCGTTGCCGCGATGTAAGCATTTTTCAACCGCAGGCCATCGTCGCGCCGCACCGAAGTAGGCTGATTCGCAAAGCCCGCCTTGTGCAGCGCCGCATACAGAAAATCCCCCGAGCGGTCTCCTGTGAAAACACGTCCCGTTCGATTCGCCCCGTGCGCGGCAGGCGCAAGCCCCAGAATTAGCAAATCGGCGCTCGAATCGCCGAACCCCGGCACAGGTTTACCCCAGTACGTCCAGTCGCGAAACGCACGCCGTTTTTCTCGCGCTACTTTTTCGCGATACTCGACCAGGCGCGGACACTTCCGGCACGCCACGATTTCCTCGTTCAGAATTCTGAGTAGCGCACTTTTCTCAGCCATAGTGGAAAGGAATTTCTCAGGAGAGCCGGCGGCCCATCATGCTGTTCAATTCTCCGAATGGAATAGTGACCTGCTGCAGTGATTCGTAAGACCTGTGCGCCAGCCAATCTTTCGCAACTCGCTGAAAAGCTCCCATGGCCGCACGCATCGCCGACGACCCCGCGCTTACTCGAGCCACTCTCATTTTTTCAAGCTTGTCCAGCGAAGGGCACCCCGGCGATGCCAGAATGTTCAGCGGCGCCCCAAGTGCCTTCACAAGCTTTGCGATGATTTCGCGTTCGCACACGCCCGGCACGAACAAGCAATCCGCTCCCGCCTCGCGATACGCGTGCAGCCGCTCAACGGTCCTTTCGAATCTCGTCCCCTCCGGCCCAATTGGCATCAGATAGATGTCTGTCCGCGCGTTGATCACCACCGGGACGCCTAGCGCCGCCGAAGTCTCCCGGATCGTGCGAATTTTCTTCACTTGCAGTCCCAGCTCCACGTGCGTGCTCTCATCGTCGCCCGTCACGTCCTCGAAATTCAGGCCCACCGCTCCCGCGGCCACCATCGCGCGCGTGAACTCAGCGATCTCTTCCGGTGTTTTGCCGTAACCAGATTCCAGATCCGCCGTGACCGGCACGCGCACTGCCCGCGTAATCCTCCCCACCGCATCCAACATTTCGCCGCGAGATATTCTCTGCCCATCGGCGTATCCGAGCGTAAACGCCACCGCCGCGCTGCTCGTTGCGATTGCCGGATAGCCCAGTTCCTCCAGAATTCGCGCGCTGGCCACATCCCACGCATTCGGAAGCGCCAGAATCCGCGGCCCGTGATGCAGCTTCCTCAGTTTTTCTGCCTTTTCGGCTTGCGCTTT
Source organism: Candidatus Acidiferrum sp. (assembly GCA_041486245.1). Classification (GTDB taxonomy): domain Bacteria; phylum Acidobacteriota; class Terriglobia; order Acidiferrales; family UBA7541; genus Acidiferrum. The sequence goes on from JBGPLB010000008.1 coordinate 14,531, forward strand.
GATATCCATCGTCATTCCTCCGCGGAACGCCTCGCGAAACATCGCCGGACTCCTGGTCCGCAGCTAAATGTTAGATATTCACAATTTCTGGCGAAACATCCAATTTGGAGAGCGGTTTCCCCGATGTGAAATCTCGCGGCTTGCAATTCTTCTCTGAAATCTACAACCTCTTCGAAAACGCCGGATTCTCTGGCCCCTGTTACGTCTCACTTCAAGAGCGCAAGCACCTCTTCATGTATCTTCCCGTTGGTGCTCAACATATTGCCGCTGTAGATGGTACGTTTGCCGTTCACGTCCGTCGCCTGGCCGCCTGCCTCCTCCACAATCAGCCCCAGCGGAGCTAAGTCCCATGCTTTTGAATGCAAATCCAGCGCCGCTTCCGTTGATCCTTCCGCCACCAGCATGTGCTGCCAAAATCCGCCGAGCGAGCGTCCATGCCGTGCCGCGTCCAAAAGACGCCGCATCTTTTCGATACGGTCTCGATTTTTGTTCGGCCCAGTCCCACCGGTGAACGCCATCCCGCCGTTCAGTCGCTCGACATTAGAAACGTAGATCCGCTTGCCGTTCCGCCACGCGCCTTCGCCCCGATACGCCCACCACCTCACCCCCAGCGCCGGCGCGCTCGCCATGCCAGCGACGATCTCTCCTTCCATCTCTATCCCCAGCAAGGTCCCGAAAGTCGCAATCCCACGCGAATATTCTTCCGTGCCGTCAATCGGATCAATAATCAGCCGCGCTCTGCCATTTTCCGCTGGTGCCTTCGCATTCTCGCCGCCCATCTCTTCGCCCAAGACGTCCATCGCCAATCCGCTCGCCGCCACTTTGGCCCGCGCCATCTCTTCCACGCCTCGGTCCGCCTGGGTCACCGCCGAGCCGTCGTCCTTTCTGTCGATGCGAATTTCGTCCGCCCGGAAAAACCGCATCGCTATCGCATCCGCCTCCTTGGCAAGTTCTTCCAGCAACGACCCGTACTCCGCCCTATAATCCATACGTCTCCAGGTCGACCCCCTTTTCTCCTCCACAGGTTTTTCTTTCTTTCGACTTTGAACTGTCTGCTGTTGACGTCCCTCTTCCAATTGACACCACTAGACTACGCCTCTAGCATACAAAGCAATGGCCATGAGCGCTCATGCTGACAGCGGAACCGTCCTCGACCGCATCCTGCACGCACGCCGTCTCGAGGTGGACCACCGCAAACGCGTCCTTCCGGAAGCGGCGCTGCGTTACGGCGTCAACGCCGCCACTCCGCTCCGAGATTTTCCATCCGCGCTCACACGCGATTCCCTGAACATTATCGCAGAGCTAAAGCCCGCTTCTCCCTCAAAAGGAATTCTTCGCGAACCATTCCTGCCTGTGGAATTAGCGCGGTCTCTCGAAGCTGCGGGCGCCGCTGTTCTCTCCGTTCTCACCGAAGGCGAGTTTTTTCGTGGCTCCCTGAAGAACCTTCGCGATGCGCGAAATTCCGTGAAGCTTCCCGTCCTTCGCAAGGATTTCATCTTCGATCCCTGGCAAGTCTGGGAAACGCGCGCCAATGACGCCGACAGTTTTTTGCTCATCGTCGCTGCTCTCGGTGATGAACTTCTTCGCGGCCTCATCGCGCTTGGCCGCGAGCTCAAAATGGAACCCCTCGTCGAGGTTCACACCGCCGCCGAACTCGATCGTTCTCTCGCCGCCGGCGCCCGCATCATCGGCGTCAACAATCGCGACCTGAAGACTTTGGACTTGCGCGTGGAAACTTCGTTCGAACTCATCGAGCGCATTCCCGACGCCTGCATCGCCGTGAGCGAATCCGGGCTTCGCGCCCACGACGACCTCGCTAGGCTCCGCGACGCCGGCTTCGACGCGTTTCTCATCGGCGAGAGTCTCATGCTCTCGCCAGATCCCGCGGCGGCCCTGGGAGCATTCCTCGGCCGGTCCGCGCTGCCTGTCTAACCCCGCCATGATTCTCGTCAAGATCTGCGGCATCACGAATTGGCCGGACGCCAAGGCCGCCTGCGACGCCGGCGCCGACATGCTCGGCTTCAACTTCTACGAGAAAAGTCTCCGCCGCGTATCGACTGTTGAAGCCGCCACTATACGCGCGAAGCTTCCTTCGGGCGTCCAGCCCGTCGGTCTTTTCGTTAACGCCAAGCCTTCGGAAATCAATTCGCTTCACGCCTTTGTGCGATTCACTGCCGCGCAACTCCACGGTGATGAAACTCCCACCGTCGTTTCCGAAGTCAACCGCACCGTCCCCGTCATCAAAGCGTTTCGGGTCGCCGCGGATTTTCCGCTCTCCACGCTCGACAAGTTTCACGACGCCTTTGCTTTCTTACTCGATGGCTCTCGTGCGGGCCAATTTGGCGGTACGGGTGCCAGCGCCGATTGGAATGTCGCCCGGCGCGCCGTCGCCACTCACCGTATCATTTTAGCTGGCGGCCTCACGCCAGAAAATGTCGGCGCCGCGATTCGTTCCGTGCGTCCATATGCGGTTGATGTCGCGAGCGGCATCGAATCAAAGCCCGGCAAGAAGGATCACGTCCGGCTGAAGGAATTTATCGAAGAAGTTCGTCGCGCCGAGCAGGAGTTGGACGCTTTACACAAGGGACAACCCGCACCATGAGTTCAAGCCTGCAATCCACCTCACTCGCTCCCGGACGTTTCGGCCCCTACGGCGGTCGCTACGTTCCCGAAACGTTGATGGTGCCGCTCTTCGAACTCGAGCGCGCCTATGACGCCGCAAAAACCGATCCTCAGTTCCAAGCCGCATTCGCCGATCTCCTGAAGAATTTTGCTGGTCGCCCCACACCCTTGCAATATGCTTCGCGTCTCACTTCCCATCTTGGCGGGCCGCGCATTTACCTTAAGCGCGAAGATTTGCTTCACACCGGCGCGCACAAAATCAATAACGCCATCGGCCAGGGCTTGCTAGCCGTAAAAATGGGCAAGCCGCGTATTGTCGCGGAAACCGGCGCAGGCCAGCACGGCGTCGCCTCCGCCACTGTCGCCGCGCATTTTGGCCTCGAATGCATCGTTTACATGGGCACGGAAGATATGGCCCGCCAGGCGCTCAACGTCTCGCGCATGCGCATGCTCGGCGCGCAAGTTGTCGGCGTTGATTCCGGCAGCCGCACTTTGAAAGACGCCATCAACGAAGCCATGCGCGATTGGGTCACCAACGTCCGCAACACGCACTATCTCCTCGGCTCCGTTCTCGGCGCGCATCCCTACCCGACAATGGTCCGAGATTTTCAATCGGTCATCGGCCGCGAAGCCCGCGAACAAATTCTCGCCGCAGAAAAGCGTCTCCCCACGCATCTTTTCGCCTGCGTAGGGGGTGGTTCGAACGCTATCGGCCTCTTTCACCAATTTCTGCGCGATTCCTCTGTGAAAATGGTCGGCATCGAAGCAGGCGGACGCGGCGGCCAGCTTGGCGAACACGCCGCGCGCCTCGCCGCGCATCAAGGCTTTACAGGCGCTCGCCCCGGCGTCTTGCAGGGCACCTACACCTACATTCTGCAAACCGAAGACGGCCAGATCGCCACCACGCATTCCATTTCCGCTGGCCTCGACTATCCCGCCATCGGCCCCGAGCACGCCTGGCTCGCCGACCAAGGCCGCGCCGAATACTCCGCCGTCTCCGATTCCGCCGCTCTCGAAGCCGCGCGTCTCCTTTCGCGCACCGAAGGGATTATCCCCGCGCTCGAATCCGCCCATGCCATTGCCGGCCTAATCGAACGTCTCCCCCGCCTCTCCGCCGACGACCTAGTCATCCTCAATCTCTCCGGCCGCGGCGACAAGGACATGGACACTTATTCCCGCCTGCTCTAAGCTTTATCCTTCGCAAAATCCCATGTCCGCCGCAACTTCCAACCAGACTCGCATCTCCAAACGCTTCGCCGCACTCCGCGAATCCGGTGAACTCGGCATCGTCGCCTACATCACCGCAGGCGATCCCTCGCTCGACGCCACACACAAATTCGTCCTGGCCCTCGCCGGAGCCGGCGCCGACGTCATCGAACTCGGTATCCCGTTCAGCGATCCCCTCGCCGACGGCCCCACGATCCAGCGTGCCTCCGAGCGCGCTCTGAAATCGCACACGACGCTCGCCCAAGTCGTCGATCTAGTACGCGAAATCCGCAAATCCAGCGACGTTCCTCTCGTCGTCTTCAGCTACTACAATCCCGTCCTGCAAATGGGCCTCGAAAAATTCGCCTCCTCCGCCGCATCTGCTGGGGCCGACGGCGTCCTCATCACCGATCTCACTCCGGAAGAATCGGATGACTATCGCCAAATTCTCGCCGCGCATCATCTCGACACAATTTTCCTCGGCGCTCCCACGTCCACCGATGATCGCCTGGCCAAAATCGCCGCCGTCTCCTCCGGCTTTCTCTATCTCATCTCCCGCACCGGCGTAACCGGCGCGAAGGACGCTCTCCCCGACGATCTCCCCTCACTTCTGCGCCGCGCCCGCAAAGTCACCCAACTTCCCCTCGCCGTCGGCTTCGGCATTTCGCTCCCCGGCCACGTCTCGGTTCTCGCCGGCCTAGCCGACGCCGCTGCAGTTGGCTCCGCCCTAGTCTCCGAAATCGAAAAAGCCACCGCCGCAAATCCCACACCTGCCAATATCAACGCAGCCGCCGAGGCCCTCGCCACTCGTGTTCGCTCGCTTAAACAAGCCGCCCGCCACGGCCTCTCCCGCCGCGAGGTCGCTCCATGAACCGCCACCTTCAATATGACTGGCGCGCTATCCTTACCCCGTCATTTCGAGCGAAGCGAGAAATCTCTCTTCGTGTTTGCAGTGGGGTGGCCTGATGAATCTCTCCGACTGGCGCCGCCGCATCGACGAAATCGACAAAAAGCTCGTCGAGCTTCTCAACGAGCGTTCCCGCTGCGCCCTCGAAATCGGCAAGCTGAAACAAGCGGCCAACCTCCCGCTCTATCAGCCCGAACGCGAAAACGAAGTCCTTGCCAACGCCGAACGCGCCAATCCCGGCCCGCTGACCGACGCCGCCATCCGCCGCCTGTTCGAACGCATCATTGACGAAGCCCGCGCCGCCGAACGCGACGCCATGCACCCCGACGGCGCAAAAAAAGAGAAAGGCGCGAAAGAACGGAATTAACCGCATGCGCGCAAGGTCTTATTTGTTGTCTTGTGCTAAGTCATTCGGTTTTGTACGCGCCGGGCTTTAGCCCGGCATCTTTGCCATGTAGAATTCGCCGCACTGGAAAGGGAGTCAGGACTAACCATGGTCATCGTCATGCAAGAAGGCGCCACCGACGTCCAAATCCAGCACGTCATCGATCGCCTCATCGCCAGCGGCTTCAACGTGCACCGTTCCACCGGCGAATCCCACACCGTCCTCGGTGCCGTCGGTGTTCATCGCGATTTCGATCACCGCGATTTTGAGCTTCTCGAAGGCGTGCGCGAAGTCATGCGCATCACGCAGCCTTTCAAGCTCGCCAGCCGCCAGTTCAAGCCCGAAGGCACCATCGTCGACCTCGGCCGGGGTGTCCGCATCGGAGGCAATGAAGTTGCCGTCGCCGCCGGCCCCTGCTCCGTCGAATCTCGCGAACAAATTCTTTCTGTCGCGGAGAGTGTTGCCAAAGCCGGCGCAAAAATTCTCCGCGCAGGCGCCTTCAAGCCTCGCACTTCTCCCTACGCCTTTCAGGGTCTCGGCGAGGCAGGCCTCAAACTCATGCGCGAGGCCGCCGACAAATTCAATCTCTTCACCGTCAGCGAAGTCATGGACCTCTCCCAAATCCCCATGATGTCCGAATACGTTGACGTCTTTCAGGTGGGCGCGCGCAACATGCAGAATTACTATCTCCTCCGCGCTCTAGGCGAAATTCGCAAACCCGTCCTTCTTAAGCGTGGCCTCTCCGCCACTATGGAAGAGCTTCTTCTTAGCGCGGAATATATTCTCGCCGGCGGTAATTACAACGTCATTCTCTGCGAGCGCGGTATACGCACCTTCGAAACCTACACCCGCAACACGCTCGATATCGCCGCCATCCCCGTCATCAAGAAACTTTCTCACCTGCCCATGCTCGCCGATCCTTCGCACGGCACCGGCCGCCGCGACAAAGTTCCGCCAATGGCTCGAGCGGCGGTAGCCGCTGGCGCCGATGGCCTTCTCATCGAAGTCCACAACGACCCCGATCACGCTCTCTCCGACGGCGCCCAATCCCTCCACCCCGAGGACTTCAATCAACTCATGGCCGAGCTCCGCATCATCGCCCCAGCCATTGGCCGCCGTATGGCCTAACTCATGCCTTCCGACCACATCATCAACCGTGTCACCATCCTGGGCACCGGCCTCATAGGCGGCTCCTTCGCTCTCGCCCTCCGCAAATACACTACCGACCTCCACATCACCGGCTGGGACCGCCCCGATGTCGTCCGCGAAGCCCAATCCCGCGGCGCGATTAAAGCGGCCTTCTCTGGCGACCTCGCTCCCGCCCTCGAAAACGCCGATCTCGTCTACATCGCTCTCCCCATCGGCGCCACTCTCGATTTACTCCCGGAGGTCATCCGCCTGGCCGCGCCCAACGCTCTAATCACCGACGCGTGCAGCACCAAAGTTCGCATCCTTGAATCCGCCGTCGATCACTTACCCGACGGCTCCACGAAACTTTTTCTCGGCGGCCATCCTATGGCGGGCAGGGAACTATCCGGCATCGCCCACGCCGACCCCGACCTCTTTCGCAACAACTCCTACGCCCTGATCGGCGCATCTCCCGATCAAAACGACGCGCGCATCTCCGCATTCATAAAAATCCTGGAAAAAATCGGCGCCCGCCCTCTCTGGCTCGGCGCCCAACAACACGATTACGCCGTCGGCCTTGCCTCGCACCTCCCGCAACTCGCCGCCGTAGCCCTCGCCTCCTTCCTCTACGATCATCTCGACGAAAACGGCCTCCCCATCACGCTTGCCGGCCCCGGTCTCCGCGACTCTCTCCGTCTCGCCGGCAGTCCCTACTCCACCTGGCGCGACATCGTCCTCACCAACAAAGAAGTCCTCTCCGCCGCTCTCGACCTTTTCTCCCGCCGCCTCGACGACCTCCGCGAACGCCTCGCCTCCCGTGACCTCGAAGCAGACTTCGACGCCGCCAACGAACTCTACAAACTCCTCCGCTCCCTGTAGGGGCACGGCATGCCGTGCCCGTCCCGGCCGCCGTCCGCGCACACTTCTCCCTGCTTCGTTCGCGCATCACATTTTGATTTTCCTTATTTCAGATCGGCCTTCGCGCTCAACGGCAATTCCTGCGACGATCCTCCCACCATGAACATGTAGCTTCCCGGCATCAGCTTCCACCCGCCGCCGGCCTCATCGTAGATCGACAAATACTTGGGATCGATGCTTACGCTCACAACTTTGCTCTCGCCCGCTTTCAACCACACCTTGCTCCATCCCACCAAACGTTTCGGCGGCTCGTCCGCGCTGGCTGGCAGCGAAGCATACACTTCCGCAATCTCCGCTCCGTCAACCTTTCCCGTATTCTTCACGGTAAAGCTCACGCTGGTCTCTTTTCCTGCCGTCACTTTCAACCCAGAATAGGCAAACGTCGTGTACGACAGCCCATATCCAAACGGAAACAAGACCGCCTTCTTTCCCGTGTCGTACCACTTGTACCCCACCTTCAATCCTTCGTCATACTGCACGCTGAATGTCGGCTTGGCCTCGCCCGACTTCATCACCGCCGGTTCCCCCGTCTGCCCAGGCCCGGGCTTTACGAGCTGCGGATGCGGCAGATCCGCCTCGCTCTTCGGGAAAGTCATCGGCAGCTTCGCGCTCGGATTCACGTTTCCAAACAAAATGTTCACTACCGCGTCTGCGCCGCCGCTCCCCCCATACCACGCTTCCAAAACCGCTCCCACTTTATCAAGCCACGGCATCGTCACCGCCGTTCCCGTCTCCAGCACCACGATCGTCTTCGGATTTGCCGCAGCCACGGCCTCAATAATCGCGTCTTGCTTAACGGGGAGCGACAAATTCTCCAGATCCATCCCTTCGCTTGTCCACTGATACGCGAACACTATCGCCACATCTGACTTTTTCGCCAGCGCCGCCGCCGACGCCGGATTCGCGCCGGAATCAAATTCCACCTTCGCCGCGGGGAACTTGGCTTGCAGCGCCTTTACGGGTGACGGCGGGAACCACACTTGCGCCATCCACCCCGCCGACGGTCTCCCCGGCGCGTCCACCTGCGCCGACCCGCTGCCCGACATCATCCCTTCGTTCGCGTGCGGACCAATCACCGCAATCGACATCACAGCCTGACCGCTCAGCGGCAGTAGGCCGCCCGCGTTCTTCAGCAGCACTGCGCTCTTCTCCTCAATCTTCCGCGCTGTCGCTAGGTTACCCTCAACATCCACCACCCCCTTTTGCGTCGGGTGATCGACGATCCCGCATGCAAACTCCGACCGCAGCACTCGCCGCACATGCTCGTCCAATTCCGCCGTCGAAACCTTCCCCGCCTCCACCGCCGCCTTCAGCTTCGCTCCAAAAAATTCATCCAGCGGTTCCTCATTGTCCAGTCCCGCTGCCGACGCCTTCACCGTGCTGTGCGTTCCGCCCCAATCCGAAACCACGAAACCCTTGAATCCCCAGTCCTTCTTCAGCACTTCCGTCAGCAGATACTTGTTCTCGCACGCAAAATCCCCATTCACCGCGTTGTACGAGCACATCACCGCTCCCGGCTGCGCGATCCCCACTCCAATCTCAAACGCCAAAAGATCGCTCTCTCGAAAAGCCCGCTTCTCGATGATCGCGTCCACCTCATTCCGCCCGCTCTCTTGGTCGTTCAGCGCGTAGTGCTTGATGTCCCCGATTACATGTTGCGCCTGCTCGCACTTCATCAAATTCCCGACCAGCGTCCCCGCCAGCACCGGATCTTCACCCATATATTCAAAAGTTCTGCCGTTGCGCGGCTCGCGCGTCAGATTCACCCCGCCCCCCAGCGTCATGTTATATCCCTGCGCGCGTAGCTCTTTCCCGATCACCGCGCCGTACGCGCACGCCGCTTCCGTATCCCAGCTTGACGCTGCCGCGACACCGGAAGGCATAGCTGTCGAGTACCGCCCATTCTCCGCGCTGCTCCGTACTCCGTACGCCGCGTCGCTCATCTGAATGATCGGAATCCCCAGCCGCGGTATTCCCAGAATAAATCCCGCACCGCCGTTTCCCAGCTCCGGCTCCGGATTCTGCACCTCCCTCGGCCACCCCGGCATGCCCATGCCATGCAAAAGATCAATCTTCTCGTCCAGCGTCATCTCCTTCAGCACCATTTCCGCCCGTTCGTCGGGGGATAGGCTCGCGTTCATCCATGGATGGTTCCGGTTTTCGGGCTCCCGTTGCCCATGCATCCGGTGCTGCGCATAGACACTCGTGGCCAGTCCCAGAATTGCTGCCACACACGCTGCGAGCACACAAATTCCAATCTTTGCGGTTACGCCGTCCCGCAAACGCCACAACCTGTTCATTTTCATCAGGACCTTCCTCGACCATGAATTAAATCCCACTATAATATCGATATTTCTCATTAAAGCCACAACCAAAGCATCGCCACGCCGGATTCTCTATCTTCCTCCTCGTCTCGTAAGGGCACGCCATGCCGTGCCGTGTCCTTATGCAATCCCCCTTACAAGGACCCTTCGAGGCAACCTCGCCTCTGTACGATCCGATCCCTCGTATCCACCTTCGCCGCCCTCCACGAACTTCCGCTTTCAGCTTTATCCTTGACAACTGGTTACTCTTAGCGTATAAGTGATCCTAGCTAACATTGCGGCTTCTATCCCGTAGCGCCAGCATCCTTGCTGGCGTTTTTGCTTTCTGGAGCCTGTCGTTCGGCTTAAGTCATTTATTTGCCACATTTGCGAAAGACCCAGCCGATTGCACAACTTTGGTGCAGTACAACCTATTTAGAATCAACACTTACAAAACTCATACAAAATGAAGAACTTTAACTGTCTTTAGAATCAACACTTACGAAAAAATAGGGAGGGGTGGGGACTATAAATGGTCAACCAGACCTCCGAGGTGGGCCCCTCCTATGAAAAGCGCGCGGTAGTGGTTAGCGACAAACCTGGCAGCTAGCGAAAAGCCTGGTTCGCTCGCGTTAAGCCCACTCGACTGAAGGTAACTGGAATCATCAGGGAGGGCCTACCCGGCCCTCCCTGAACCGACTCGAGATTTACCGACCCAACATGGTCGGCGCTGGAACTGCTGTCCGGTTATTCGGAACAATCTGAGGCTGGTAGGAAAATACTTCTCGGCTTCGGGCGTCCACCAATACCTTGAGCCAATTCACGTCGTTTGTCCCATTCTCTTGGTGATCGCCAAAAGTCTCGACGCGCGTGAAATTCTCGAGGCGCTGGCCGGCCGCATCCAGGAACGGCTTATCTATCCGGAAGTAGTGCGAGTCCCCGTGTACGTACGCAACAGGCCTTTGGAAACCGACCACCTGGTCCCGCAATGCCAGCAGGAAGGACTGGAAGCCGTCGGGCTGCCCATCCGTCTCTCCGAGGGTATTGGGGTCGCGTACCGGACCGCGCGTTCCATCGGTCGCATCGAACCCAGGATCGGCCTGTGAGATGAGCATGACGCCCGCGGAATTGCGCGCCCTGGCCTCCTCGAATGTTTCCTGCAGCCACGCGATGTTCGCCGCGTTCCGCGCTGCCTCTTCCGCGGGGTCAGGGTCCGTGTCGCACAGATTGTTGCAGGAGCCTTGAACGTTCAGAGTCGCGTACGTCACGCCGCCAAGAGTCCAGCGGCGATTCTCGACGCATGGCACCATCCCGCTGACCCCGAGACATAGCTTCGCGGTCTGCACTTCCTGACGGAATCGGTGCTGTCCGAGTGTAAAGGGTGTGCTGAAGAAAATTTGGCGCTCCGCATCAAGAGCCACCAATGAATTGACTGCTCCATTCTTTGGCCGGTCGCAGTCAGTCCAGTCGTTGTCTCCCGGTGTGAAAATCACCGGCGCCTTCAACGAGTTGAAAAAATTTAATCCCTGTGCCCACAGGGCCGGGCCGCAAGTGGTGGGAGTCGCAGAACCAGGGGTTCCATTTCCGGCTTTCAAATCGCCATCGTGCGCGGTGAACGCCAGATCCTGCTTGTTCATATCGGCGATCAGATTCGGAACGCCCGTCTGTGCCTGCACATCGGAATAGGGCAGGTCGCCCCAGAGGCCAATGGTGTAGCTGCCCCGTTCGTCATCGTCCCGGCGGTCGTCGTCGCGGCCAAAACTTCCGGCCGCTAGAACGGTCGTGGTCGCCGCGATAACTACGATAGCTACGCCCGCCCACTGCGGCTTGCTCAGCTTCTTCCATGCACTTCCTGATTGATTCAATTGAGCCTCCCTTTTGCTCTTCATGTGCCTCTCCCTCCGTGTCCACGCGGATTTGTCTTGCTCCGCGGCTAAGGCAGACGGCACTTTAGACAAGCTCGAACGAACCTGTTTTACAGGAACATGAATGGTTGGTTTAAATCTAGAAATCAGGATGCGACTTCGCTGCGAGCAGCGCCCTCTCCGTTCGCGCGATTCAAACTGTGCAAATCGCGCTGCGCCCCGCGCTATCCCCAAGCTTCTTCTTGGCCTTGCTTTTTCCGATTCAAAACTGAAACACTAACAACCGCTGACAACCTGATATGGACAAACGCATCGCCTCTGCCGACGCTGCCATTGCCAACCTCACCGATGGCGCCACCATCCTGATGGGCGGCTTCGGACTCTGCGGCATCCCGGAAAACCTGATCGCCGCTGTCCGCCGCAAAGGCACCAAAGAGCTCACCATCGTAAGCAACAACGCCGGCATCGACGACTTCGGCATCGGCCTGCTCCTGCAGAATCGCCAAGTCAAAAAAATGGTCTCCACGTATGTTGGTGAAAACAAACTCTTCGAGCAGTTAGTCCTTAGCGGAGAGCTTCAGGTCGAACTGAATCCGCAAGGCACCCTGGCCGAACGCCTCCGCGCCGGTGGCGCAGGCATTCCGGCCTTCTACACACCCACAGGTGTCGGCACCATGGTCGCTGAAGGAAAAGAGACGCGCGATTTCGACGGCCGCCAGTACGTCCTAGAGCGCGCCATTCGCGGCAACTTCGCCTTCATCAAAGCCTGGAAGGGCGACCGCTGGGGCAATCTCGTCTACCGAAAAACCGCCCGCAATTTCAATCCCATGATGGCCACCGCCGCCGACCACGTCATCGCCGAGGTGGAAGAGTTCGTCGAACTAGGCCAGCTCGACCCGAACCAGGTCCACACACCCGGCATCTTCGTCAACGCCATCTTGCAAGGCCAGAAATACGAAAAGCGCATCGAGCGCCGCACCACGAGAAAATCATGACGTCACGCTGTATTTTCGCGGCGTTCGCTTCGGTGGCTTCACTGCTTGCACTGACAGAGCGTCTTTGCGGGGATTCACCTGCGACATTTGATGGCGCACGCGCCTACGAGCACGTGCGCCGTCTCGTGGAGACTGGCCCGCGGCCGCCTGCGTCCGAGGGAATTCACCGCGCCCAGTCCTACATCATCGGCCAACTCAAAAGCTTCGGCTGTCCTGTCGAGGAACACGACTTCCATGCTTCGAGCGCGATCGGCGACCTCGCCATGAAAAATATTGTCGTCAAACTCCATGGCAGCGGCTCCGGCACGGGAACCATGCTCGAACTAGCTCGATTATTTTGCGCTCGCAAAAATGCGCTTAATGTATGGATCATTTTCTTCGACGGCGAAGAAGCCCAGGGCAGCTGGACTGATGCCGCCAGCGTCAAGTGGAGCGACAGTAACGCCACGTTCGGCAGCCGCGAAATGGCTGCTCAAATGGCCCTTTCCGGCGACCTCAAGCGCACCAAAGCCATGATCCTCGCTGACATGATTGGCCCCGCAAACGTGAAGATCAAGCTCGACACGAATTCCACCTTATGGCTTACCGATCTGATCTGGTCAACCGCCGCTCAGCTCGGCTACAAAAATAATTTCGTTGACGAAAATTACCCAATCACCGGTGACGATCATCTCTCTTTCATTCGCCGGGGCGTCGCTGCCTGCGACCTGATCGACTTTTCTGTTCAGGACATTTACTGGCACACGCCCCAAGACACACTGGATAAAGTGGATGCGCAAAGCCTGACTATCGTCGGCCAAGTCTTGGCCGCAACATTGCCACGCTTCGAGAAAAAGTTCCGCTAAAGTTGTAGTGGGGGGGCTTTAGACTCGCGATTTTGCTATTTGACTCGGCTGTTAGCTGTAAACTGTCGGCTGAAAGCTCTCTATCGACTATCGACCTTTTCTCATGCCTCTGACCGACGACCAAAAACGCGAACGCATTGCGCGGCGCATTGCGCTGGAGTTGCGCGACGGCTACTACGTCAATCTCGGCATCGGCATGCCCACGCTTGTCGCCAACTACGTGCCCAAAGGTATGGACGTAGTTCTTCAATCGGAAAATGGCATGCTCGGCGTCGGGCCTTATCCGCTAGATTCCGAAGTGGACCCCGACCTCATCAACGCCGGAAAAGAAACCGTCACCGAATTGCCCGGCACTTCTTATTTTTCCTCCGCCGATTCGTTTGCCATGATTCGCGGAGGCCACGTCGATCTGACGGTCCTCGGAGCGCTTCAGGTCGATGAAAAGGGAACTCTCGCCAACTGGGCCATTCCCGGCAAAATGCTGAAAGGGATGGGCGGCGCGATGGACCTCGTCGCCGGCGCCAAACGCGTGTTCATCGCCATGGAGCATGCCACGCGCGACAACAAGCCGAAAATCCTGAAAAAATGCACCCTCCCGCTCACCGGCGTCGAAGTAGTCGATCACATTGTCACCGAGCTAGCCTTCATCGACGTCACTCCCGAAGGCCTCATCCTCCGCGAACTAGCTCCCGACGCCACACTCGAACTAGTTCAATCCCTCACGGAACCCAAACTGCTGCTTCCGTCCGGCGGACCCAAAGCCATGCCGGTCTGACCAGAGATACTAGCTTCTCCGTGTCCTCTGTTTCCGCGGTGTTCCGTGTGTAAATATTCTTCTTAGGAAGGAGCGGAACTGCTGAGGTTTCGGGCCGTGCTGAACGAATAGTGAAGCGCGGAAAAGACGCTGAAAAAAGTAACGCCATAAACGAGCAGAGGAATGATCTTCGCAAGATGAAAATCCGGATATGCAGCGGAAAAGACCACGGTGAACACAAGCAGGATCTGGAAAGCCGTGGTCATCTTTCCGAAAATGCTTGGTGGGAAAGGCCGGTAACCGGAAATCAACAGAATCACGACCGCCACCACAAGAATCAGGATGTCGCGGCTGAACACGATGATTGTCAGCCACCATGCGATTTTCTTCTTGAATGCCAAGATAATAAACGACGAGGAGAGCAGGAGCTTGTCCGCGATGGGATCGAGATACGCGCCGAGAGACGATCGCTGGTTGAGGCTCCGGGCCAGGAGGCCGTCAACGCCATCCGAAAGCCCGGCTACAACAAGGACCAGCAAAGCCCATTTATAACTCTCGTAGGAAATAAGAATGAGAAAAAACGGCAGAAAACCGAGCCGCAGCAAGGTGATTTGATTTGGAACTGTCCAGATACGGCCTTTCATTGCAATTGAGGATAGCGCAGTTCGGTTAGCCCGCGTCAGGCGAATTGCGAGAGGTAGTCTGTAAGCGTGCGGCCGATTTTGCGCGCAAAGAGTTCGTCCATTGAAGGAATCGACCCGGTCGGCTCATCAAGAGAGACACGCTCCACTCGGTTCATCGGGAAAAAGATGGTGGGCAGCCCGATGCGTTCGCCGTCCGGCTCGTTGATCTGGCGCACAAAATGATCGAAGGAATTCAGGTCGATTCCGCGCAGCGTCACGCCGGATGGATTAATGTCCAGCAACTCGCCCCAGACCTTCTCCTTGGGCGAGTGCAAACTCACAACGACAATGGAATGCGGATCCACGGCTGGCGTTTTGTACTGGCAGTAGAGTAGCGCACTTTCTCTCGCCGCGGGATAGGATTGTGTGGATTCGCCGGGCAAGGGATCGCGGTAGTGTTTAATCATCAACACGAAACTCGCAATCACAACCAGTCCCGCCAGCCATCCCAGAGCGTAAGCTCTACGGCGCTCATTTACGTTCGCTGGCTGACGGTCTGCGAATAACTTCCCCAATACGAATCCGGAAGCCAGCCCAGCCCCGTGCGCGTAATTGTCCATTCCCATGCCCATGAAACCGAGCGCAAATAGAATGACAACAGAACTAACCAGTCTCGAACGCAGTTCGCGCATGGGCGAACCGCCGCGCTTTGTGGTGACCGCCAGCATCACCCCGACGAGCCCCAGCAATGCGCCGCTCGCTCCCAGCGAAAAGTTGCCGAATCCCGCGCTCACTAAGAAGCCGAACGCTCCCGTGAACACGTAGAGAAACAAATATCGCGGAGAGCCATAGAGCTCTTCGATTGCCGGCCCAAACTGCAATAACGCTATCATATTGAAGCCAATGTGAATCAGGCCACCATGCAGGAACATCGCGGTGACGACCCTCCACCACTCATGCATATAGAAAATAGAGAAAGGAAAACTCGCCCCCAGACGATATTGTGTCGCTCCGCTAAGCCCCCACAGAATGCTCAGACCTTTTCCGCCTCCCGCAGCGACAAGCGCCATCCAACTCACACCCAGCATCAAAATGTTCGCGATCAAAAGCGCCGTGGTTACCGGAGCTTCGTGCTCCCCGAAGACTCCGGAAAATTTCTTGCTAAAAGCCGCGAGGGAGAATCGCAGGCTCGTGCCGCAAACATGGCACCGCGTCGCGCTGATACCCACAAGCGAGCCGCAGGCAGGGCAGATCTGCGGACGCGGCTGCTGCTGCCCTCCACCGCCGCCAACAACTCCCCGCATCGTGTTCTTCCAGCGCTCCACACGCCGCTGCCACTCATAGGAAAGCGCCAATTCTCCTCCTTGCGACTCGCGCACCGCGTTCCTATAATACAGAATTCGCAGCTTTTTACCGCGAATGAGGAGCCGTGGCGATCACTATGGACAAATTTGAGGAATTCGGCCGCCGCATCGACCAGGAGGTTTCGCGCTTGAAGAACATCAACAGTTTTGAGGATTTCGGAAAACGAGTGGACGAGGAACTAAAACGCGTGAAAAGTTTTGTGAAGGAAGATGTGGCGCCTGAGACGGAAAAACGCACCGCGCAATTCTTGCGCGAGGTTTCCGAAAAGCTCACCGAAGCGGCCGCCTGGATTGAAGCACGGAACACGGCGCGCGCCGCGCGCGATGCGCAGAAACCGCCATCGCAATCATGATGCGAGCCATCTAGTGACCTACTCCCAGGCCACGCGCCGCCGCACGAATCTACTCTTTCTGCTGTGCTTTGCTTGCTTGTGCTTGGTCACTGGCTGCGCTTCGCGCCGCGTCACGGCCAACCGGCAGCCTCCCCCGTCGCAACCCGCGCCCGCCTCGCCGGAAACCATCGAATCCACCAAGCGCTCGACGGACGTCGGACGCACGCCAACGACGGGATCACCCACGGCCAAACCTTCGCCCAAGCGAAGCATGTCTCCGGGCAGTCCTGCGCCGGCAGGCTACACGGAAGAAGGCAACGCTTCCTGGTATGGCATTCCTTTCAACGGGAGGCGCGCCTCGAACGGTGAAATCTACGATATGTACAAGCTGACGGCGGCGCATCGGACGCTGCCCTTCGATACCTTAGTGCATGTAACAAATCTCAATAACGACAAATCGACAACCGTGCGAATCACGGATCGCGGGCCGTTTGTCGAGAATCGCATCATTGATTTGTCGCTCGCCGCCGCGCGCGAAATTGAGTCCGTCGGACCGGGAGTCGTGCCCGTACGCGTGGAAGTTCTCACGCCCGGCATCGATCCCACGGGCGGCTATTTTACGGTGCAAGTCGGCGCGTTTCGCGATCCTAACAACGCGCAACGACTGCGCGACCGCTTGAATCTTTCTTATCCGCCGATTTTCATTCAACAGTACGATTCACCCGACGGCACTTATTACCGCGTGCGCGTTGGCAAAGTTTCCGGAGAAGAGGCGGCGCGGCAATTTGGTGAACAGCTCCGCAGCCGTGAAGGATTCACGCCGTTCGTCGTGCGCCTCGATGATCAGCACTAGAGGCAAGCTATATCGTGCCCGAGCGGTTGCATATTTATAGTCCGCTCTTTGCTCCATACAGCTTTGCAGCTATTCTTCTTGCCGAACAAGTTGCGGGGAGCTATCGATGAGCGCTGACTGCCTGTTCTGCAAAATCGCCGCAAAGAAAATTCCGTCCAAAATCGTCTACGAAGACGCCGACATTTTTGCGTTCGAGGACATCAGTCCGCAGGCGCCGACGCACATCCTGCTGTGCCCGCGCAAACATTTTGTTTCGCTGGACGACGCACAGGCCGAGGACCAAGCACTGATCGGCAAGCTGCACCTGGTCGCCGCGCAGCTAGCACGCGAGCGCAATCTACTCGCAGGCTATCGCACCGTCTTCAACAACGGCGCCGGCGCGGGCCAGTCCGTCTTTCATCTTCATCTGCACTTGCTAGGCGGCCGCCAATTCCGCTGGCCGCCCGGCTAGCGAGCATTTCGTAATTACTCTTGAACGCGGAAAATCTCTGTCAAATTAACTCAATGAATTCGCGTTCGCGGCGCTTTTCAGCCAGCAATGTCGAGACGGCTCGATCCATGGTGGCTAACTTTCCTTTTTTGTGTATTGCGAGTCCCAACAAATAGGCATCGGTCACCTGTTGGTGGCCCGCCAATCGCGCAGTCAGCGGTTCAAGCGCCTCAACGACGCTCAAGTCATCCGCCCAGAATCTGTGTGCGTGGTGACCAAGGTTGGCCTGAAGAAGGTCGAGAGCATCGCGAGGTGTCAACGCGTAGGATGAAACAGAAGGATTCGAGAGGATCCGGATGAATGCGGTCTGCGTGAGAGGGCATGTTGCCCACCCCTCATGCGCATGCTGCGAAAGCCATGCTTGGACCTTTTCGTGCGCCGCATGGTGCGGCCAAGCCATTGCGACAAGAACATTCACGTCCAGCAAAGAAGCAGCGTTCAAGATGACTCATCCTCGAGTTTCTTGATGTCGTCAGCGGTTATCCGTTCTGAACAGGGAGGCAAGTCTACGACGTGAAAACCGTTGACGATGCGGGTCCGTAAAGGCGCCTGCAGTCCGCGGCGTACCAGATCTGATACCGCTTTGCCGATGGCGACATCCCTGCTTCTTGCGTATGCCTTTATCTCTTGAAGAACATCATCATCCAGCGAGAGAGTGGTTCTCATGCAAGTATGATGTCATAGCAAATAAAGGATGTCAAGAATTGCGTTATAGCATCATCTTATTGATTTGATGTTGGAACCGACGTATTTTACCGAGCAACAGAACGCGAACCGAGTTGCTTGCTGGCAAATGCTCATTCATATCGCAGAGCGACGATGGGATCGACGCGCATGGCGCGGCGGGCTGGGATGCAGCACGCGGCGCAGGCTACGATCAAGACGAGCGCCGTGGCGCCGAGAAAAGTGGCGGGATCGGTAGGCTTGACGCCGTAGAGCTGGCTAGCGAGGAAACGAGCCAGGCCGAAGGAGCTGGCGGCCCCGATGACGACGCCCAGGGCTACAGGAACGAGGCCTTGTCCAATCACCATGCGCAGAACATCGCGCGGAGAAGCACCCAGCGCCATGCGAATGCCGATTTCCTGCACGCGGCGCGCGACGGAGTAGGAGATTACGCCGTAGACGCCAACGAGGGCCAACGCAAAACCAATTCCCGCGAATACGACGAGCAAAATACTGCGCAGGCGTTCGTTGCCCACGGATTTGGAGATATTTCTCGACATCGTTGTGAGGTGCGTGATGGGCTGGTCGGGATACGCGGCCCAGATTTGGCGCGAAATCGTTGTGGCAAGCGTGTCTGCATCGGTTCTCGTGCGCACCAAAAGGTGAACCGAGCCGGTACGCCCCTGCAGCATAGGAAGGAAGTAAACGGGCGAGGGCTGAGTCCGAAGGCTGATCTCGCGCGCGTCCGCGACCACTCCAATAACTTCGCTCCAAGACGGCTTGCCCTTGTCATCCTTGGAGGCGCTAAGGCGATTGCCAACGACATCGAGCGTTCCCCAATATTCGCGGGCCATAGCCTCGTTCACAAGTACCACTGCTTGTGTGCCGCCCGAGTCGCGTTCCGTAAACTCCCGGCCACGGAGGAGCGAGATTCCCATCACATGGAAGTAGCCGGGGTAGACATAGCGTGTGCTGGCAGTGCGGGATTCTTTCGAAGAGGGCGGAATGGCGCCATCAACGAGTAGGCCGCCGTGCATCATCATCATGCCGTTCAAAACACCATGATCGGCGGCGGTGACTTCCGCGACTCCGGGTACTTGCTGAATGTTCTCAACGATCTCCCGGAGGTGGCTCGCCTCCTTCTTGACGAGATCCTGGGGCTTTTCAGATTCGCCGGAGGGCGGCTGAGGAAGATCGAAGGAGAGGAGATGATCCGTGCGGAAGCCGGGATTTTGATGGAGAAGGCGGGAGAGAGTGAGTGTCATCAAAACCGAGCCGACGACGAGAACAAATGCTAGAGCTACTTCAAGAGTGACAAGGACGTTGCCCAGCCGGGATTGCCGCATGGAACGGGAGGCGCCGAGATTTGCACTGGCGCCTTCTTTGAGGGCTTCGTTGGGATCCATGCGCGCGGCGCGGCGTGCAGGAACGATGCCGAAGAGAATCCCTGCAATGAGGGAGCTGAGGAGAGAGAACCACAGCAGGGTGGAGTCGAGAGAGATTTCGTTCAGCCTGGGAGTATCCGCGGGGGCGATCGCACGGAAGAGTTGAATGCCTTCGGCGGCTAGAGCAACTCCGAATGCACCCCCGATCAGGGCGAGCAGGCAGCTCTCGACAAGACCTTGGCGAAGTAGACGCCCACGCGATGCACCCAGAGCGGCACGGAGAGCCATTTCGCGCTGACGGCTGGAACCTCGGGCGAGGAGCAGACTGGCGAGGTTCGCGCACGCGATGAGAAGCACGAATGTGGCGGCAGCAAGAAGGATCAGGAAGGCGTCGCGAGCGTCAGCGACGCTGTCGGAGAGTAGCGGTTCGGCAGAGAAACGGTAGCCTGCCGCGAGCGCGGGATAGTCTTTCATCAATTGCTTCGCGACGGCGTCGAGCTGTGCGTTCAGTTTTTCGGCTGTTTCTCCGCGGCGCAGTTTGCCGAAGGTTTGGAGCATGAAATAGGTGGGGTTTTGGCGGTCAGCGGGCGACGGTGAGAGGGGAAGCCACGCCTGGTCCGAGGAGGGAAAAGAAAATTTCGGGGCAGCAACACCCACCACGGTGTAAGGTGCCTTGTCGAGGACCAAAGTTTTGCCGAGGACGCCCGGGTCCGCTCCAAAACGAGTGTGCCAGAGTGAATCGCTGATGACCACGACATGGTTCTGTCCGGGCTTGGCATCTTCTTCGGAGAGCAAGCGCCCGAGCTGAGCAGTGGCTCCCAGTTCCTCGAAAAAGCCGTCCGTGACGGAAGCGATGGAAAGGACGGCAGGCTCACTATTTCCCAAAAGAGTTTTCTCTGTCTCCGTATACGCAGCAGTCTGTTCGAGCGCGGAGACTTGCGAGCGAATTCGACTGAGGCTGAGCCACGAAAGGCCCAGAGAAAAGGTCGGGAACATGGCGGAGTGCGTTGAAATATCAACGATACGAGCGGAGTCTTTGTACGGGAGTGGGCGAAGAATCACCGCGTTAACAATGCTGAAGATGGCGGTATTGGCGCCAATGCCGAGGGCGAGAGTAACGGCTGCGGCGAAGGTGAAGCCGGGATTTTTGCGCAGCATGCGGGCGGCGTAGCGCACATCCTGGAGCAAAGTTTCGAGAAGATGGCCACGGCGGGCTTCGCGGCTTTGTTGCTTGACGGATTCGAGGCCGCCGAAATCAAGACTGGCTCGGCGGCGGGCTTCTTCGTGAGACATTCCCGCCGCGACGTAATCTGACACTTGGCGCTCGAGATGGAAGCGGAGCTCGGCATCGAGGTGCTTTTCGGATTTTTCCTTTCGAAAGATGCGGCTTAGCCAGTGCATGGTCACAACTCCTGTTCTGCGGTTCAGAGCTTCCTAGCTTTTCTGTTCCCATTATTCATAGCGAAGGGCGACCACGGGATCGACACGCGTCGCCCGCCTCGAAGGAATCCAACAAGCGGCGAGTGCAACAACTATCAGCAGCACGGCGCCGCAGATGATCGTGAGTGGGTCGGCAGGGCGAACGCCGTATAGAAGATTGGCAAGATAGCGCGTGAGGAGGAACGAACCAGCGAGACCTAGCGCCAGGCCAATGAGAATCATGACGAGGCCCTGACCAAGGACGAGGCGAAGAACGTCGGAGGGCGCTGCGCCTAGAGCCATACGAATGCCGATTTCTCGGTTGCGCTGCGAGACAAAGTAGGAAATGACGCCGTATATGCCGACTGCGGCGAGGACCAGGGCGAGCGAAGCGAAGATGGTGAGGATCGTCATATTGGAGCGCGGGATTTCGATCGAGTCTTGGACGCGCTGCTTCATGGTGGTGATGTCGAAAACTGGCTGCAGCGGATCGGTGGCGGCAAACTGGGCTCGAACGGCAGAAACGAGCCTACGAGGGTCTTGGTCGCTTCGGATTACGACCGAGCCGGCGTTTTCGCCAAAGTAAGGGACGTAGACCTGTGGATCCGAATCGCGGCCGAGGCCCGCGTAATGGACATCACCAACGACACCGACAACAATGCTCCATGGGTTCTCGGGCCCGCGGAGGCGGACGTGTTTTGAGAGCGAGGTACCGGCGGGGAGAAATCGCTGGGCGAACGCCGCGCTGACGATGATCGCGTGAGAATCGGGCGCGAGATCGGACAGAGTAAAGGATCGTCCGGTGAGCAGGAAGATGCGCATTGTTTGAAAATAATCCGGACTGACTTCGTTGGCGAATACCATCGACGCAGTGCCGCGCGGAGGTTCGGGCTGGCCCTCGATGAGGAAGGAAAACGATCCCCAAAGGCGACTAAGAGGGAGCTGAGTGGTCAGGCCAACGGAGTGCACGCCGGGAAGACTGCGCATACGCTCCAGTATCAGGGAGAAAAAGGCCTGGCGCTGCTGGTCTGTGGAATATTTCGAGTCAGGGAGCTCCGTGCTGACGGTGAGCACATTCGTGGGATCGAAGCCAGGAGCGACATTAGACAGGCGGATAAAACTGCGAATCAGAAGACCGGAGCCTATCAGGAGCAAAAATGCGAGCGTGAACTCTACCGCTACGAGCGCGCCGTGAGATCTGCGATGAATGTAGAAGCCAGTAGTGCGGGAGCCGCCCTCCTTGAGGGCATCGTTCACGTTCGGCTTTGAGGCGCGGAATGCAGGCGCGAGGCCGAAGAGGATCGCGGTGATGCAGGTGATGACGAGCGCAAACAGAAGGACTTGGTGGTCGATAGAGATAACGCCAATCTGAGCTATGGTCGACGGCAAGGAAATGCGAAGAAGCCGAACGCCGATGGCCGCAAGAAGCAGCCCTGCTGTACCGCCCAGTGCGGCGAGGGACGCGCCTTCGGTGAGCAATTGCTTAATGAGGCGAGCGCGGCCCGCACCGATGGCGACGCGGACTGCCAGCTCTTTGTGGCGGCCAGCGGTGCGGACAAGCTGGAGATTGGCGACATTCACGCAGGCGATGAGCAAGACAAAGAGTATTGCAACTAGAAGAATAAGGAGTGCAGGACGAACATCTCCGACAATTTTTTCGTGTAGAGGCGTCAGCTGCACTTGCAAGCCGTCACGAGTTCGGACGAAGTCGGCGGGTATGGCCAAATTGGATTGTGCAGCGAGCGTTGTGAGGTCAGCTTGCGCCTGACGAAGAGACGCGCCCGGCGCCAACCTGCCGATCACGCGCGTAAGACTAAACCTTTGCGCCGCCCAGTTGACTTCAGGAGGAAGCTGGAAGGCGATCAAGCATTGTGGGGCTTCGCGCTTGTCAGGAAACCGAAAGCTCGCGGGTAGGACGCCGATTACAGCGTAGGCTCGACCATCGAGATCTATGGATTTTCCAACGATGCCAGACTCGGCTTCGAATTTGCGACGCCAAAGAGAGTCGGTGAGCAGGACGGCAAGCGGGCCGCTCGGTCGGTCTTCATCAGCGAGAAATGTGCGGCCAAGCTCGGGTTGGATACCCAGCACGGGGAGGAAATTGGCGGTAACGGCTGAAGTTTCGACGCGTTCGGGCTCTCCCGCGCCGGTAAGGTTGGACTGATTACCTCCATCGTAAGCGGCCATTTCTTCAAAGGTGTGATTGCGCGTACTCCAGTTGGTGAACTCCGGGTTGGGGACGGCCCAATCGTTGATATGGGGCACGAATTCATCGGCCCAGACGAGACGCGAGGGGGCGCGATACGGAAGGGGGCGGAGAAGAGCAGCGTTGACGACAGAAAATATTGCCGTAGATGCGCCGGTGCCGAGGGCGAGGGTAAGCACCGCGGCGGTGGTGAAGCCAAGATTCTTACGAAGCATGCGCAGGCCGAAGCGAATGTCTTGAAGGAGAGTATCGATGAAATTGCCGCGATGGGATTCGCGGGATTGCTGCTTGATGGATTCGAGGCCGCCGAAATCGAGGCGAGCGCGGCGGCGGGCTTCCGCAGGTGACAAGCCCGAGGCAACGTAGTCGGAGACTTGTCGTTCGAGATGGAAGCGGAGCTCGGCGTCGAGATGTTTTTCGGATTGTTCCTTTCGAAAGATGCGGCTTAGCCAGTGCATTGTCGGAACCTCTTTTCTGGCGTTCCTTACATCGTGGCCATTCTGTATCCCTTATTCATAGCGGAGGGCGACCATGGGATCAACGCGCATCGCCCGCCTTGCCGGAATCCAACAGGCAGCAAGAGCAACCGCCAGCAGCGCCAGGGTTACGCCAACGAAAGTCGCCGGATCGGAGGGGCGGACTCTGTAGAGCAGGGTTCCCAAGAGCCTGGTCAGCGCAAACGCTCCTGTGAGCCCAAAAACGAGACCCGTTGCAGCCAGGACTAAGCCGCGAGATAGGATCATCCAAAGCACATCGCGCGGCTCCGCACCCAGCGCCATGCGAATGGCAACTTCGGCGCCCAGTGCTCCGCGGATGGCGATTTCCTTTTCCCGCGAAACGCCACGTGCCAACTGGAGATTCGCGATGTTCAAGCAAGCGATCAGCAGCACGGACGCAACCGCGGCAAGCAAGACCAGGAGAGCAGGCTGCGCTTTACCGACGAGGTGTTCGCGGAGGGGGAGGACTTGCGCGCGCGTTCCTTCCATCATGCCGGCCCAACTTGGCGGATATCCAGCCCAGATACGCTGATTGGCGGCGTCCACATTTGCAGCTGCCGCGAGAGGAGTTATCCCTTGGCGCAAACGGGCCACTGCGCGGACCAGGCGCATGGGTTTCGTGATGGAGATCTCTCGGTTTTGCAATGCCAGCGGAACTATCACTTCGATGCGAGGGTTGTCCAGAAATTCGAACTGCGGAGGCAGCACTCCGATGACGGAATAGGATTCATTGTCGAGCGCGATGGAGCGGCCAATAATGTGTGGATCGGAGGAGAAGTGCTGACGCCAGCACGCATCGGTGAGCAAAACCGTGTGCGCGACTCCGGCGCGATCCTCTTCCGGAAGAAACGAGCGGCCCATCTGCGGGAGAACGCCGAGAACATCGAAAAAATTGTAGGTGACCGCGCCTCCATTCAGACGAACCGCATCTCCGAAGCCCGTCAACGCGTGGGTCTCGCCGGGCTCATAAGCAGCGACGTCCTGGAAGGCCCCTTTGAGCTGCTGATAAGCAAAATAGTCCGATTCCAGCACGACGGTCATGTGGGCGCGCGGGTTTTCGTCGGCAACCCACACGAGCTGCGCGGGGTCATGGTAAGGAAGAGGGCGAAGCAGAGCAGAACTCACGACAGAAAAGATCGCGGTCGTGCCACCGATGCCGAGCGCCAGGGTGAGCACGGCTACAGTGGTGAAGCCGGGATTCTTGCCAAGCATGCGGAATCCGTAGCGGACGTCTTGCCTTAGGATTTCAATGAAATTCCCCCGGCGAGCTTCGCGGGTTTGCTGTTTGATGGATTCGAGGCCGCCGAAATCGAGGTGGGCTCGGCGGCGGGCTTCTTCGGGAGGCATGCCCGCCGCGACGTAGTCTGAGACTTGGCGCTCGAGATGAAAACGGAGCTCGGCGTCGAGATGCTTTTCGGCCTGCTCTTTGTGAAAAATACGACGGAGCCAATGCATGGAGGCGCCTCCTATTCCGCAGTGCGCAGGATCAGGGCCACGGCGTCAGAGAGCCGCTCCCAATAAACGAGCTCGGTCTCCAGCTGTCTGCGGCCCTTCCGAGTGAGTGCATAAAATTTTGCCTCGCGCCCGGTCTCGGATTCGCGCCAATCACCCGCGAGCCAGCCGCGGTCTTCCAAGCGGTGAAGCGCGGGATAGAGCGAGCCTTGCGGGACCTGAAAGAAATCCTTGGAGATTTGCTGGATGCGCTGGGAGATGGCGTAGCCGTGAATTGGACCAAGCGCGACGATCTTGAGGATCAGCATGTCGAGAGTTCCCTTGAGGAACTCTGATTTTTCCTGAGTCATTGCGACACCTAGAAGTCCTACCGTTAAGCCTAGAAGTTCTACCTATACGAAAAACCAGGCAAGATGTCAAGTGCCGGAGGCAAGGCGAGGAAGAAACAGCGCGCGTTGACGCCGAAGATGGCGGGGCGTAGGATGCGCGTCAACTTCCTTTTCTGGAAAGGCATCCATGACGCAAGGCTCGACACGCCGCGAGTTTCTCGGCTCGATGGCCGCTTTAACGATGTTTCCGTTGGAGCAAGAAAAGCCTGACCTGATTCTGCACAACGGAAACTTTTGGACGGTGAATGCAGGCGAGCCGCGCGCGGAAGCGGTGGCGATTGCGCGTGGCAGATTTCTCGCGGTAGGAAGCAACACCGACGTCCTGAACCTCGCGGCCGGCGGCGTCCGGAAGATCGACCTTGGCGGCAAAACCGTGCTTCCAGGATTTATCGACGCGCACTCGCATCCTGCGGAGGCTGGCAAATTGCATCTTCGGATGGTGGACTGCGACCTGCGTTCGATTGCGGCGATTCAAGCGGCGCTCCGAGAGCGCGCGGCGAAAACGCCCGCTGGCGAATGGGTGCTCGGATTCAAGTACGACGATACGAAAACGGAAGAAGGCCGGGCGCTAACCATCGCGGATCTGGACGCCGTGGTGCCGGACCATCCGGTGCATATCCAGCATCGCGGTGGACACACGGCTTACGCGAATTCGCTGGCTTTTCGCAAGGCGGGAATTGACGAGAAAACGCCCGATCCACCCGGCGGGCAGATTAGCCACGACGCTGCGACAGGGAAGCTCAGCGGCCGAGTCGCCGAGAGCGCGAATAATTATTTCGAGAAAGTCATTCCTTTGCAATTTAGCCGGGACGATTGCCGCGAAGGAGTCAAGCTCATTTCCAAAATGCTCGCGCGAACCGGGATCACTTCCGCGACCGAGGCGCAGGGCACGCCAAACGATTTGCGCGCTTATCAGGATGCGCATGAGGCCGGCGAGTTGCTGTACCGCGCGTACAACTTCATCAACTACCATTTTCTGGATGAGATGATCGCGGCCGGAGTACGCACCGGTCTTGGGGACGAATGGGTGCGGGTTGGGGCAGTGAAGCTGGTTTGCGATGGGTCGATATCCGAGCGTACCGCCCGGCTTTCCAGGCCGTACGAAGGGCGCCCGAACGATTACGGCATTCTGGTCATGACCGAAGACGAGATGTACGCACACGGCCGCAAAGCGCATCTCGCGGGATGGCAGATTGGAACGCATGCGAACGGCGACGTGGGGATTGATACCACGCTGCGCGTGTACGAACGGTTGCAACGCGAATCGCCGCGGCGCGACCCGCGTTTCCGGCTGGAGCACTGCACAGTGGTGAACGATGGCTTGATCGCGCGCATGAAAGCCATTGGCGCCATAGCGACACCGTTTTCTACCTACGTCTATTATCACGGCGAAAAAATGCGCTACTACGGCGCGGAACGGCTGAACCACATGTTCGCTCTGAGGAGCTTTATTGATGCGGGGATTCGTCCGACGCAGGCTTCGGATTATCCGCCCGGGCCGTTTGAGCCAATGATGGCGCTGCAATCCGAGGTGACACGCACGGATACGAAGGGAAACATTTGGGGGCCGAAGCAGCGCATCACCATCGAAGAGGCGATCCGCGTGGGCACACTGCACGGTGCATACGCTTCCTACGAAGAAAACATAAAAGGATCGATCGAGGCAGGGAAGCTGGCTGACTTAGTAGTGTTGGGCCGCGATCCGCTGCACGAGAATCCGTCAACATTAGTCACGATTCCGATAGAGCGCGCGATGGTGGGCGGGCGCTGGTCGTATGGGTCGTGAACTTATTTCATTTGTGAGACAAGAAGACCGCCGTTTCTGCTCGACGTAGTTCAGCCAGGTTCAACTTATCTCTGCAATCAGCTCGATTTCAACGCAGGCGCCCAGGGGGATTTGAGCAACGCCGAAGGCGCTTCTTGCGTGTTTGCCGCGTTCTCCGAAAATCTCGCCGAAAAGTTCGGAAGCGCCGTTCGCGACTAGATGTTGTTCGGTGAAGGACGGGTCACTGTTGACCAGTACCAGCAGCTTCACGATTTGCGAGAGCTTGTTTAGATCCCCTGTCGCAGCGTGGAGAGTTCCCAACAATTGAATGGCTATCTCGCGCGCGGCTTCCTTGCCTTGAGCTGTACTGAGATGCGCGCCAAGTTTTCCCATCCAGGGCTTGCCTTCTTTTTTGGCGATGTGCCCGGACACAAAAATCATATTGCCTGAACGCACAAACGGTAAAAAAGCCGCGGCGGGGGGAGCGACTTCCGGCAACGAGATGCCTAGCGCTTTCAATTTGTCGTAGACAGACATTTCGATCTCCTGTGATTGATTTTGAAAAATGTTCTCGCCTGGAATCGGTGCTTGCTTTTTTTCAGTTGGCGCTCGCTGCGCGGGCAAAATCAACGGCGGCCGTGTTTCCTCCGCAAACGAGGACGCCGACACGTTCGCCGGGTTGCGGCTTGTATCTGCCTGAAATGAGTGCGGAGAACGCGGCGGCACCGCCGGGCTCCGCGACGATTCGCAAGCCCTTCCAGAGGGCCTGCTGGGCCCGCTGAATGGCGTCGTCAGTCACAAGAGTCACGCCGCTGACAAATTTCTGAGCAATGGGGAACATCAGTTCGCCGACGCGTTTGGGCGCGAGCGAATCCGCGGCGATCCCGCCGGCGGGGCTATCCACTGGATGGCCGGCCTGCAAGGCGTTGTGTAAGGTCGGCGCGGCTTCCGGCTCGACGCCAATAATTTTGATGCGATTTGCATACCAGCAGGCGACGCCACCGATGAGTCCGCCTCCACCGACGGCGACAAGGAGCGAGCCAAGATTCGGAGACTGTTGCTCGAACTCGAGCCCTAGAGAGCCCTGGCCAAGAAGCGTTTCGGGCTGATCGTAAGCGTGGATTGTCAGCGCCCCGGATTCGGCGGCCCAGCGTTCGCTGGCGGCGAGGGCATCGGAATAGCGTTCTCCGGTTATGACAAGTTCCGCACCACAGCCGCGGATGCGTTCGATTTTTTCCCGGGAAGCGACAGTGGGGACAAAAATCCTAGCGGGGACGCCGAGTTTGCTTGCGGCGAAGGCTACAGCGGCGCCGTGATTGCCGCCGGATGCGGCGACGACACCCGCCTCGGGGATTTTTCGGAGGAGCAAGTTTGCAAAGGCGCCGCGGGCCTTGAACGAGCCGGAATGCTGAAGCAATTCGAGCTTGAAGATGATGGAGATGGAGCCGAATCCAAAGTCACGGCCGTCCGACTCGAGGATTGGCGTCCAGCGGATGTAGCGGCGGATGACTTTTTCCGTTGCCAGGATGCGTTCTCTGTTGATTTGTGTGATGTGCATGGAAGTTTAATTCCTGGGGCTGCGAGTAAGAAGATTTCTCAAACGGAAGCCCGCCTTTACAGAATGCATTCCATTTCGCTGCTATTTCGTGTAGCATTATACTTAGGGAGTTGGCTAAGTGTCTATATGAATCTGGGGCTTGCATTTGCGGCGCTGTCCAGCCCGAAGAGGCTGCGCATTCTGGATTGGCTTAAGAATCCCCGCAAGCACTTTCCGCCGCAGGTGTATGGAGACCTGGTGAGAGACGGCGTGTGCGGCGTCTTCATCGCAAAGAAGCTGCGCGTAAGCCAGCCCACCGCGAGCGAACATTTGAAAATTTTGCAGCATGCGGGGCTGGTGCGGGCCAAGCGTATCCGCCAATGGACGTTTTACAGGCGAGACGAGGCCCGCTTGAAACGATTCAGGAAAGCGATTCTCGATACGTTTTAGTGGAAGTGCCAAAAGCGTCAGAGCTGTTTGATGCTCCCTGAGAAGAGAGAGAGTTGTTCTCGAGGCAGGCAAGAGCACTTATGGAGCGACGACGTCCTTCAGCTTTGGTTTGACCTGCACAGCGGCAAGACTCGATGCATCCCAGCCTCCGCCGAGCGCTTTTACCAGGAGGACGCTGGTCACCAGACGTTGGCCCTGAATCACTGCCGCTTCCTGTTCGTTGTTCAGCAAATTCTGCTGTGCCGTGACTACATCCAGGTAGCTGACGAGCCCGCCTTTGTAGCGGTCCTGGGAAATATCAAGAGTGCGGCGAGCGGCGTCCAGCGCGAGCTTTTGGGTGTCGCGCGCCTGCTCGAGGACAGAGAGTCCGGTAACATCATCCTGCACTTCTTGAAAGGCAGCCAACACGGATTGTCGATAGTTCGCGACACTCACGTCATAACCGGATTTCGCGAACTCGACCTGTGCGCGGCGGGCGCCGCCGGTGAATATACTTTCCGCCACGTTCGCGCCGACTGCCCAAAACGTGCTTGCAACGCTGGCCAGCTTGGCGACATCGGCGGCCTGCCAGCCGCCATTACCAAATAAATTCAAAGACGGATAGTAAGCAGCTTTCGCGATTCCAATCTGCGCATTAGCGACGGCCATCTGGCGCTCAGCCTGTGCGATGTCCGGACGTCTCTCCAGCAAATCCGAAGGAAGCCCCAGGTCCATCGGCGGCGGCTCGGCATTCAGTTCTTTGGCGGATATATGGAAATCCGGCGCGGGTTTGCCCACGAGGACCGCAATGGCATCTTCAAACTGTTTTCGCTGCTGCAACAAAAGCGTCGCTTGCGTGCGCGTCGTCTGAAACAGAGTCTCTTCCTCGGCGACGTCGAGTCCGGAAGCGACTCCGCCCTTGTGCCGCGAATCGACAAGCTCCAGCCAGCGGCGCAGCGTTTCCACCGTGCGATTCAATATTCCCAGCTCGGTATCGAGCTGCCGCAGATTGAAATAATCGCCGGCCAGCTCTGCGGTGATGACCAGCCGCACATTTTCGAGGCTTGCGGCGCTTGACTGATAAGACGCTTCCGCCGCCTCGATCGTCCTGCGCCGCTGCCCGAACAAATCCACTTCATACCCCACCGTAAATGGCAGCGTGAACGTGTTTTGCGTGACGGGGCGCATCGCGGAGACAGCGCCGTTTGTCGGCCGGTTGCCGGAAAGCCGTTGCCGCGCGGCGCTGGGAGAAACACCGAAGGTTGGAAAGTTTGTTGCGACCTGAATTGCTGCGGCGGCGCGCGCCTGATTGTAATTTCCAATGGCCGCTTGCAACGTTTGGTTCGCCCGAAGAGCATCCTGCTCCAGACCGCTCAGTTCGTCATCGTGAAAAACGCTCCACCATTCGCCTTTGCGAATGGCATCCTTTGGATCGCTTTGCCGCCAGGGCGCCGATACATCCCACTTCGCTGTGGCTGGCGCACTCGCCCGCTCGTACTTGGGGCCAACCGTACATCCGGCCAGCAGTGAAACGAAGCCCACCACAAAGAGCGAAGATAGGAAGAATTTCTTCTGGGGCATTACCGCTTTGCTCCGGGCGCTCCGTTCGGGGTTGGAGTTTTGGGCTGCGGAGTTGACGCCGGAGCCTCGCTGGCGTCTGGCTGAGCGGGCCCGGCCGCTTGCGCGATTTGTTTTACGCGCACGTCTTGCCCTTCATCAAGCGAGTCAGCGGGATTTACGACGATCCAATCGTTGGGTTCCAAGCCTTGCAAGACTTCAAGCGTTGTTCCAAAGTCTCGGCCGATCGTCAACTGGCGCAGATGCGTCTTATGATTTGCGTCTACAACCACGGCGCGCAAACCCTCCGCGCGGAAGAGGAGGGCGTTCACAGGAACTTGCACTCGAGAAGCGGCAACCTTCACTTGTAAGTGCACCTGAGCGTAGCCGCCCGGGAAGAGTTGGGCGCTCCTGTTCGGTACATCCACTTCCGTCAAGAGTGTTCTCGTGTTGGGATCGATGGATTCCGCTGTACGCACTACTTTTCCTTGAAAGTGTTGCCCGGGATATTGCGTCAACTCGAGAAACGCACCCAGCCCCGCGCGGACGGAGGGCGAGTATATTTCCGGCACGCTGACGTAGACCCGAATCGGATCCGTCTGTGCGAGCGTAAAAAGTTCCTGCTGGGCGCCGCCATTGCCGGCATTGATTAGTGTTCCAGTGTCTATGTTGCGTTTGGTGATGACCCCACTGAATGGCGCGTAAACGTGCTTAAAAGATTCCAATTCCTCGAGCCGCCGCACATTGGCTTCCGAAGATTTGACTGTCGCTGCCTTCGCTTCATAATCACCGACGGCGTTATCGACTTCCTGTTTGGAAACTCCATCCGTTTTGATCAGGTCTTGATACCGCGTCGCCGTAATTCTGGATAGATTTGCGTTCGCTTGTGAAGTGTTCAGGTCGGCACGCGCCTGGGAGAGTTGTTGGTCGACTTCGGGCGTGTCGATATCCGCCAACAGCTCACCCTTTGGCACCCGGCTTCCGATATCGTGATACCACTTCTTCAGGTATCCGTTCGTGCGCGCATAGATGGGCGATTCGACGTAGGCCTGGAGAGTTCCCGGCAGCACGAGGTCCTCCTGAGCGACCTCCGCCGTGGGATGGATGACCGCCACGGTGGGAATGGCTCGCGCCTCTGTCTCTTCGGCCAACGCATGATATTGTGTGCGGCGCTGAATCAGGGTGAACGCGCCCAAAATCACAAGGACAATCACGCCGCCAATCAGAAACGTGAACAGCCGGTTGCCTTTGGCGGGCGGTGGCCCTCCCTGCTCGGTTTCCAACTGTGATCCGCCTTCTTTCATTCTCTGATACTCCGACACCTCAGCAAACTTTCCTGCACTCAGGCTAACGCGAGAGACTGCGATTCGCCGCGATGCCTTCTCCGCTCGCGCCGGCCATGAATCATCGAAAACACACAAGGCACAAAAAATAGCGTTGCGAACGTGGCAAAAATAAGTCCGCCAATCACGGCGCGGCCCAGTGGGGCGTTCTGTTCGCCGCCTTCTCCAAGGCCGATGGCCATGGGGATCATGCCGATAATCATGGCGAGCGCGGTCATGAGCACCGGGCGCATGCGCACAAAGCCCGCTTGCAGGGCGGCTTCACGCGCGGATTTACCCTCGGTCATTTGCTCGCGTGCAAACGAAACCATCAGAATACTGTTGGCGGTGGCCACCCCCATGCACATGATAGCGCCGGTGAGAGAAGGCACGCTCAGAGTCGTGTGGGTCAGCAGCAGAATCCAGCAAATGCCGGCGAGAGCGCCTGGCAACGCGGTGATGATGATGAATGGATCCAGCCAGGATTGGAAGTTCACAACGATCAGCAAGTAAGCGAGCACGATTGCACCAACTAATCCGATGGCCAGGCCCCTGAACGACGATCGCATCGTCTGCACCTGTCCGCGGACTTCGATGTGGCTGCCTCTCGGTAATTCGTGCTTCACTGCGTCCACAAGTTTCAAGACCTCATCGGAAACGCCTCCGAGGTCCCGGCCGTCTACCGCGGCGTAGACGTTAATCATGCGTTGTACGTTGTAATGAGAAATCTCCGCCTGCCGCGCGGTGGTGCTGATGTCCACCAGATTTCCCATGATTTGAGGAGTGGAGCCGGGCGTAACTCCGGTCACCGGAGTGTTTTCCAGCGCCTGATAGCTATCTACCCGGTACTGCGGCGATTGCACGGCCACGTTGTAGCTCACCCCGTTCTTGGGATCCAGCCAGAAGGCCGGGGAGGTCTGAAAGCTGGAGCTCAGCGAGACCAGGAGGTTTTGCGCCACGTCCTTGGCCTGCAGGCCGACGGATTGCGCACGGGTGCGATCGATATCCAGGTGCAGAGTTGGCTCATCGAGCGCCTGCTGCACGTGAACATCGACAGCTCCCGGGATATGCCGGATCTCTTTAGCGAGTTTTTCCGCAACCACATAATTGCCGCGCTGGTCCGCTCCCGTTACCGCCACATCGATAGGTGCAGGCGTTCCGAAATTCAGAATTTGCGTCACGATGTCCGCCGGCTGAAAGAAGAACTGCACGCCCGGAAATGTTTGTGGCAGTCTTTCGCGTAGCTCGTTGATATAACCTCCGGTAGGTTTCCCGCGCTCTTCTTTCAATTGCACCAGGATTTCGGCATCGGAGGTACCAAAGGTTCCGGAGTTACTGTAGCTGAGATTGATCCCGCTGTAGGGTACGCCGATGTTGTCTAGAATTGTTTGCAGTTCTTTAGCAGGGATGGTTTCGCGAATGACGGCATCCACCTGATCTGCGAGGCGCGCGGTTTCCTCGATGCGGAGGCCTGTGCGTGCACGGAAGTGCAAACGAATCTGCCCAGCGTCGACCTTGGGAAAGAAATCCCTCCCAAGAACCCCGACCAGACCGACCGAAAGCACGCAAAATACCAGAAAGCAGCTACCGAACAATTTGGAGCGGTCCAGTGCTGACGCCAGACCGCGACGATATCCCTCGCGGAATTTTTCGAAGTTTCGCTCGAATGCCTGCTGGTAGCGGCGGAAGAATCCTTGTTTTTCACCAGCGTGTTCTTCGGCAATGTACTCGTCCTCGCTGCTCAGGAGATACATGGCCATTGTGGGGACAATTGTTCTGGACCAGAAATAGGAAGCCAGCATGGCGAAAATGACCGCTTCGGCGAGCGGCACGAAGAGGAATTTCGCCACGCCCGAAAGGAAAAACATGGGAATGAACACGATGCAAATACAGAGAGTCGAAACGAACGCGGGAACGGCGATTTGCTGCGCGCCATCCAGAATCGCCTGAACCGTTTCCTTGCCCATGGCCAGATTGCGATTGATGTTTTCGATTTCGACAGTGGCGTCGTCCACCAGGATGCCGACGGCCAGCGCAAGGCCGCCCAAAGTCATGATGTTGATGGTTTCCCCGAGAGCGCTGAGCATCAGAATGCTCACGAGAATGGATAAGGGAATGGAAATCGCGATGATCAGCGTGCTCTTCCAGTTTCCGAGAAAGATCAAAATCATCAGTGCTGTCAGGCACGCGGCGATCAGAGCCTCGCGCAAAACTCCCTGGATCGACGCGCGCACGAAGAGGGATTGATCGAAGAACGTGGTGATGTGCAGGCTTTCCGGCAAAGAAGACGCATAGTTCTGCAGTACTTCCTTCACGCGCGCAACGATGTCCAGCGTCGATGCGCCGCCGGTCTTATACGTGGCCATGAGCACCCCACGCTGGCCGTTGGCACGCACGATATTAGTTTGCGGGGAGAATCCATCGCGAATATGAGCGACGTCCTTCATGTAAATCGTCGCGCCGTTGACGGACTTGATCGGCAAATCGTTCAGACCTTCTATGGAGAGCGGGCTCCCGTTCATCTCCACCAGGTACTCGAGCGAGCCGAGTTTCACCGTGCCCGAGGGCAGGATCAGGTTCTGCGCGTTTATAGCGCTCACAATGTCCACAGCGGAGAGCCCCTTCGATTGCAAGGCGGCGGAATCGATATCCACCGAGACAACCCGTTGTTTTCCACCGAAGGGAAAGGGAAGCGCCGCGCCTTGCACGGTGGCAAGCTGTGTGCGAATAAAATTGTTTCCAAAGTCGAAAAGCTGCTGTTCGCTCATGCTATCGCTGGTCAACCCAATTTGAATGACCGGAACGGTCGATGCGGAAAAGATACTCACGAGAGGCGGCGTCGTACCGGGTGGCATCGTCCTCAAAATCGTCTGGACAATGGCGGCAGTTTGGGCCAGCGCCACTTGAACGTTGGCATGCGGCTGGAAGTAGATTTTGACGACAGCGACGCCGTTGATGGACATTGATTCGATGTGCTCGACATCGTTGACGAGCGTCGTGACGGCGCGTTCCGAGTTGCTGGTGATGCGCTGTTCCATTTCCAGGGGCTGAAGTCCCTGGTAATTCCACACCAGACTGATCACCGGGATGTTGATTTCCGGGAAGATATCCGTTGGTGTCCGCAGGAGCACCACGGGCGTCAGCAGAACGATGACAAGCGCGAGCACCACAAAAGTGTAGGGTCTCGACAGCGCTAATCGGACAATCCACATAGACTATTGAAGTTTCCCTTGGGCGCTTGCCCACCCGTGCGACTTATACAAACTGAAACTGTTCTTCCGTCGGCCTGCTCCTACCTTAGATTCCTGGACCCAATTGTTTGGGTACGCCCGCGCCTCCGGCACGATCTATTCCCGGCCCAGTTAGCCAGCCCCCAAATCGTTCCGAAACTGGCTGCCGCTGGCGAGCACTGCCCGGCTCTGTGTGTTGCCGAGCCGAACTCGGAATGCGATCAAACCTTTATAGCTCAAAGTCTTAGCCGAAAGGCAAGGCCGTCCGGCCTTCATATTACTCTTTTTTTGATGTCACCGATTTCCCCGGGTCACATTTAAATTTCCCACCAACCTTGATTGTGACCTTCTCATTC
>JBGPLB010000009.1:0-50104 GCA_041486245.1 Candidatus Acidiferrum sp.
CGATCTTTGCCGACTGGGTGATATTGATGGTCTTGCTGACTGGTTGTGCGAGGAGTGGTACCGGGCATGCGAACGCCGCCACTAGTGCTGCACTGCGGAGAATTGAATTGAATTTCATGCGTGTCAACTTCCTTTCCGTCAGGATCGAGTCAGCCTTTTCCTTAGCCGCCGCAGGCTGAACAGAGTTGACACGCGCACTTGGGGCGAGTAGTCTCACCCGCAAGACACCTCGTTCTTCCTGGACTAACGGCCGGAAAGACTGCGTGTCATCGCCCCGCGGCTGCCACCGCGGGGTTTTTCTTTTGATCCCTCTGGCTTGCCTGCGCAGCTCTTCCGGCTGCACATGTATAGACGAGCCGGCCATTGCGAATGTTTCGTCGGCCATCGGTTTTTTTTGTTTAATTCTTTTCATTTTTTGTTACTGGTTTTTTCCTGTTCTAGTTTTATGATGTTATTTTCTAAACTACTTATAAATATTCGAAATTTCTTCGAGACTTTCTCATTTCTCACACGTCGCATCTCATTTTTTCCGTCCGACCCCTGGTGCATGGTGCATCGGCTCCCGGCTTCATCTATACTCAATGGCATTTTGCGGATGGTGTGAATGCGCATTCTAGTTCTAAGCGATCTTCACGCAAACGCCACGGCCCTCGCCGCTGCGCTTGATACAGCCGCGGGGCGGTGGGACGTGTCCGTGTGTCTCGGCGACGTCGTGGGCTACGGGCCCGACCCCCATGAGGTCGTCGCTCGGCTTCGCGAACTTGGGACGGAAACCATTCGCGGCAATCACGACAAAGCCGTCACAGGCCTGATGGATACCACCGATTTCAATCCAGTTGCGAAAGCCGCCGTGGATTGGACTCGTTCGCGGCTGAACGCGGAAGACCTCTCCTGGCTTTCCGGCCTCCCTCAGGGACCGCTCGCCACTGACGGAATCGTTTTGGTCCATGGCGCGTTTCAAGATGAGGACGAATATGTCTTCACTCCCGCACAAGCTCTCGATGGCTTACTGGATTCCACGGCAGAAGTCACTTTTTTCGGACATACCCATCATCAAGGCGGATTTTCTTATCAGGACTCCAATCTCGAAGTGCTGCAGATTCGACCGCGCCCTTCGGAAGCGTTCGCCGCCCTCCGCATCGAACACCCGCGACGCTATTTGCTAAATCCCGGCTCCATCGGCCAGCCGCGCGACGGTGATCCCCGCGCGGGCTTCGCCATCGCCGATATCGAGCACCAAATCGTCGAATTTTGGCGCGTTCCCTATGACATTTCCGCGGTACAGGAACGGATGCGCACCGCTCAGCTTCCGGAACCTCTAATTCATCGGCTCGTCGTCGGTCGCTAGTCGCGGGACGGTGAGCGTCGGATGGTAAGCTGGCTCAGTTTTCTCTCCTGCCGCCTTGACGCGCGACAGCATCCAGGCCAGCATCATTTCTTGAGTGCAATACATGCCTGAATCTCTTCAGATCGAAACTCCGGATCAGCCGCAACCAACCAGCGGCCGCTCCTGGATCGTGTGGATGGGGGCGGCAACGATCGCTATCGCCCTGATCATTGTGATGTGGCCCGGCGGGGAGCGCCGGTCCTCTTCTCGCACGCGCGAATCACATCTCCCGTTTGGCGCCCCTGAACAAGCATATGCGCCAAAGATTCAGGTAGAAGACCTGACACTCAGCCGAGCTGAAAATTTTCTGCACCAAGAGGTCACCATGCTCGCGGGCCGCCTGACAAATGGAGGCAACTTGACCCTCTCCAACGTCGAGCTCACTGTCGAATTCTCAGACGAGCTTGGCCAAGTCGTTCTGCGCGAATCCCGCGCCGTGTTCTCCCTGCGGGCGGCTCCATTTGCTCCGGGCGAGCGCCGCGACATTGAAGTTTCCTTCGAGCACATCCCTTCTTCCTGGAACATCCAGAAGCCCGTAGTCAGGGTCTCGGGAATTCTCTTTGCTTCCAACAAAGAATAGTTCAAGAGCTAAGTATTTCATTTATAATCTCCGGCGTGGACCTTTCCGCCGAATTGCTGGCATGTCTCAAGGAATTCACCGCCGACGGCGCCATCGAGATTCGCGAGAATGGCGGGCGGGTTGCGCCGTTCTCCGGGCTCTCGTGGGAAGTGCGCGGCGCCGCGGAGAAACCTCTCCTGCATCTGTGGTCCGAAAACTACAATCTAACGCGCCGAGTGCTTGCCATCACAGACCACTCCGACCAGCGGTTAGCGCTTGCCGTCGAACGGTTCGGCCGCGCAAAGCCTGGCCGCCTCGAATTTATTCGCATGGAATACGAGCGCAACCTCCGCGATCTATCTCGCGAAGAGTTTTGCGCCGGTCTTGGGCATCTCCTGGCGGAACGCTTTCCCGATGAATCCCTCGAGTCTCTGACGTCAGCGCCTGACCTCGAACACTCTCTTTCCGGCAACTATGTGCGCGGACTTCTCCGCCGCGGTTCTTCTCATGTCGCCGTCCTTGCTGTTCCAGACGGTGAGTCCGCTGATACTGCGGAAAGCAGCCTGACTTTTGGACTGCTGTGGCTGCATCGCTCGCGTAACTCATTCCGGCACGGCGCCGTCATTGCGCTCCGGCTTATTCTGCCGAAAGGAGAGGCGCGCCATGTGATACCTCGTGCCGCCGCTCTGAAACCAGATTTATCCCTTGAACTATATGAGCGGGATACGGTCCGCGAAACGCTCGAAAAGATCGATCTGCGCCGCGCAGGAAATCAAGAGACTTGGCTGGTTCCCCATCGCGAATCGCAAGCGCTCCTCGATCGTTCGCATGCCGCACTCGATCCGGTCGTGGCTCTGTCGCCGCGCGCTGTCAGGGTGCACCCTGTTGCACGGTCGCGCGAGGTCGTACTGCGTTTTCGAGGCTTAGCATTTGCGCGCTGGGACAATGGGCGCATTTTCTTCGGCTGTCCCGATTCGCGCGAGGAACTTACACCATCCTCGATGCCAGCTCTTAAGAGACTGCTTGAGCAACTCGAGGTTCATCGTCACACGCTCGCCAGCGAATCGCACCACGCTTTTTACCGGGCCCAGCCGGAGCGCTGGCTCGAAGCTCTGATCCGCGAAGACGTCACCCGAATCGATGCGGCTCTCGATCCGCGTTTTGTTTATTCGCAAGTCTTCGCGCACGCTGGCGGCGAGCATGGCATTCTCGATGTGCTTGCCATCACTCGCTCCGGTCGTCTCGCCATTGTCGAACTAAAAGCCAGCGAGCACATTCATCTCCCGCTGCAAGCCGGCGGCTATTGGCTTCGTATTCGCCGTCATCTGGAACAATGCGATTTTGCTCGCTACGGATATTTCCCAGGAATTGAACTTCAGGCCGCTCCGCCGCTCGTCTATCTCGTCGCTCCGGCTCTTCGATTCCACCCGGCCACGGATATCCTCTTGCGTTTTCTGCCGCCCGAACTGGAAAGCACGCGTGTTGGCCTGGCGGAAAGCTGGCGCCGCGGCCTACGCGTCGTCATGCGGCAATAGGCGTCAGCCGCCGTCCTCGGTCAACGATTCTCTATTTTCCAGAGGTCATTTGCGCTATTTTTTTTGCGGCGAAATGTTCTGTTCCGGATCGCCGCAGCAAAGTAGAATAATCCGTACCAGCCATCAGGAGCGCATATTGAATTTTTCAGCGACCATCCGGCATTCGGCTCACGCTTCTCTAATTGATGTTCGCGGCCGTCTCACTTTTATCGAAGTCGGCGTTCTCCGCGAAAACGTCTCTCGCCTTCTCGGGGAAGGCCGCAAACAGATTGTCCTCAACCTGAGCGAACTGCACTATCTCGACAGCTCCGGAATTGGCGAGCTGGCACGCATCTATGTGATGGTGCTCAAGAGCGGTGGCGAAATGAAAGTTGTCGGATTATCTCACAGCGTCGAGGATGTTTTGAAAGTCACCCGGCTTTATCAGGTGTTCCCGGAGTTTCCGGACGAAGAAGCTGCATTGCAGAGTTTCTCCGGAGCTGGTCCCGCAAAATCACCTGGAAACAGGTAATAGAAAAATACTAGCGAAAAATCGGCGCCAAAAGGAGAGAAGCAGCTAAGGCGTTGAGCCTTAGCTGCTTCCCGGGGTGTGTCCTCGAAGTGGTTAGTTATTAATTTAGATGCATGGCAGCGGAAAAGGTTTCCACGTTTTCAAAATATTTTGCCGATCCCGATTTCGCCGAAAACGCTTAGTAAAACAGATACTTACGCCACCGTTCATCGCGGTGTCCGATAAGCCGCATCAACTGCCGTGAGGTATGGAGCGTGAACGGCCGCGGTCGCCGCGCCAGTTTTAGTCCGGCCTCTTCCGGTGTCCGGTCACCCTTGCTGTTATTGCAGCGGTAGCAGCATGCCACCAGATTTTCCCAGGAAGAACGTCCGCCGCGCGACCTGGGCACAACATGGTCCAGCGTCAGCTCCGAGCTGGGGAAAATTCTGCCGCAGAATTGGCAAGTGTTTCGGTCTCTCAGCAAGATGTTTTTCCGCGAAAGCGCCCGGCTTTGCTGTGGAATGTGCCGGTACGCCAGCAGCCGAATCACCGACGGGACTTTGTGGGCATGCGCCGCCGAGTGCACTTCTGCGCTATGCATTTCTTCGGCCTGAGCCACCCCCTTCAGAAGTAGCACCATCGCGCGGCGCACGGCCGTTACGTTGATGGGCTCGTAGGTCGCATTCAATACCAGCACAGGATCATGCATCAGTGAGGCACGTCTCGGCATTTTCGGGTTGTGGGATCTACTGTCCGCGGGATCCGCGGACTCGGGCACAGGAGGAGCGCCCGCTTCAGGGGCATACCGCCCCCGGGAATCGACCGACTTTGGCCGGTTTGCGCTCATCGCGCTACCTTAAGTTACAGGGTACCACTTCTCGAGGTCGGCAGGGGGTTTCTCGCAGCTCGGGCTACCGTAAGTCCTATAACCGACTTGGCTCCCGACTCCAGCAGCGCCCGCGCGCACGCATCAAGCGTCGCCCCAGTGGTCATCACATCATCTACCAGTAAGACGCGCTTATTGTCAACCTGGCTGCCTAGACGTGTGGCAAAAGCGCCACGAACGGACTCCCAGCGCTCCTCTAAACTGAGCACCTGCTTGTTCGGACGAGGCCGTGTTCTCATCAGCAGCACAGATTTATGGGGCAGGTTGAGCCTTCGGGCCAGCGGTTTGGAAATAAGCCCGGCTTGGTTATATCCGCGCTCCCGCTCGCGGTCGCGATGTAGCGGCACAGGCACCACTACGTCGCCGGCCAGCAGATCACCTTCCCGTTCTGCTGTCTCCGCCAATCTTTGCGCGAACCACGACCCCAGCGGTTCGATTCGCTCCCACTTCAACAAGAGGATTGCCCGCACGAGCGGTCCGTCATATATGCCGAGGCTTCTTGCCCGATCGAAGGCATAGGTCTTCTGCTGGCATGCGCGGCAAATCAACTGTTCTGCCTCCTCCGCTGTCATCCCCGCAAGCGGCTGCCCGCATACCTCACACTTTTTCTCCGGAGGCGCTTCGAATGACGCCAAGCACTCCTCGCAGATTGGCACCCGGCTCGCTCGCGTTAGCAGCATGTCGCAGATCCGGCACCCCGCAGGGAAA
This sequence comes from Candidatus Acidiferrum sp., assembly GCA_041486245.1. Lineage (GTDB taxonomy): Bacteria > Acidobacteriota > Terriglobia > Acidiferrales > UBA7541 > Acidiferrum. Next base: position 5,566 of record JBGPLB010000009.1, read on the forward strand.
AACACGCTCACGATCGCATCGCTGGCTTCCGCCAGCCATCCGCGCACACCCCTCCGCAGGCTCCAAGCCGGTTGCGTGGAAGATAGTTCTCGCGTCACCCAGGGAGAAATCTACTCTTCCGGGTCTTAGAAGGAAAGATAAGATGTACGCTAAGGTAATTTCAGGACGAGGCGTGCCTTAAACTTATAGGGCCAGCCTTCTCAGGCTGGCCGCTCATCCTGCCTGTAACCCTCGGGGTTACAGCAGACCTTGTTCCATCTTCTCCTGGCAGGAGAGGCAGTGCTTGGCCCAGGGTACCGCTTCGAGCCGTTTCTGCTGCATCTCTTCCTGACAGTTTGCGCAGACTCCGTAATCATCGGTCTGAATGCGCTTGAGTGCCGCATCGATCATGTTCAGGATCGTGCGGTCTGTATTGGTCATGCCAAAGAGGAATTCCTTGGTGTAGGAATTCGCTGCTTTGTCGGCGAGGTCCACCGTCGGGTCTTCGTCCGCGGTTCGACCCTCTTCCTGCGTGCGCGCGATAGTCTTCATCAGCTCCTCGCGCCGCGTCACCAGTTTCTTTCTGTAGTAATCGAGCCTTTTCTTGTCCATGGGAGTCCCGCCCCTCTGTCTGCTTTCGGGGCTATCTAAAAACTCCGTAGTGTAGACCTGCCCATTCGGAGTGTCAAGTTAGAGGGGGTCCGGCGGTTTCCGGGATGCCTGCCGCTAGCTCCGCGTGTCTCTATGGCACCACCGGCAGAATCAGGGCAGAAGGATGCGCATTGTCGTGGTAAATCACGTTAGTTGCCTTAATCATGCGCATCCCGCGCGCTTGTTCTTCGCCTGTATTCAAGTTCCGGTCGAACCGCGGAAAGTTGCTGCTGGAAACTTCGAGCCGCAATTTGTGCCCTGCCAGGAAAACATCGCTTGTTGCCCACAAGTCCACCGCCACGTGATAGGTCTCGCCCGGATTCGCAAGCTCCGGCCTCTCCTGCGAATTCCGGTAACGCATCCGCAGTATTCCGCTCGTCAAATTTTGCGCAAATCCGTTCGGCCAGACATCCACCAACATCCCAGTGAAATCCGTGTCCACCGCCGAACTGCTCACGTACAAATCCAGGGTTACCGGGCCGGTCACTTCCGTATCCTTCGCGAACGCCGGCGTGCTGAATACCAGCACATCGGCTCGCGCTTCCGCCGGTCTTTGATCTTCCGGTCCGATCCCCGTCGGCAGCGCTCCGCAGCAGAGCGGCCCACCGATCGTGGGGACCGGATCGTTCGGGTCGTAAACATACTGGTCAGCTTTTTCTTCTCCCGGGCCTGTGGTGCTCAACGTTCCGTTGCCAGCCAGGCCATTCGCACCGCTCGTAGAGTGCAAGTAGTAGCGCGTAGCTTTCGCCCGCGCCAACGGCCAATCATCTTCATCCCGCCACTCGTTTTTCCCCATCACAAAAATCTTCACGGGTTTCTCGTGCTCCACGCCGTTCGCCTGCCCTTTCAAGAGAGAGTCGTACCATCGCAGCGTCATCTCATCCTGATCAATCGGCAACTTCTCGCCGAAATCTACTCCCCCCACTTTTCTGTTGTTTGACCCACCCGCGTGTCCTCCGGCGTATACCACGAGCCTCTGTCCGAGTTTCGCAGCTTCGGTTCCCGCTTCCGTCTTCAATCGCATGTAATTTCGCAGTGTCCCGCCGAGAAATATGTCGTACCACGCCCCAAAACTCAGTACCGGCACTTGGATATCCCCGTAGTGATCTTCGATCGACCACCGCTTCCAGTACGCGTCGTAATTCGGATGCGCCAGCCAATCTTTGAAATACGGCGCAATTCCCGCCGCGGAAGGCGCTTCGAGCACTGCATAATCCATCAGCGGCAGAGTCTTTGTTCCCTCAAGGGCGTTACTCTCCTCCACGCGCCGCCGCATCGTGTTCATCGCTAGTCCTGTGCTCCACGATTCGTTGAACCACTGCTCGAACGCTCCGCCTTGATAGGTCCATCCGTCGTGATAGTTGGACGCAGTCACCGTCGGGCAAATCCCGGCCAGATGCGGCGGCTTGGCAATCGCCGCCAGGTACTGCGTCGCACCAACGTACGATCCACCGAACATTCCCACTTTTCCATTTGAATAGGGAAGCGCCGCGGCCCATTCCACCGTGTCGTAGCCATCCTGCGATTCGTTCTTGAAGGTGTACCATTCGCCATCAGACGTGAACCGCCCGCGCACGTCCTGCGCGATCACCACATACCCACGCGCCGCTCCCTTCATTCCAAAATTCGTCTCGCCCGTTTTGTCGTAAGGCGTGCGTACCAGGAGCACTGGAAATTTTCCTTCTGCTTTCGGCCGGTATATGTCCGCCCTCAACGTCACGCCGTCGCGCATCTTCGCCGGCACGTTCCGCTCGACCACAACTTCATAGTGCTCCGCCGCCCGCGCCACCGCCGCTGCCGTCAGCGCAATCATTATGACGATCGCTGCTGCAAATCTCCGCACTCTCTTCATGCGCTCTCCTGTGTGCTGCCCATCTTGCAAGGCGCGACAAACAGCGCAGCCTAGGCCCACGCCCCGCCACTGTCAAGGCCCCCTTCGAGTTGCATGCAAACAACATCGCTGATGGTAGGTTATTCAAGAATTGTGGCGCGGTTAGCCGCCAACCGAGGGATGGCGCGCGGAGGTGTTTGAGTTGGATTTAGCTGGAGGATTGTGAAGGGACCGCGAAATAGAAATGGTGGTGATTGCGGCAGGCGGGGTTGAAGGGGGCGTGGCACGCGGGACAGCGGGAGTTGGATTGGAGGTAGGCGGAGATGGTGAGCTCGGCGCGGCAGGCACCGCAGAGGATGGCTTGGTGGTGCCATTCGGATTGCGGCCAGGGCTCGATGGGATGGTTGGCGAGGGCGTTGTGGCAGTCTTTGCAGGCGTAGTAGAGACCGCAGCATTTCATTTTGATAGCGATGATGTCGAGAGGGGTATGGTAATGAAGACAGCGGGTTTGGGGATCGAGATTCATGCCGCGGACATCGGGAGTGGTTGGAGGCATTGGATGAAAGGTGGATCGAGAGTAGAGAATAGCAAAATGAAGCAGGCACCGGGGAGGCCGGAAGGAAGGGGCGGGGCTGGCGCTACCATTGTTGTGTGGGGATGTGCTATAAGAGTCGGGCCGTGAAAAGTGCCGCGAAACAGGAACTTCCCCCGGTTGAGCGGGAGCGGGCCGAGGTTTCGGTGGAACGCACCTCGCCAGGGAAACTGGAGGGATCGGCGGGGGAAGATGCTTCGCGCTATTGTCCGGTGTGCTCGCAGCGGCTGGAATCGCGGCGTTGCAAATTGATTTGCCCGGTCTGCGGATATTACATGTCGTGTGCGGACTATTATTGATAAGCTTTGTGGTCCCGGCCCGGGTTGCCGCCGGAACTGCTATCCGATGAGGAGGAAAACAAAGTGGCCTTGAAGATGACGAACCGGGAAGTGGATGGCGTAGCCGTGGTGGCGCTGGACGGCCGCATCGTGCTTGGCGAAGAGAGCAACGCGCTGCGTGAAAAAGTGAAAAGCCTGATCGCCGAGGGAAAGAAGAAAGTCGTGCTGAACATGGCGAACATTACGTTTATCGACAGCGCGGGTCTGGGAACGCTGGTGGCTGCGCATCACAGCGCCAAGTCCCAGGGCGCGGCGTTGAAGCTGGCTCACCTGGGCGCCAAGTTTCAGGAAGTGCTGCAGATCACCAAACTGCTGACGGTGTTTGACGTGTACAACACCGAGGCGGAAGCAGTGTCCAGTTTCGCAAAGTAAACTGGACTGGGGCGCGAGGGAAGGTTTTTGTTGGAGGGCACGCGTCTGCGTGCCCTTTTTCTTTAGCATGATCGGCAGTTGGGCAGGGTTGTCCCCTGTCCTTTCTGGTTTCCGTCACTCCCCCACTCGGTACATGGTGATGCCGCTCAGCAGTTTGGGATAAAAATCCGTGGATTTTTGCGGCATGACTTCTCCTGCGGTGGCGATGCGCATCATTTGATCGACATCCACGGGATTGAGGAGAAACGCGATTTGCGCGGAGCCGCGATCGACGGCATCGAGGGCCGCGGAAGCTTCCCGCTCGTAAGCGAGATTTCTCTCGGCGGTGACGGCTTGCAGCGTGATGCCGAACGCGGGCTCGAGAATCCCATCGTGGAGCAGGACAACATCCAACTCTCGTTGAAGAGGCGAAACGCCGTGCAGGAGCTGCGAGAGGTCGGCGCCGCGACGCAGAGTCAATACATAGTAAAAGCGTTTGCCGGGTTCCGCGGCGGGGTAGACGCCGATGGCTCGCTGTGGGCGCGCGTGCTGAAGATGGGCGAGAAATTCATTTTGGGCCTTGGCTTTTTGTCCGTCGTCAGCAAAGGGAAATACCTTGGCTTCGAACCACGGCTCGAGATAGCGGCGCGCTTCGCCCCACGAAAAATCGTGAAGATTTGCGGCCAGCCGGTGTGTTGGGAGAATTGTGAGGCCCTCGCTGCAGGTGTTCACGAATGTCATCATTGCGAAATCGTAGGAGGCCTGCGCATACGGCGCCGATGGATGAAGTCCGCCCGCGTGGAGACGGCGCTCATTGCGGTAGGTCAGCGCGGTTTCGTACCTATGGTGGCCGTCGGCGATGACGAGCTTCTGTTCTTCAATTGAGTGCTTGATGGCGGCAGTGCGGCCAGGATCAGCGATCACCCACAGGCGGTGCACAACGCCGTATTCATCACGCAGTTCCATCGTGGGAGCTGCAGATTCCGCGTCCTTCAGGATCGCGTCGATGCGCTGCTGAGGGTCCGAGTACAGCATGAAAAGCTGGCCGGTGTGGGTGCGCGTATGGCGGAGAAGCTCGAGGCGATCGGCCTTTGGACCGGAGAGTGTATGCTCGTGGCGAAAGACGACGCCGGCGGAGTAGTCTTCGAGTTTGCCGGCGCCGATGAAGCCGCGGCGAACCCCCTGCTCGCCGGTCCCGGGGACGCTGTATTGCTGGGAGTAGGCGTAGAAAGAAGGGACGGGGTCTTGCACCACGACGTTTTCGCGGATCCAGCTCTCAAGTGAAGTGGCTGCGCGCGTGTAGACATTGTTCTGCGGAGAATCGTCCGGATAAGTGCGGCCTTTTTCGACGGAGATCAGGCTATGCGGATCGGCGGCATAGTAGCTGTCTTGCATGGCGAGAGAAATTTTGTCGTAGGGCTGGGTCAAGACGCGTTCGAAGGCAACACGCTGAGGATTGTAGTGAAACGCCTGGAAGGGGTGAACCTGGGCCATGTGGTCTCCGGTAGTGTTTTGTGCTGTGCGACAAGCCCTCTATTTTACGTGAAGTGAAGACGATTCTGAAAAGGATAGAATGCTTTATTCTTCTTTAAAGCAGAATTCATCATGGGTTAAAAATTGCCCAAGGAATGCTGAGACCAGCGGCAAAGATAGGTAAGATGGGAGGTTCATGGCTGACTCGAAGTTGAGCTCGGTGCGCGCCCTAATTTTTGACTTGGACGGCACGCTGATCGATTCGAAACAGGATTTGATTCATTCCGTCAACGCAATGCTGAGCGAGTTAGGCCGCAACCAGCTGGCAGCGGCGACGATCTCCGGCTACATCGGACATGGCGCGCCGCAGCTCGTCGCCAGGGCGCTTGGGGATGGGTGCAGTGAGGAAGAAAGGCAACACGCGCTGCAATTTTTCCTAAGCTATTACGAGCATCACAAAATGGACACGACGCAGGCGTACCCGGGCGTCGCGGAGACACTGGAACAATTGGCGCGCATCCCGATGGCGGTTTTGACGAACAAGCCGGTGCGAATCAGCGTGCGGATTTTGGAGCAAATGGGGCTTTCGAAGTATTTTCGAGTGATCTACGGGGGAAACAGTTTCGAAACGAAGAAGCCCGATCCGCAGGGCGCAACGAGGATTCTGAGAGATTTGGACGCCGAACCGCAGGAAGCGCTTCTGATAGGCGATTCCGAGGTAGACGTGCAAACTGCGCGCAACGCGGGGACGCTGGCTGCAGCGGTGAATTACGGATTTGGAGTGCACGACCGGGGCGCCTACCCCGCGGATATTTATCTGGACCACTTTGGTGAACTCGTGACGCTTCTGGGTAGGGGGACAATTTCCGATTAGGCCTCATGCGCCCTTGCCACTCCGCCCAGCATGTAAACAAGACCTTTTGGCAGAAACGCCGCATCGAGGCCATAGGAGTTAGGTCCATTTTGGAAGCAGCGCGTTTTCGGCCAAGAGAAGCTGGCTCTTGGTTTTCCAACTTTCCAGAACGCCGTTTCCGAATCGGATCCACATTGCCGACTTTTCGACCGGAACCTCAGCTTCCGCGTCCCACAGCCTCAAGTTTCGCCGCGAACGGCGGATTTCCGATCAGCTGGCCGTGCGCTCCACGGAAAGGGAAACAGCGATCTTTTGCATTGCCCTCCTGGCTCCTCGAATGTTGATACCGAATCGGTCTGGGCGTGGAATATCCAAGAGAACTACTCCGGCTTCCTCTCGCTGTCCTATATAGGTCATTACTCTTGGGACATCAAAAAATCCTAATAGAGGGCCGGACGACCCGTTTTGCACAGTCTTGCGGACTGTCTTGGTGGACCATCAATCAGCGGAATTGACAGCGACACGATCCGACAAATTTTGCAGCCGAGATGGTTAGCAACCCCGGTCAGCAGGATAAATAAACCAGAGTAGTGACCAAGGGAGGATGTGATGAGCAAAGCTGCAGAGTTTGTGACGGGCCCCAGAGAGAATGGGGATACTGCCTCGATTGAGAGTGTGGCGGACATTCTCGAACGTGAAGTCCAAGCTGTAATTGTTGATTGGCTTGCTCGAGTCGAGCTGGAGCCAGACCTAACTTGTATCCCTTTGAACTTTGAAGAACGCACCGGCCATCTTCCTCATCTTCTACATGATGTGATTGCGCGGTTGCGTCTGGACGCAGTGACGAAAGCTCCGATTTCGAAGGCTGCGGCCGAACACGGGGATTTGCGGCGTAAACAAGGCTACACGGTAGCGATGGCTGTGGAAGAGTCTCGTCTACTGCAGGTCACCATTTTTTCGACACTCCACAAAAACGTGAAGAATTTGGAATTTAGCGCACTGCTTCCCGACGTAGTGACCATTGCGGACGAGGTGGACGCGCAGTTGAAGGAGCAGATGCTGCGCTTCATGGCGGCGGATACCGCGAAGACGGCCAAGGGCAAGTAACACGTGTCTTGAGTCGATTGATCCCCATGCCAAGCCTGGAGCTTAGAACTGCGAAACTGGCGAAAATCAAGGATAGGGACGAGTGCGTTTTGCGAATCGAAGCTGCGCCAAACGATGCGACGAGAATCTTAGAAGAATTGGGTTCGGCAACGAACAAACGATTCCGCGTGGAGCGGGTGACCGAAGTTTCCGGCGGGATTGAGAGGTCGCGTAGAGGCGGTGTCGGGGCCGTGTTGCTTGACCTGACATTACCCGATAGCCATGGCGTCGAGACGTTCGAAAAGTTTCTTGAGGCGGCGCCCCGCGTGCCGCACTTGATCCTGAGCGGGGCCGATACAGAAGAAATGGCCCCGCAAGCTATACAGGGCGAGGCCCGAAACTACCTGGTCGACTATTACGCCGGCGGCTGCCGGTTAAGGCAGAGGTGCGCACAATGATGGATGGCCGCGCGGCAGAAGCAATGATGTTGGAAAATGCAGCCGCCAACGTGACACTCGATTCGATCGAAGAGGCGGTACTGCGCACGGATCTGCAAGGCAACGTCACATACTTAAATCGAATCGCGGAAGAGCTGACCGGGTGGAAGCGGGACGAAGCTCAAGGCCGTCCCGTGGCGGACGTTCTCCGATTCATCGATGGCGTCACCGGCGCAGCGATGGACAATGCCGTGGAGATCGCAATGCAAGAAGCTGAGACCGCGAAAGCAACGGCCACCTGCAAAAACTGCATGCTGGTTCGACGGGACGGAATCGAATTTGGAATTGAAAGTAAAGTGACGCTTATCCGTGACCAGGATGGGAACATGACCGGGGCAGTTGTGGCTTTCCACGACGTGAGCGAGGCCCGCGCCAAGGCGCTCGAAATGTCGCACTCAGCGCAACACGACGTCCTGACCGATTTACCAAACCGGGTGCTCTTCAACGACCGGCTGACGCAAGCGATTACGCTGGCGGAACGCCAAGGTAAGCAACTTGCGGTGATGTTTGTCGATTTGGATCACTTCAAAATGATCAACGACTCCCTGGGCCACGATGTTGGCGACAAGCTGCTGCAGTCGGTAGCGGGGCGTTTGGCGGCCTGTATCCGGCGGTCGGATACGGTAAGCCGGTTAGGCGGGGACGAATTCGTTGTACTCCTCTCCCAAGTCGAGCATGCGGAAGACGCCGCCTTCAGTGCGCGAAAAATCCTCAGGGCGTTAACGGCGCCACATAATATCGATAATAAAAATCTTGATATCAACGTGAGCATCGGGGTCAGTACCTACCCCAGCGACGGGCAAGATGCGGAAGGCTTGATAAATAGAGCAGACAACGCCATGTACGAAGCCAAGCAACACGGCCGGAATAACTATCAGTTCTTCCGCCGCGAAATGCACGCGCGGCTCGCGGAACGGCAATCGCTCGAAGCGGATTTGCGCTGTGCGCTGGGGCGAAACGAATTGTTGCTCCACTACCAGCCTAAGATCAATCTTCAGACAGGTGAGATCACAGGGGCGGAAGCGCTGCTACGCTGGCTACACCCGCAGCGTGGAATGGTGTATCCCGCGCAGTTCGTGCCCGTCGCGGAAGAGTGCGGCCTGATTTTACCCATCGGACAGTGGGTGCTGCTGGAAGCATGCAAACAGGCGCGGGCGTGGAGCGATGCGGGACTGGGAGTCGTGCCTATGGCGGTGAATGTGTCCGCGGCCGAATTCGGTGCCAAAGATTTTCTGTCAGGAGTCCGGGCGGTGTTGATTGCAACGGGGGTGGCGCCACAGAATCTAGAGCTGGAACTGACCGAGAGCGTGCTGATGCGTGACGCGGAGGCTGCTGTGGTCACGCTGGTTAAGCTGAAAGCCATGGGCGTGCAGCTTGCCATCGACGACTTTGGCACCGGTTATTCCAGCTTTACCTATCTGCGGCGTTTCCCATCGGATGCGCTGAAACTCCATCAATCATTCGTCCAGGAGATTACGGCGGACCCGGGAGACGCCAAGATTGTGAGCGCCATGATCAATATCGGCAGGAGCCTGAAACAGCGGGTAATTGCGGAGGGGGTGGAAACCCGCGAGCAGCTGAATTTCCTACAGCGGCATGGATGCAGCGAGGGACAAGGCTATTATTTCAGCCGTCCGGTTATGGCCGAGCAGGCCGTGGAGTTGTTTAGGGCTGGCATGCCGGAAGGGATGGTCCATTAGCGATTGAAGACGTATAGGAACGCCATGCTGAGGGCCGACGCGCCGGCTTTGCTCGTTGGGGTACGGTCCTTAGGGCGCGATCAAATCTCGATCACACTCGATGACGCGAAAATTCTCGGGCATGTATCCAGAAAATATGGCTGAATTGGCTCCTCAGACGGCGCCCGATAAGCCGGATTTACGATAAGGGCGAATGCTGGGACTTATTCGTGCAGCACGACGCTCAGGAGAGAAGTGTTGATCTGTAGCCCGCCGTTGTACTTGATGAAGCCCAATTTCCTGAACTTGTTCATGAAAAAATTGACCCTTGAGCGCGTTGTGCCAACCATTTCTGCCAGCGTTTCTTGCGACATCTTGGGAAGTACTCCGTGAGGCTGGTCTTCCTTGCCGTAACGGGCAAGCAACAAGAGAGTTCGGGCCAGCCGCTTCTCGCTCGAATTGAACAGCTGATCGACCAAGTCCTCCTCGATCCGGATGTTCCGTGCCAGCATGAACTTGATGAACCGGTCGGAGAGGCCATGCTCCTCGTGAAGCACCTTGAACATCTCACTCTTCTCAATGACGAGTACAGTGCTAGGTGTAATCGCGGTGGCTGTACCCATGCGAACGGGCTGACCTGCCAGACAGCCCTCGCCAAAGAAGTCGCCCGGCGCGAGAATCGCCACGACCGCCTCTTTGCCGACCTCATTGACGACGGTGAGCTTCACACCGCCGCTTTGTAAGTACAGTACGCTCTGCGCGGAATCACCTTGAGCGTAGATGATCTCTGCGCTCTTAAGCTCTTTGACCTTTCTGGCCACACCCGCGGAATCGAGAAAAGCTTGGGCATCGAAAGCGGGGTTCCGCGTCGGTTTTAGAGCGGGCTTGCTCTTTTTGGAAGTTGGGGATGTCCGCATATAGACACCACTAATGCATTTTTAACCCAACTCTGTGTTTCGAGTCAAGAAGTTTTTGCTGACTGGATGGCGGTCCATCTGGAAACGATTGGCTCGCCGATGGTGTCGCAAATGGCGTGTCTCTACTTCTTTGCAAGCTCGTCCTTGAAGTGAATTTCAACATCTTCCCGGTTGAGCGGATTTCCCGCCTTGGTCAATACGACCGAATAGACGACTTTATTCCCTGCAAGCTGAGCGGTGAGAAACGCACCATCTTCCGGCAGTTCTTGGTAGATAAATTTCACCCTTCTGCCGTCTTCAAGTGTTCTGATCCACTGTTCGTCAGGCATTGTCGTAGCTCCGCAGGCGAGGTCCGTGGGTCGCTAGTATACGTAGTTCGGTGTCAGGCATCGCGCATCACGAATCAGAAATCGGGCAACTGGTGATGTTCGCTTGGGGCGTTCTAGAGTCAATGGAGTGCTTCTGGGTTCGCGCCGCTCGGGCGCAACCCCAAACATTGACGTGGACGGCCACATCAATGATTCTGCCCACTAAGGGACGCGCCGATGAAGCCCCCATCAATTCCAACCACTCAAGCCCACTCCGGTTCCCTCACCCCGGGCCGCTTAGTGCTCTTTCACAATTTTCGCGGCTCACGTCTTGCCTTCGGCTGCGACGGTAACATCGACGTGAGCGCCCTTTTTGAGCTTCACATCATCGCCGTTTTCATCGGTTAACGAATTTTCAATACGGAGATCCCCATACCGGCGGTTGGTCCTGCCAACCGCAATCTGCGCCTTTTCCGGTTGGTGCCGACGTGGAGACTCGATGATCTCTTCGACAGTTCCGGGCATGGTGGTACTTGGCCGCTCTGGAACCCGCGCCAGATCTAGATTCCGTTCCGCTATTCTTGCCGACTTGGCCATGCGCGGCCTCGCCATCTCGTTCTTGACCCTGGCACGTATCGAATCGCTCTGTTCTTTCTTAGTTTTCTTAGCTTTCTTGGGCTTCTTAGATTTCTTATGCAGCATGCTCCCATCATCTCGTCGAGGCAAAAGCCGTGCTGCCCCATTTCGCACACTCGCGAATTTGGGGCCGATCTCTGTCTGTGGGATTTACCGCCGCGAGCGCGCCCGCGATGGCTTTGCGAAGTAATAGGCCACCGTCGCGGTTGTCCTAAAATTGCTTTGGCCGCGAAGCCTCAGCGAAGGGTCGAAATAGGAAGTTCTTATATAGTCCACACCAGTGCGCATGGATATCGAATCTGTCACGGAGTAATCAACTCCGCCGCCTACCATCCAGGCGAAGTACGTCGCCCATCCCCCGAGAAGGAATCCGCCCCCCATAAGGGGAACAGGACCACTGACCCTGGCGGCCCCGCCCAGGGCGTGAATGTATGTAGCAAAATTACGATGCATCGTCGGGTGGAACACGGGACCAGCCATGTAAGTAAGAACATAGGTGTGAAGCCCAGTGCCCTCGAAATTGGAGGCCCGCGCATAGCCCAAATCGGCTTTGAGACCCAGCCGAGAATAACCGATCGTGAAGCTGGCATCCGCGCCGTTTAAGCCGACTCGGTTGGAAAAACCCCCTGGGCGACTCACATTTGAGAATCCCAGACTCACGTCAATGGTTTTGCCCGTTGCGGTCGGCACAGGCCATTGCGCCGAAGCAGGAGTAGCGAACACCACAAAACAAAATAGTGTGGGGAAGATGGTCTTCATGGGAAAAAGCACCGGCGTTCACTACTGTGTGGAAGGGGGTGCACGGAGTTTACCACAAACGTCAACCGGAATCCTTATGAGGAGACAACCGCACTCGGCGGAATCGAGCATCATGACGAACGAACGGCCGCGAATCGCGATACACGGTGGCTTTTTTGTAACGGATTCAAGGATACGTCAATCTCGCTCAGTTTGAATTGCGCCGGCGTTTTCCACGGACCTGATGAGGAGAACGGCGAGATGAAGGATATCGCCCGGCCCAGCCCTGGTTCACGGTCAATGTCGCTCTATCTCGCCGTACAGCCGAATATGCTAAGGATTCTCAAGTATGCGCACTGTTCAATTTTATACAGTCTTGAGGAGATCCGACTGGTAGTGTCCTGGTCCCAAACCGAGCAGTCCTCGAAGGGGTCCGTGGAGATCTGCGTCTAGCACGGAGCCGCTTCCGGGCGGTGGTGAAAGAGCACGTTGGAACGAGGGGCACGGGGCCACACGGCTGGTGGCCATTCTCGTCGAAGCGTCCGAAAGAAAGGAAGCGGACATGATCAGGGTCAACCAGGTGTTGGTGATCTCTCCCGAGAAAGAAGATCACGAAAAGATTAACGCAGCGATGCACAAATGTGGTTTGAGCTCAATCTGCTGCAAGAAATTCGGCGAAGCACGAGTGTTCATGACCACCCAGAAGTTTGGCGTGGTTTTCTGCCATGACACGCTGCCGGATGGGGATTTCCGGGGCGTGGTTTCCGCCGTGAAACCCACGCCAGTCATCGTGCTATCGCGGTTCGCCGAGTGGGGTCATTACCTTGCCGCCCTCCGCGCCGGAGCCTTCGATTACATCGCGTGTCCGCTTGATTCGGCCGAAACAGAACGCATAGCGTGGTCAGCGATTGGCCACTCGCGCGAATTCTTTTCCGACACTTCCAGTTAGAGAACTGTTTTCGTGCGATTGCGATGGCTAAGTTCGCAGTGGGAATTAGAATGATGGAGTGAGGATCAGGGCGACCCTCTCAGGAAATTAACGAATGTCAGAAGTACAGCGAAATTCTTCGTTCCGCCTTCGATACTCGTCCGCAAGGGAAACTTCCACAAGTGGCTGGGCAAAAAGCCGGACTCTCCGATCACAGCAGCCGACATCGCAAAGGGGAAAGCATCAGGCGATCCCCATGGCGTGAAGATGGCGACCCTCGCAGCGAACTCTAAGAAGTGGCACTAATGATATGAGTCTGCCGGGGTGAGTGGGAGCTCCTGGTCACCTTGGCTGACGGGCAGGTCTGCCTGGCCGTGCAGGTTGTCTTTCAGTGAGTTGGCGGCAAGAGTGGTGGTCGACAAAGCTAGCAAAAGAACAAGAATACGACAGGTTCTTCGGCCTGGGCACACCAGGGGGATCGGACATCCATGCGAATGCACAACCTATTCCCCGCTCGATTCGGACAAATCGGTGTAAGGGAATCTGCACCCCCGAGAAGCACGGCGAACCGCACTGAACTCCAACATGGATAATCGTCACGGATCTAACACCGGGTGGGTGGGGTGAGAATTCCAGGCAGGAATGGCTTAGCTATACTCCTGGAGTACTTGCCTTACGTTCGGACACAAGGCAGACTCGGCGCGTGCTCATTGGACTCTTTACAGAACTAGAGGGGACGGGTGGGGTGCAGCGGGCGAGCCGACACCTAGCGGCAGTGCTGAGCGAATTCGCGGCCAGCCGCCACATGGAGTGCCGGCTGCTGAGCCTGAACGACACGCCGGAACTGCACCGCATGGCTGTGGGTGGCAAGGAATTCGTCTTTACGGGATGTGAGCGCAGCAAAGCGCGGTTCATGGCGACGGCGATTCGCGCGGCAACGCGGCACGGGAAGGTAGTTCTGGTGGGGCACCCAAATCTGGGAGCTGTAGCACAGGCGATGAGAACTGTTGCGCCACGGCTCAGGACGATTGTTTGCACGCACGGCGTGGAGGTGTGGGAACCGCTTTCTGTGCTGAGACGGCTGGCTCTGCGACGGGCCAATATCGTGCTCGCGCCAAGCAAAGATACGGCGAATCATGTGGCCGAGCAGCAGGTGCGGCGGGAGAGAATTCGCGTGTTGCCTTGGGCTCTCGACCCGGAATTTGAAGCGATTCCCGCGAATGCGCCTCAGGGGAAGCTGCCTTATGGGTACCCTCAGGGGCGGGTGATCCTGACGGTGGGCCGGTGGCTGGCAAACGAGCGGTACAAAGGGATGGACACGCTGATCACGGCCCTGCCGCGGCTGCTGACGCGTTGGCCGGAGCTGCAGCTGTTGGCCGTGGGTGAAGGCAACGACCGCGCCTGGCTGGAAGACCTAGCGGAGCAGAACGGCGTGAATCGTCACGTGCATTTTCTTAGCGGGTTGTGCTTCGAGGAACTTGAGGCGTGCTACGAGGCATGCGAGATGTTTGCCCTGCCAAGCCGTGGCGAGGGTTTCGGGCTTGTCTACCTGGAAGCGATGGCGCGCGGCAAACCGGTGATCGGCGGGGCGCATGGCGGCGCGCCCGAAGTGATTGAGGATGGCGTGACGGGTTACCTGGTGCCGCACGGCGACGCGGCGCAGCTCGCGACGTCCATCGAGACGCTGCTTTCGGACCCGGCGATGGCGCAAAAAATGGGAGCGCGCGGAAGGCAGCGCGTGGAACGCGAATTCCGGTTCACCGTTTTCGCCAAGTCTCTTAAGAAAATCCTTCGCGAACAATGCGAATCCTGAGCGTCACACAAACCTACGCGCCCTTCCTAGAATTCGGCGGCCCGCCAGTGAAGGTGCAAGCGCTGGCACGTGGACTTGCCAGGCATGGGCATGAGGTGACGGTGCTGACTGCGGACTGGGGCGTCCGGACACGCATGGGCGCAGTGAAGAGATCCGGCGCGACGGAGGCATTCGGAGGGGAGCAGACTTCGTTCGGGTGGAGCTGGGTGGATAGCGGTGTGACGACAACTTATCTGCCAACGTGGCTGAACTACCGATCGGTGAGCTGGAATCCAGCGGTGAGGAGCTTCTGCGAAGCACAGCTGCAAAATTTTGATTTGGCGCACATCTTTGGGCTCTACGATCTTCTCGGGCCGGCGGTCGCGGCCGCTTGCGTGAAGCGGAAGATTCCGTACGTGCTGGAGCCGATCGGGATGTTTGTGCCGATTGTTCGAAACCTGCGGCTGAAACGAATTTATCACGCGTTATTCGGGCGGCGATTGTTCGAGCAAGCGAGCGCAATTATCGCGACGTCAGAGCAAGAGGTTGAGGAGCTGGCAAGCGGAGGAGTTGCACGGGAAAGGATCGCGCTGCGTAGGAATGGAGTCGAAGTGCCGGAGTCTTGGCCAGAGCGCGGCAGCTTTCGTCACGGGCTGGGAATCGCCAAAGAAGAAAAGGTCATTCTTTTTCTCGGACGTTTGTCGAAGAAGAAGAGCCCGGACTTGCTTCTAGGTGCGTTCGCTTTGCTTTCCAAATCGGCGGAAGGTAAGGGCATGCGGCTGGTGTTTGCGGGACCTGACGAAGGCGGCATGAAGGCGCGGCTCACGCAGATGGCGGAGCAACTTGGATTAATTTCGTACGTGCGATTCGCCGGGCCGATTTTCGGCGAAGCAAAATGGGCGGCGTATCGCGATGCCGATGTGTTCGTACTGCCCTCGCAGAATGAGAATTTTGGGAATACCGCGGCGGAGTCCGCTGCGGCAGGCACGCCGGTTGTCGTGACGGAGCAGTGTGGCATCGCTCCGCTTTTGGCGGATGTCGCGGGGCTGGTGGTGCCGCATGAAGCGGGGGCGTTGGCTGCGGCCATCAAGATTGTGACTTGCGATCCAAAGGTGCGCGCACGCTTCGCCGCCGGATGCACTGAGGTGACGGCGCGACTGGGTTGGGAGGAGCCTGTTGGTGAGATGGAAACGCTTTATTACAAGCTTGCAATCGAGAGACGCGGCAGTGCAAAATTCGAACCAGTGGAATGATTGGATTGCTGACGAAGAGGACGCTTATCTTCCGTGTAGTGTGGCGGGCAGTGAACCTGTTGCTCGCCGTCGCCGTGGTGTCTTCGATGTATGCGGGAGTCCGGGAATACTCTGTGCGCCGATATCTCGACGGTTTTTCGGACGCCATTGTGCCCAACAGCTTGCCCGAGGAACAAAAGCTCGACGCCATACTGAGCTGGATGCGCGCCGAACCATCGAGGGCCAGCACGGCGAATCCAGACGCTCTCGCGAAGCGCGATCCAGAGATAACACTTACGTACCGCCAACTGTTAAACGTTTGTGGCACGGCCACCAATGCCTTCTTGAATCTGGCGCGAAGTTCAAAAATTCGAGCGCGTCGCCTGCTTCTGTTGACTCCAGACCGCAATACTAAGCACGTCGTGGCCGAAGTCTTGCTCGGAGAGCAGTGGATCATTGTCGATCCAACGTACCGGGTCGTCATGAAGGATGCGGCGGGCCACTATTTGACTCTCAAGGACATGCAGGATCCTGCGGTTTTTGCGCAGGCGGTCAACGCTATTCCGAATTATCCGCGCGATTACACCTACGATCATATTGCTCACGTGCGACTGTCCAGGGTGCCATACGTTGGGTCTCGCCTTCGGGGGCTGTTGGGCGAAATCGCACCTGGCTGGGAGCAAGGCATCGATTGGAGCCTGCTCCTCGAGCGAGAGTCTTTCTTTTACCTGGTGCTAAGCGCCACAGCAATGCTCGTCCTCTTGCTGCTACGCGTGGTGCTTGCGTGGTACGCGGACAACCGATTGCAAATTTCCCGCTTCCACCTGCGCAAGCACACCATGCGTGCTGGAGCCGCCTTCTTTTCGACCCCGGAGATCAAACAGTAGCGTGTGCGGCATTTGCGGTGTCGCGTTTGCATCGCGCAGCAAGGATGCCGAGTTGCGCGTGCGCGCGATGGCAGCAGGATTGCAGCATCGCGGCCCTGACGACGAAGGATTCCTGACAGGAGAGCCGCGTGCTCCAGGGCTGGCCCTGGGCATGCGCCGCCTCAGCATCATTGATCTTGCCGGAGGCCATCAGCCTCTCTGGAACGAAACGCGGGATGTCGCGGTCATCTACAACGGTGAACTTTATAATTATCGGGAACTTCGAGAACGCTTGACGCTGCTTGGACACCGCTTCGCGACACAATCCGACACGGAAATTTGTGTACATGCGTGGGAAGAATGGGGCGAAGAGTGCCTGACCGAGTTCCGCGGCATGTTTGCGTTTGCGTTGCTCGACTTGCGCGGCCGGTTTGCGACGGCTCCTCTGCTCTTCCTGGCGCGAGACCCGCTGGGCATCAAACCGCTCTATTACACGCAAACAGCGGAGGGTTTTGCGTTTGCCTCGGAAGTTCGTGCTCTGCTGGCAAGCGGCATCGTTCCGAAGCAGATTTCGCAGGATGCGCTCACCTCCTACCTCCTTTTCGGGAGCGCATCGGAGCCCGTCACTCTGCTCGAAGGAGTTTTTTCCCTTCCACCGGGGCATCGCATGCTGCTGTACGTTCCGGAGAGGCGGCGTGTGCCGAGGGCGCGTCCCTGGTGGGATCCGCAGACGAGTTCTGCCGCGCGCGATCCGCGCAAACCCAAGGATATGCATTCAGCCGCGAAGCGGTTGCGTCCATTGCTGGAAGATGCCGTGCGCGCGCATTTGATTGCGGACGTGCCAGTGGGACTGTTTCTGTCCAGCGGGCTTGATTCCGGGGCCATCGCCGCGCTTGCAGCCCGCGCGCAGACAGGAATCCGCAGCTTCACGCTGTCGTTCCCGGGAACTTTGTACGACGAAGCCGCGCTGGCGCGCAAAATCGCCGAGCGGTGCGGCACAAAACATACGGAAGTGCCTTTGGATGGAGTGGCGATGCTTGCGCGGATCGACGAAGCGGTTGCCGGCCTCGACCAGCCTACGATGGACGGGATCAATACGTATTGCGTGTCCTGGGCGGCTCGCGAGGCTGGACTCAAAGTGGCCCTCTCGGGGTTGGGGGGAGATGAGCTCTTCGCAGGCTACGCGAACTTTGGCAACACGGCGCTTCTTCAGCGACTCACTCGAATGGCCTGGTTCGTGCCGTGGCCGTTGCGGCGTGCTGCAGCACCACTTATGGCGAGCATTCTGGGAACGCGAATGTCGCGCGACGCCGCGGGCAAAGCCGTTGCCGCGTGGAGAGATCCTGACCTCCTCCCACATCCTTACTTCTACACGCGCGCGCTTTTTCCGCCAGGCCAGCTTGAACGGCTGATGGAACCGCGCTTCCGTCCGAGCACCGTGGGCGCCGACGGCGTCACTCTCGAACCTACGTGGCTTGGATGGCTGGATCGCACAGCGGGCGAAGCGGGGAATCTCGAGCCGGTGGCCGCGACTGCTTGGCTCGAAATGCGGTGCTACATGGCTAGTACGCTGTTGCGCGACACCGATTCGGTAAGCATGGCTCGTTCTCTGGAGGTGCGTGTGCCTCTGCTCGATACGCCACTCATCGAATTTGTAAACGCACTTCCCGATGCAGCACGCGACCGCCCTGGCTTCCAGAAAGCGCTCTTGGTGGAAGCTTTGAGCGGGCTGCTGCCGAAGGAAATCCTTGGGCAGGGGAAAAAGACATTCACGTTGCCCTGGGAGGAATGGCTGCGTGGAAGTCTGCGGCCGCGGCTCGAAGCTAGTTTTGCAGATATCGCGCCTTCGCTTTCACCACTACTCCGTGCCGAGGGAGTACGCGGCATTTGGGCTGCGTTCCTCGAGGGCAGGACTTCGTGGTCACGCCCGTGGGCTTTGTACGTCCTTAACGAGTGGTGCAGGCATCACCTCGCCGCATGACGCGGACTCCTGAGGTAGACTGAATCTGCTCGCGATGAACATTCTTGGGATCAACGCTTACCACGGGAACGCGTCGGCAGCCATTGTCTGCGATGGCCGGCTTGTGGCTGCTGTCGAAGAAGAACGATTCAACCGCGTGAAGTACGCCGCGGGCTTTCCCTCGCATGCGATTCGCTATTGTCTGCGAGAGGCGGGGCTGGAACTCAAGGATATCGACCACGTGGCCGTGCCGCGCAACCCCTATGCGCGGCTGGGCACGAAACTTTTCTACGCAATGCGCATGCCAACGTTCGCGCGCGAGCGTATTAAGGTCCTGGCGAAGTTTACGAGCATACCACAGGCGCTGGCGCAAGCTTTTGAGACGGATCCGGCCAAAATTGCGGCCAAGTTTCATCGCGTAGAACACCACCAGGCGCATCTCGCAAGCGCATTCTTCGTCTCACCGTTCGAACGGGCGGCGCTACTTTCTGCAGATGGGTTGGGCGATTTCGCGAGCACCATGTGGGGGAGCGGCGACGGGAACCGGATGAAGATAGACGGCGCGATTGCATTTCCTCATTCCCTGGGGCTTTTTTACAGCGCCGTCACGCAGTACCTGGGCTTTCTGAAATTCGGTGATGAGTACAAGGTCATGGGCCTCGCGGCGTATGGCGAGGTGGCGCAACTCGACGTTCTTCGCGACATCGTGCGCATAAATGGGAACGGTTTCCGTTTGGGACTCGAATATTTCACGCATCACCGCACGGGTCCGGAGATGAGCTGGGTGGAGGCGGACAAGACACCGGCTCTCGGCAAACTGTTTTCGGAAGCGATGGAGCGGCGGCTTGGCCCCAAGCGCAATCCCGAAGAACCACTCGAACAAAGGCACCGCAACCTCGCGTCTGCTTTGCAAGGGCGGCTTGAGGAAGTCTATCTCGGCATGCTGAAAAAGCTTGGCGAGCGCACAGGATTGAAGGCGGTGTGTCTCGCGGGTGGAGTGGCCTTCAATTGTGTCGCAAATGGGAAAATTTTCGATACGACCGGATTTGAGCAGGTTTACGTTCAGCCAGCGGCAGGCGATGGGGGGCTGGCCGTCGGGGCTGCGTATTATGTGTGGCATCAGATTCTGGGAAAGCCACGTTCGTTCGTGATGGATCATGCTTATTGGGGGCCGGGATATACACGCGATGATATCCGACACGCAATTGAGGCAAAGGGATTGGGGATAAGCGGTTGCCGGGTCGAGGAACTTGCTGGAGATAATTTGATGCAACGCACAGCCGCGATCGTAGCCGATGGGAAAATTCTTGGCTGGTTTCAAGGCCGCGCGGAATGGGGCCCGCGAGCCCTCGGCAACCGGAGTATCGTCGCGGACCCGCGGCGTGGCGAGATGAAGGAGATACTGAACCAGCGCATCAAGCACCGTGAAATCTTCCGGCCGTTCGCTCCATCGATCCTCGCCGAAGCCACAGGTGAGTGGTTCGAGAAATCGCATCCGTCACCGTTCATGACCTTGGCGTACTCGGTGCGGCCCGAGAAGCGTGAGACAATCCCGGCGCCAACACATGTGGATGGAACGGGCCGGCTGCAAACCGTGACGCGCGAGGCCAACCCTCGTTATTGGAGCCTGATCAAAGCGTTTGAACAACTCACCGGAGTACCCGTCGTTCTGAATACTTCTTTCAATGACAACGAACCGATTGTCTGCCGCCCTGAAGAAGCATTGGACTGTTTCCAACGTACGCAAATGGATGCCCTGGTCCTCGGTGACTTCCTAATCACAAGATCGTGAATCGAACTCCTCGAGCACACATCGGATGAGAATCCTGCTTTTGAATCTTTACTATCCGCCAGACACTTCAGCGACAGCAAAGATGGCAGAGACCGTGGTGGAAGCACTCTCCGCGCGCCACGACGTTACAGTGCTTTGTGGTCGGCCGTCTTACGACCCGATGGAGCGGCGCCCCTGGCGGCTTTGGCAAACAGAAGTGACAGGGCGCGTGAGAATCACGCGCGTGGGCTCGACGGACTATCCGCGTTTAGCGATGAAGCGACGAGTGCTGAACTATTTGAGCTACGTTGCGCTGTCGATTCCGAAGTCGCTTTTTCTACGATGCGATCTCGTACTGGCGATGACTGACCCTCCATTCGAAGGAATCGTGGGAGCCGCAGTTGCGTTGCTCAAAAACAAGCCGTACGTTTACAACATTCGTGACATGTATCCGGATATGGCGCTAGGTGGCGCGATTGTCGCGCCCGGTCTTCTGGCGCGCATTTGGGAAAGATTGCACCGCTGGGCTTTGCGCCGCGCCACGCGCGTGATCGTGCTTGGCGAGGATATGCGCGCGCGCATCATTGCCAAAGGCGTTGATCCGGCAGGCATCGAAATCGTCCGCGATGGCGCGGCTATCCCCCCGCCCGATGCCCCACCACCTGCTCTGGACGCCGAGATCATCCGGACGATTCGCGGCGAGCACAAATTCGTACTCGTTCATGCGGGAAATCTTGGTTTCTACGGCGCGTGGGAAACGTTAATCACGGCGGTGCGCGGTTTGGAGGAGGATGGCGTGGGGCTCGTCTTTGTTGGTGGAGGGGCGCAGCGCAAGCGCGTGGAAACACTTGCGGGCGGAGCAAAAAACGTTCGGTTTCTTCCATTTTTTCCCGCGAACAGAATTCCTTCCGTGCTGGCCGCCCCCGACGCTCATGTCATCACAGTGAAGCGTGGGCTCGAGGGGGTCGTCGTTCCAAGCAAAATGTATGGGATCCTCGCGGCTGGAAAACCAATCGTAGCCGTCGCGCCCGAAGAGACGGATGCGGCTTCACTGGGTGCAAAATTCGGGTTCGCGGTGTCCGCCGATCCAGACAGCCCTGAAAAGGTAGCCACGACCATTCGTTCACTTGTTGTAGATAAAGCCAAACTTCAAAGCATGGGGCGGGCGGCACGGGCGGTTGCGACCGACTATGATAGAGTCAAAGAATTACAGAAATTTGCGAAGATTATCGAGGAGGCTGTGAACGCGTGACGTCTTCGGAAACTTTTTGGACTGGAAAACTCGTGCTGGTGACGGGAGGGGCCTCCTTCATCGGCTCGACGCTAACGGATCACCTCCTTGCGCGCGGCGCGAAAATTCGCATCGTCGATGATCTTACGAGCGGGCATCGCGGCAATATTCGCGAGCATCTGGCCAGCGGAAAGATCGATTTCATTCACGCCGACCTTCGTGAACCGGGCGTCACCCGCTCAGCGGTGCAAGGCGTGGACACCGTTTTTCACCTGGCAGCGGATCATGGGGGCCGCGGCTATGTCGACCTCCACCAGGCCGGACCCGCCTCCAATTTTTTCCTGGACGGGCTTGTTTTCGCCGAGGCTCTGCGCGCGAAGGTGAAAAAGGTGGTCTTCGCCTCCTCCGGCTGCGTGTATCCGAACTTCCTGCAGTCAGACGTCAAGAAGGAGCTCTACCTCACGGAAGATCTGACAAATGGCCCGAACGACGCCGACAACACCTACGGCTGGGCCAAGTTGATGGGCGAGTTTACATTGCGCGCCTATGCCAAGGAACACGGCATGGGCGCGGCCTCTTGTCGCTACTTCACGGTCTACGGACCACGGGGCGTTGAGAATCACGCGGTTATCGCCATGATTGCGCGTGCTTTTCTGAAGCAGAATCCATTCGAAGTGTGGGGCGACGGAACGCAAATCCGCAACTGGACCTATGTTGAGGACATAGTTGAGGGGACAATTCTCGCCGGCGAAAAAATCAATGATGGCACGGCCATCAATCTGGGAACGATGGAGCGCATTAGGGTCATCGATGCGGCGAAAATGGTTTGCGACTTCACAGGGCATAACGCCGAAATAAAACTGCGGCCCGATATGCCGACTGGCCCGCTCAATCGCGTGGCAGACAACTCCTTCGCGAGGAAACTGCTCGGATGGGAACCAAAAGTGCTTTTTCGCGACGGTCTCAAGCGCACCATCGACTGGTATTACGCAACCAAGAATCGCGAAGAAGTGAAACGCACGTTTGGCCGCATGCTCACCGAAAGATAGGGGCAAGTGAGTAAGGGCTCGGAAACAAAGGCAGCATTAGAGGCGCGAAAAGAAGCAAGTGTGCGTTTTTGAACACCGCGATACGTCTGCGTTCGCTATTGTGCCCTCCTGTTTCGCTGGCTGATTACTTGGCAAACGATCCTGATTGAAGCGAAACAAGTTTCAAAGTATCGTGTTAAGGCTGCGTGGGACAGCCATTTATTTCTTGGGAGCCGGGTCCCCAACCCGGCAGAACACGGTTGAGGCACTGGCCGCACCGTCCCGGTCAGGATCTTCAAACAAAAAAGAGGCAACATGCCCGCAGGTCTGCTGGCGTTTCTGATAGCTCTATTCGCATCTCTAATGCTGACGGTGCCCGTGCGCGCGCTGGCATTGCGCGTGGGGATGGTCGATCTTCCGGGACCACGCAAGGTGCACCTCCGCCCGATCCCGCTGCTAGGGGGCTTGGCGATGTATGGGGCCGTGGTGCTCGCAGTCCTGTTTACGTTTAGTGGAGCAGCGCGCGCCCAGATCGTCGGTATTTTGACGGGTGCGACTGTCGTCGCTGTTGTGGGGATTCTCGATGACCGAGGCTGGTTGCACCATCAGGTTAAGCTTTTCGTTGCTATGCCGCTTGCCGCGTGCGTCCTGTTGGTCACCGGGATTCACGTGCAGGCATTTGAATTTCTCTTTGCCGGACGAACGGGTTACGTTCTGGACGCGATCCTTACCGTTTTTTTCGTCGTGGGGATTACCGCCTCCTTCAGCATCCTGGACCACATGGACGGCCTTTGCGCCGGTGTGGCCGCCACGGCATCCATCTTCTTCGCTCTGCTTGCGTATTTGAACGGCCAGACGCTGGTCACCACTCTCGCCGCTGCAGTGCTTGGGGCGTCCACTGGTTTTCTGCGCTGGAATTTTAAGCCGGCCAAGATTTTTATGGGCGACGGCGGAGCCATGTTTCTCGGATTCCTGATGGCTACACTTGGTCTCAAACTACGGCTCGAGCACGCCAACCATATTTCTGCTTGGCTGGCGCCGCTGCTGATTTTGGGAGTCACAATTTTCGATACCACTCTGGTCACGATTTCGCGGTCCCGGCGCGGCCTGCTGCCTTTTGCTACACCTGGAAAGGACCATGCTGCTCATCGTCTGGCGAACCTGGGACTTGGCCAACGTGGAGCTGTCATCACCTTGTACTTGCTGGGATTGCTGAGCGGAGCGGCTGCCGTACTAGTGAGCTACCTTCCCCCCCTCGCATCAATTCTGTTGGCTCTCCTTGCGTTCGCCACCGTGTTCGCTGGGGTGATTTTTCTTGAACGCGCTCCCTATGAACGGCAAGCGCCAAAACCTGCTCCTCTCTCTTAACCTGATTCCGGTCTGTGATGGAGTGGTCTGGCGGGTTATGAAGGGCCTCGGCAAGTTTGCTCGCACAAGTGGATTCGCTATACTTACCGGGTTGCCGTCTCACCGATTCTTAATGCATCTCCCTTCGCGTCGGACGGAAACCAGTCAATATTCTTGATACATTTGCGCGCGAATACCCGGCCGAGTAAGGTTCCGGGTGTATGCGCGGCTTGGGAGAGCGAGATCGTGTCAAGCACTGAGCAGAAGTCCCGGCCGGGCCGAGAGAGCGGCGAGGTCATCGTTGTGGGAGGCTCCGCAGCTGGACTGTTCACAGCTGCTACTGTGGCTGCGGGCGGGCGTTGCGTACGGGTTCTGGAATCGAGGCAAGGCTTTCAGCCGGCCGCGCGCTCTTTGATCGTTACCGACCAGTTTCGCAGCCAGCTTGGCGCCGTCGCTTCGGAGAGTATCGTAAATGAAATCCGGCGCTTCGAACTGTTTACCGATGGCCGCTCGGCGCAGGTCTCTCTGGCGCGGCCTGATCTCATCATCGAGAGATCGCGTCTAATTCCTGCTTTGGCGCGGAGCGCGCAACAAGCGGGGGCCAAACTTTCTTTTGACACACGCTTTCTTGGACTAGCACCGAATGCCCGGGGGCTACGCGTGGAAGTGGATTCCGCAGGGCGACGCGAGGAGTTGCATGCGGAAAGCGTTGTCGGAGCGGATGGCGCTTCCAGCCGCGTGGCTCGAAGCGCAGGTTGGCCTCCCATTGAGACGGTCCCGCTGGTGCAAGCGATCGTTCGATTGCCGAAAGATCATCCCCCGGACACGACCCGCGTTTGGTTCGTTCCCGACGATACGCCCTATTTCTATTGGCTGATCCCTGAATCCTCCGAGAGAGGCGCCTTGGGAATCATCGGCGAGCAAGGCCCCGATACGAAGCGGTGTCTTGCATGTTTTCTCGAGAAGAGACACCTGGAACCGCTGGAATGGCAGGGTGCGCGGATACCTGTTTATCGAGGGTGGGTGCCTGTGCGACGCCGTGTGGGCAAAGGCGAGGTTTATCTGGTAGGTGATGCCGCCGCGCAAGTAAAGGTGTCGACCGTCGGCGGAATCGTGACGGGGCTGCGTGGAGCGCTCGGAGTTGGGCAATCCATTTTGCAGAAAGGCGGCAGCCAAGAGCTTACGGCGCTGCGCAGGGAGCTTGCCACGCACTGGTTGATCCGGCGGGCGCTTCATCATTTTCAGCAAAAAGACTATTCGCAGCTTGTCGATTTGCTGGATGCCTCTACACGTGCGTCTCTCGGTGAGATCAACCGCGATGAATCCACGCGCCTGCTTTGGAACCTCGTGCGCCGCAGGCCACGGCTTGCGCTGCTCGGTTTGCGCGGTCTGCTGATGGGGAGAGGATGAAAAGGTTAGATGTCGTGGCTTGGAGGCGCCGCGAGCTTGTTGGCGCCTTGGAAAGAACCTGGAACGGATTGTGCGGGCAGGTCAACACCTGGTAATGATGTTCTTTCCTCCGCATCGCCGTTCGGTCAAAATAAACTGTCCGCAATGAATTCGGAGAAGCGTTGGGTTGTTTGCCGATACGCTTCCAAGGAGATTCTGACTTGCGTCTTTCGGTGATTGGATGTGGTTACGTAGGCTTGGTTACGGGGGCGTGCCTTGCTGCGGCGGGGCATGAAGTGACCTGCACGGATATCGATGCGGAGCGCATTCGGCGTCTGCAAGCCGGCGAAGTGCCTATCTATGAGCACCACTTGGAAGAAATCCTGACGGCCGCGGGTAAGGCGGGCCGTATTTCTTATACAGCGGATGCAGGCGAAGCAATCCGCGCGGGCGATGCGATTTTTATCTGCGTGGGCACGCCGCCGAAAGAGAACGGTGAGGCCGATCTTTCCGCGATCGACCAAGTTGCAAGGCAAATTGCCGAATACGCTCGCTCGCCCAAGTTGGTGATCGAAAAGAGCACCGTGCCGGCGAGAACCGGCCTCGAGCTGCAGCGCGCGCTCGCCGCGTATAGTAGCGGGGAAAAGTCCAATTTTCGCGTTGCTTCGAATCCTGAATTTTTGCGCGAGGGCACCGCGGTGGGAGATTTTTTCCATCCGGACCGCATCGTGGTCGGCGTGGAGGACGAAACCGCTGCGGCCGATTTGCGCGAAATCTATCGTCCGATCCTGGAGCGCCGCTTCAAGTGCCCGGTGCACAAAGGCACTTGCCCGTCAGACCATGAGGCGGCTTTTCTCGTGACGACCATCAACAGCGCCGAGCTCATCAAGCACGCATCCAACTCCTTTCTAGCTCTTAAGATCAGCTACGCAAACGTCGTCGCCGATCTTTGTGAAAGAATTGGCGCAGACGTCAAAGAAGTGACGTACGCGATGGGATTGGATCCCAGGATTGGCGGCCAATTTCTGAGCGCAGGACTTGGGTTTGGAGGCTTTTGCTTTCCCAAGGACGTGCAGGCCTTCATTCACCTCGCGGCCTCCGTGGGAATCGATTTTGATATTCTGAAAGCCACTGAGCGCGTCAATAAGCAGCGCATCGAACGTTTTCTTGAAAAAGTCCACAAGGCGCTTTGGGTGGTAAAGGGGAAACACGTTGCAGTGCTAGGCTTGGCCTTCAAAGCTAATACGGACGACATTCGCTTTGCCCCCGCGCTTGAAGTCGTTAAGCGATTGCTGGAAGAAGGCGCAATTGTGCATGCCGCGGATCCGGAAGCCATGATTAGAACCAAGGCGCTTTTCCCCAAGGTGACCTATCACGAGGACCCTTATGAGGCCCTGCGCGGCGCGGATGCCGCTCTTGTCTGTACGGAATGGGATGTTTTCCGCAATCTGGATTGGAAGCGAGCCAAACCCCTGATGGCCCGCAGCCTCGTCGTGGACGGCAGGAATCTCTATTCGCCAAAGCAAATGCGCGAGCTTGGATTCGAGTATTACTCTTTCGGCCGAGCTTAACTGTACGTGAAGGTAGGGATGGTGAGCGAGTCCATGCCCTCGGCTCCTCATCAGGCTCGCTCTGCGCAGGTTGCTAAGAGGATTGCTTGGCTGCGAATCCTTGCTTAAAATAACTAAGGGTCACTCCCAATCCCTCTTCCAATCCAACCTTCGGTTCCCACTTCAGGATGCGTTTTGCCTTCGTGATATCCGGGCAACGTCGCTTTGGATCATCCTGCGGAAGCGGCTCATGGACGATGGCGGGGGCATTCTCGAAGTGTGCGCGAACCCGCTCGGCAAATTCCAGAATCGTGATTTCTTGCGGATTGCCTATATTCACGGGCAAGTGTTCTGCCGATTGCATCAAACGGTAAATCCCTTCGATCAAGTCGGAAACGTAGCAAAAACTTCGTGTCTGCTTGCCATCGCCATAGACGGTTAGCGCTCTCCCGGTTAGCGCTTGATGCACGAAATTTGGCAGTGCGCGGCCGTCGTTGAGGCGCATACGAGGGCCGTAAGTATTGAAGATGCGCACGATGCGGGTGTCCACACCGTGATACCGGTGATAAGCCATGGTCATGGCTTCCGCAAACCGCTTGGCTTCATCATAAACGCCGCGCGGCCCAATCGGATTCACGTGGCCCCAATAGTCTTCATGCTGTGGCGAAATTTCCGGGTCCCCGTAGCATTCGCTCGTCGAGGCCAGGAAAAACTTTGCCCTCTTGGCAAGCGCGAGTCCCAGCGCGTTGTGTGTCCCCAGCGCGCCAACCTTTAGTGTTTGAATGGGAAGCTTGAGGTAATCCACGGGGCTGGCTGGTGAGGCAAAGTGCAAAACGTAGTCCACCGGCCCGGGCACGTCGATATATTTTGAAACATCGCACCTTGCGATGCGAAATTTCGGGTGTTTGAAGAGATGCTCGACGTTGGAGTCGACTCCGGTAACGAGATTATCTAAAGCCAACACATCCCAACCCTCGGCAATCAGGCGATCGCAAAGATGCGAACCCAGAAATCCGGCTCCTCCCGTCACTACCGCCCTCATGAATCCTCCCGAAAATAGCAGCTATTTAGTTTAGCCTGCGCCGGCCTAATTGACCACATCCGTGGCGGAGGATACGATGCGCTCCACTGGCGAAGAGTCGCGGTTATGGAGACACAAAGCAAAGCTGATTCCGCCCCCACTGAACATCGGCGAACGCGCCGGATTTTGTACAGCCTCGCCGGAGTAGCGCTGTTGGGCGCTGCAGTGTTTCTTCTTTGCTTAGGTCGCTGGCTCGTCGCCGAAAACCCCCTCGAAAAGGCGCAGGCCATTGTAGTGCTCAGCGGGCGCATGCCCTTGCGGGCCATGGAAGCAGCGAAATTATATCGAAAAGGTTATGCGCCAAAAATTTGGCTGACACGTCCCACCGAGCCTGGCGCAGCACTCGAGGCCATGGGAATCCCCTACGTTGGAGAAGACTTTTACAACTCGCGCATACTTATGCACGAGGGTGTGCCTGCAGACGCCATCCGTGTGCTCCAGCCTTCTATCCTCAATACGGCGGATGAACTCACGGCCGTTTCGGCAGCACTTAGGGAAGAACGGGGCAGCAGGGTCATCATCGTTACAAGTAAGGTGCATACGCGCCGCGTGCAAATCCTTTGGCATCGGATTGCTGCGGGAGGCGGACAAGCTCTCGTAAGAGCTGCCTCGGACGATCCTTTCGAACCCGGGCGGTGGTGGCACACGACTGGCGATGCACTCGACGTTGTTCGCGAATTCCTCGGCATCCTAAACGCCTGGGCTGGAATGCCGCTGCATCCTGCGAATTAACAATTCAGAAAAAGAAAAATCGTTTGCGGCGCGGGGCACTGACTTCGTCCGGCAGGCTGGGGACATACGGCAAATCGCGTCCTTCAAATGCCGCCATCGGATTTTCGACGAAGAGAGCGCGGGCCTTTTCTTCGCCAAACTGTCCATGGACCAGCTCAAATGCAGGCTGGAGCTTAAGCGGCCGGCCGCGTGTATTATGTGCATCGCTGGCCACAATGTGAACCAATCCGTCGGCGAGCCAGCGCAAGGCATCCTTTTGAGCGCCGGAGCCAAAAACTCCGGTCAGGGAGCCTGCCGTCACTTGTATGAAGCAACCGAGGCGAACCCATTTCGCAAGCCGTGCCGTCTCCAACCGAAGGATCGCGTTTCGCTCTGGATGAGTGATCACCGGCCTGAGTCCCAAGAGTTGAATTTCATGCAGCGTCTGGTCCATGCTTGGCGGAATTGAGAATTCATTGAATTCCACGAGCAGAAAGTCATGCTGGTTAATACAGAATCGCGGGGCATCGGCACGCAACGCATCCAGATTTTCAGGACTCAAATGGAAATCACAGCCAGTAGCCAGAATTAAACGGTTGCCAATTCTTGCTTGGAGCTCCTCTCGAAGCTCACGTACGCGCGAATACTCGAAGTAATACCGATTGCTTGAGTGCGGCGTCGCCACTACATGCGTAATCCCGTCCGCAATCGCGGTCTCCGCCATCGCCAGCGAAACACCCATGTCTTCCGGGCCGTCGTCGAGTCCTGGAAGAATGTGACAGTGAACATCGACCATAGTGTTCGCAAACTCCCTAGTGCCGCCAGGCAGTAAATGCCTGCCATGCGCCCAGCGCAAACATCAGTCCGGCAAAAACATGCCGCATGTGCCGGGGATCAAGCCGCTTAGCTAGCCAGCTGCCCAAAATTCCTCCCACGAAGACGCCGGGAACTAGCAACAACCCAGCTTGCCAGGAGACGTAGCCCGCCTTCGCATATGCCACAAATGCGAGCAGGCCTGTCGGCGGTACCAGCGCAATTAAACTCGTGCCTTGCGCACGATGCTGCCCAAACGCAAAAAAAAGTGCGAGGAACGGCACCAAGAGAACTCCACCCCCAATCCCGAAGAGCCCGGACGCTATGCCGCATACGCACGCCGCCACAAAAATGCCTGCGCTTCGCAGCGGGTTGTCACCCACGGGCCGGCGCCTCACCCGCGGACGCCGTCCTTTGGTTCTGGGGCTGCGGTTTTATCCAGAGCAAGACCGCAGCCAGCATCAGAAAGCAACCGAACAGTCCCCTGATCTGGCGGGATGCTAGCGGAACTGCAATCCACCCACCAACGTAGCCGCCTGCCAGTATGC
The DNA here is from genome assembly GCA_041486245.1 of Candidatus Acidiferrum sp. Taxonomy (GTDB): domain Bacteria; phylum Acidobacteriota; class Terriglobia; order Acidiferrales; family UBA7541; genus Acidiferrum. The sequence continues at coordinate 35,742 of JBGPLB010000009.1, forward strand.
CGAATGCGCACAGGATTCCCGCGCGCAAGTCCACCTGCCCCTGCTTCCAATATTCACGCAGTGCGCCAAGCCCCAAGGGCGGGAGCAGGATAAAAAGCGAAGTGCCCTGTGCCACATGCTGGTCCATGCGCAGCAGGTAAACCAGCGCAGGGACCAGCACCACGCCCCCGCCGATCCCCAGCAAGCCCACAAGCACTCCTACCCCGAGCCCGAGCAGTAGGACGATCAGACTCATCACTGAGTGGCGGTTGCCTTCAGGTCCCGCTTTCCCGTCGACAAAATCATCGCCCTTATCTTCCCGCGTCTGGATGCAACCCGCAACCACTATTGAACAAGCGGTAACATTCCGGATGCCGCGCTTTTTTTGTTCGCCCAGAACCTGCTATATTGTTCTGTCTTTGTCCAATCGGCCGAATGGCCTGTCTGATCCCCAAAAATGACGAGGAGAGCGACGTAACTCATGCCAATAGACCGCAAACCCGAGTTCTTCAAAGGCGCCCAGTTGAAAGTCGCCATCATTGGCTGCGGATACGTTGGGCTGCCGCTGGCCTTGCGTTTCGCCGAGGCTGGCCACAAAGTCACGGGATTTGACACCGATCCGAACAAAGTGTCGATGCTCAACGCCGGCAAATCTTACATCGAACATATCCCGCAGACCAAAATCCAGCAGTTCGTCAACTCCCGGCACTTTAGCGCGACCACGGATTTTACCCGCCTCAAAGATGCGGACGCCATCATCATCTGCGTGCCAACGCCACTGGATGAACGCCGCGACCCGGACCTGTCTTACGTCGAGCAGACCGCGATTTCCATTCAGCCTCATCTCCAAAAGGGCCAACTGGTTGTCCTCGAGTCCACAACTTATCCGGGCACCACCGAAGAACTCGTGCTACCCATCCTAGAGAAGAGCGGCCTTCACTGTCCCATCGCCGCCGGCCCGGAAAACGAAAATATCCCCTGCGATTTTTTTCTTGCGTTCTCTCCCGAGCGCGAAGATCCCGGCAACAAGCAGTTTGGGCTGGCGCAGATTCCCAAGGTCGTCGGTGGCGTAAATCCGCCCAGCGGACGCGCCGCCCAGGCGATTTACGCTCAGGTTGTTGCGCGCGTGGTACCGGTCAGCTCCACGCGGGCCGCGGAAATGACTAAGCTCCTCGAAAATATCTTTCGCTGCGTCAACATCGCTCTTGTCAATGAGCTGAAGATGCTCAGCTTGCGTATGGGAGTAGACATCTGGGAAGTGATTGACGCGGCCGCGACAAAACCATTCGGTTTTATGCCCTTCTATCCGGGCCCCGGCCTCGGTGGCCACTGCATTCCGGTCGATCCCTATTATCTTTCCTGGAAGGCCCGTGAGTTCGATTTCTCCACCCGATTCATCGAACTGGCCGGTGAAGTCAACACCGCCATGCCTTATCACGTCGTGGAGGCGGTCGGCACGGCTCTTAACGAGCACAAAAAGAGTCTCAAGGGTGCGAAGCTGCTGATTCTTGGCGTAGCTTACAAAAAGGACGTCGATGACCTGCGCGAATCCCCCACGCTGAAAATCATGCAGCTTCTGCAGCAGCGCGGAGCGCTTCTCGATTATAACGATCCTTACTTCCCGCAGCTTCACAAGATGCGCCACTACAACTACGAAAACATGAAGTCTGTCCCTCTGAATGCGCAAACTCTGGGAAGTTATGACGCGGTCATCATAGCCACGGATCATTCCAGCTACGATTACGTGGCCATCGTGGACGCTGCCAAGCTTGTTGTGGACACTCGCAACGCCACGCGCAGAGTTATGCGTCATCGCGGCAAAATTGTTCTCTGCTAGGCTCTGATGGCCTCATACGCCGATGAGATCCGACGGCAGCTCGAGGAAAGCGCTCGCGTAAAGCAAACTTTTTCCGACGAGCTCATCGGGCGTATCGGGCAATTCGCTGAAAAAAGTGCAGCCTCGCTGCGCGGCGGGGGAAAAGTCGTCTTCTTCGGAAATGGCGGAAGTGCGGCCGATGCGTTGCACCTCGCGGCAGAACTTGTCGTTAGGCTGCGATCCGAGCGACGCAGCCTCGCGGCGCTGGCGTTAACAGCCAATCCATGCGTCCTCACCGCAGCCGGTAACGACTATGGATTCGACCATATTTTTTCCAGGCAAGTCGAATCACTAGTCGCTCCTCGGGATATTCTGGTGGCCCTTTCGACCAGCGGCGCAAGTCCAAACATAGTGCGTGGAGTGGAGGCGGGCAGGGCCCGCGGTGCATATCTCGTTGCGCTTACGGGCGACACCGGCGGAGCTCTCGCCGGCAAAGTTGATCTCCTCCTCAACGTCCCTTCACAAGATCCTCAGAGAATCCAGGAAGCCCATATCACCATCGGCCATATCGTCTGTGCGTTGATTGAACAGCTGGCGATTGGATAGCATCCAGCGCTATCGGCCCGCAAGTTCTTATTCTCCTGCGATGTTGTTGGAAAAATATTACAGCCCGGCATGAGGAGAGAAACCTTTTACTCCGCTTTTTGCAACTCCACTCTTGCCGTTGCAAACGGCATGATCGCTTCCAGGAGCACCGGTGTGCGCGCGACATTATTTGCCAGATAGATTGTGAAATGGGCGTCCTTCATCTCTTCGCCGTTTTCAAAAACTCGCATTTCGATCTTCGAGGCCTTAAAGCTTCCGGCTGGAACGGTGACCGCCTCGCCCGGTCCCACGAGTTTCGCGCGCACGTCGTACAGTTTGTGCCCATCGTAGACCGGACACCGCACTTCCGCCGTCTTCGTCCAATCCACGTTCCGCAAATATTGCAGCATCCCGAGCGGGTCGCGCGTCCCGGGAAGCACCCGAGTCTCTGTCGCATGCGAAGGGGCCGGCTCTCTTCCCGTGGCCGTCATACGCTGGACCGAGTCCACTTTCTGTCCACGCTCATTTAAATGCATTTCGTACTGGAGGCTCGTCATACTCGCGGCATCGCTATAGGAATCGAATTGATCATCCAGCACGAAGACCATCCGGAGAGGGTTTTCCGTGTGCGCAAACGCTTGCAGATGCCATGCGTTCTTCCCGAAAAAGTCCTTCCGTTCCCCTATCTGCAATTTTAGTTTGGCCACGTCGCTCAGGTTGCCGACATTCGCCGTGTACTCCAATACTTCTCCCGCCCGCAGAGGTAGTCCGGTGTCCGCTGTTGGCTCGCTCTTTTTGTTCGCCGTCGAACTGGTTGACCCGCTGATCGCCGTGGCCGGAGGGAGTTCTGTGCCGGGAACGCTCATCGGTTCGGAGGCGTGCGTTGAACTCGATACTTCCGCAGTCCCCTCGCTTCGTTCTCGCAAGTAGTAGTAGCCTGCCGCCGCACTTCCCAGTGCCGCTAATGCAATGACGCCAATAACTTTCCGGTAGCTCATGCTCTTTGTGTGACCTGCGTGGGAAACAGTCTCTTAACTTTCGGTCTTCCGTCGTACAATACAAATTCGTCCGCGATAGTCCGGGAGCATCCGCCGGATTCTACCCGCGAACTCTGAGGTTACCAAAATGCGGGGCCCGCGTCTTTGCTGGCGCCGCATCAATTACCGGGACGGCACTCCGCCGTTCGCGGACCTCGATCGAGGAGGAATTCCTGAATGCGCTACCTCGTCACAGGCGGCGCCGGTTTTATCGGCTCGAACACCGTAGACGAACTCGTGCGGCGCGGCCACAGCGTGGTTGTGCTCGACGACCTCTCATCCGGCAAAGAGGACAACCTCGCCGAAGTCCGCAATAAAATCACGTTTATCAAGGGCAGCATCACGGACATTGAAGTCGTCCGCAAGGCGATGCATGAGGCCGAGTACGTGCTGCACCTGGCCGCGCGCACCTCTGTTCCACGCTCCGTCAAGGATCCCGTCGAAACCAACAAAATCAATATCGATGGAACCCTGAACGTCCTCGTTGCTGCGCGCGACGCTAAAGTGAAGCGCGTGGTTTTCGCGGCATCTTCTTCCGCCTATGGCGAGACGCCGACTTTGCCCAAAGTAGAGACCATGTCCCCCGCCCCCATTTCGCCCTATGGCGTAACCAAATTCGTTGGCGAACTTTACGCCCAGACGTTTGGCCGCTGTTACGGCCTTGAAAATGTTTCTCTCCGCTACTTCAACATTTTCGGCCCTCGCCAGGATCCCGGTTCGCCGTATTCAGGCGTCCTGGCAAAATTCTGTCTATATTTTCTGGAAGAGACTCAGCCCGTCATTTTTGGCGACGGTGAGCAATCCCGCGACTTCACCTACGTCGAAAACGCCGTGCAGGCCAATCTCCTCGCTTGCGAAGCGCCCACCGTTTCTGGAAAGACTTTCAACGTGGGAACCGGCGGTCGTTTTACTTTGAACCAGACGCTGCAGCTCCTCGCAAAAATTTCTGGCAAACAGCTCGAAGCGAAGTATGAGCCACCGCGCGACGGAGACATTCGCGATTCGCAAGCGGATATCACGCAGGCGCGCGAGTTCCTCGGCTATGATCCGCCAATTAGTTTTGAAGAAGGTTTGGACCGCACATTTGCCTGGTACCGCTCCACGCAAACCAAAGCAGAAGCCAAACCCAAAGAGTGAACAGTTATTGTAAACGGTGGCCGAGGGGCTTATGAATGAGAGTTCCTCCGCGCCGGCCGCCTTCCGCGGGCCGCTCGCGCTTTACGGATTCACCGTCTTCCCATAACTCAACGGCTCTCCGGCCTTGGGCTTGTCAAAATTCCAGAAGTACAGAGGCTCAAGCTTTTTCTGTTCCGGCCAAATTTGATCCAGAGTGTCGCCCACGAACAGCTCCCCATTTTTCATCACCCAGTGAATCGTATTCGTGTTGTGAATGTCCTCCAGCGGGTTCTTGTCCAAAATGACCAAATCGGCCAGCTTACCGGCCTCGATGGAACCGAGGTCCTGCGGGCGGCCAATAATCCTCGAACCATTCACGGTCGCGCATCGCAGCACCTCGAGCGGCGTCATTCCCCCGCTCGCGAACATCCACATCTCCCAGTGATAGCCAAGCCCCTGCAGTTGGCCGTGGCTGCCGACGCCGACGAGACCGCCCGCCCTCGAGAGCTTCGCCATCTGCGCGGCGAGTTTCGGGAACGCGTACTCGTCCTTGCGGAACCAGTCCGGCCGCCGGTTGGTCTTTTCATCAATCAGGTTATGCGGCGTGAAATGGTTGAGTTTCGCGTTGTCGTGTACATCGCTGTTCTCAAACCAGTATTCCTGGCCGAATGGGCCGCCGTAGTTCACGATCAGCGTAGGCGTCTCTGCAATCCCCGATTGCGCAAACATCTGCAGCACGTCCTTGTAGAGCGGCGTGATGGGGAGCGTGTGCTCATTGCCGTGGAAACCATCTGTGACGTGGGTCAGATTCAGCTTCAGGTCCAGCCCGCCTTCCGTGGTCGGCATCATTTCCAGTTCATTCGACGCTTGCACCATATACTGGCGCTGCTTGCGGTTGCCCACGATATAGCTCTTGATGTTGTGCGTGCCGTAATATTTTCTGTATTTCGTCAGTACGCCTTTCACTTCTTCCATCGACTGGAAGTTGTTGTCGGAAAAAACGCCTGGCCCCGTTGAAAAAGCGCGTAAGCCGATGATGACTCCACTGTCCACCAGGTCTTGATATGCAAACATGTCGTTCGTGCTCGTCTGCACGTCGAGTCCCGCGGTCACTCCATAAGCCAGGTTGGCCAAAAATGCCCAGTTTTGCGTGTCGAGGATGCCGCGTTTGATTTCAAACCAGTGCGCGTGAGTGTCTATAAATCCCGGCACAATCGTTTTTCCGGCGACATCAAACACTTTGGCCCCCGCCGGCACGCCGCCCTTCGCCCCGACGCTCTTGATGCGGTTGTCCTCGATCACGATGTCCGCGTTCTTCAGAACTTCATCTCCTTTCATCGTCACGACCGTCGCGCCCCGCAACACAATCGTTCCCTTCGGGGTCTTCCGCGGAACTTCCAGGTCAACCGCAATTTCCTGAACGTTTTTGTCTTCTTCCCTTAGCTTCTTCGCTTCTTTTTTCTCGTCCTTCTTTTCGTCTTTGCTCGCGTCCGTCGATTGCGCCCCGGCGTCTTTCTTCTCAGCCTCCTTCTTCTCAGCCTCCTTCTTTTCCTCCTCCTTCGTCGGTTCGAAAGAAATAGCGCTTAGCGGCTCGCGGAAAAGGCTGGCTCCCACGGCCCATGTGATGGTTTTCCCGTCATCCGCCCAATTGAAATAATCGGCTCCGATGTCTGTCAGCCGCTTCACGGGCATGGACGGTGACGATACGTTCACGGTGGGCGCCTCGCCGCCCACCACGGGCATCGCAGTCACGTACAGTTGGTTCATCACGTGCGCCAGCACCCATTGTCCGTCCGGACTGGCCTGCACATCGTCCGCGGAGGTAGGTTCCTCCGAAAAATAGCCGCCCTGCCCCTTCACCTGGATGTGCGTACGCCGGTCCGTGCCGTCAAAGCGGAGCGAGACCAGCCCCTGTGGCGTGTAGATGTAAATCCTGTCTTTATCGTGCGTGAAGTGCGGCGAGCCTGCACCGCGCGCGGGCAATATCAAATTCGCTTCGCCGCCCGCGGCGGGAATCCAGATGAGGTCCGCGTTTTTCGTTTGACCGCCGTCGAATTGGCTTCTTTCGCGGTCATAGACATTCCCTCGCAGCGCCACAATGCGGGTTCCATCCGGCGACCAGACCGGATTGCTGTAAACCGCGGCTGACTTCGACAATTGCTGCGGCGTTCCCCCCGAAGCCGCCACCTTCCACAGTTGTCCGCCTTCGCTTGACCAGGTCACGTAAACGATGGAACTCCCGTCCGGCGACCATGCAGGTTGGAACTCATGCTCGTTCCCGCTCGTCAGGCGCTGCGGCTTGCCGCCGGGAATATCCATGGTGTAAAGGTGCGTCATCGCCGAAAAGGCCATTTTCTTGCCGTCCGGAGATTCGATGGGATCCTGGATCAAGCGTACTTTCAACGGGCCTTGCTCCACCCGTTGCGCAAAGTCCAGTTTCGGTCCCAGCTCTTGCGACACCTGCGCCGTAAACGGAATCACGCTCTCCGCACCTGTCGCAAGGTTTAGTCGGCGGATCTTTCCATCCTGGTTGTAGATGATTTCCTTGCCGTCGGGAAGAAATACGTATCCCGGAAAAAGATCGCGCGTGAAGCGGGACTCTTGGTCGTCGCGCGTGATGGGATATCTCACCCAGTGATCTTCGCCCGTTTGCAGATTGCGCAAACGCAGGCCGCTCTCCGTTTCGTATCGCGTCACGTAAAGAAGCTGGGTACCATCCGGCGAAAGTACGGGCCGGAAGCTGCTCTCCGTCTGCTCTAGCAAAATGTCTTCGTCACCGGTCTTGCGGTCCCTCCGCGCGATTTGCCAGAGCGGAAACTGCGCGTTGTATTCGAACCCGCCCGTACGCTTGGCGTAGTAGAGATACTTGCCATCCGCAGAAGCCACCACTCCGATCGCGTTTCCGCGGTCCTTTCGCGGCGTCGTCGGCGTCGGCTTCGCTTTGGTGATTTGCACCCCGGAGCCGCCATCCACGTGATACATCCAGATTTCAAACGTCGTGATTCCAAAACCCGCCTTCGACACCAGGATGTAATTCCCGTCCGGCGACCAGCTCGGCGAAGCAAACTCATTGTTGGGATCTTTAGAAACCTGCTTCACAGCGCTGCCGTCCGGGTGCATTACCCAAATGTTTTCGCTGCCCTCGCGGTCGGAGATAAACGCGATCCACTTTCCATCGGGCGAAAACTTTGGTTGGCTGTCGAACGCCATTCCTCCATCCACCAGCTTTGCCGTTCCCCCCTCGATTGGCAGCGTGTAGATGTCACCAAGCAATTCGAAAACGATGGTTTTTCCATCCGGTGAAACATCCAGCGACAGCCACGTTCCCTCGTCCGTCGTGAACTCAATTTTTCGGGCCGGCTTCAGCGGCAGTCCCTTCTTTTCGTCCTTTTTTTCGTCTTTCTTTTCTTTCTTATCGGACTTCTCTTGGGCCGCGGCGCCCTGCGGCTTCGCTTGAGCGGCACCACAATATCCACCGAGAATCACCGTCAACACCACGAACCACGCGGCCAGACCGCGCAGGCTGAGCTGCTTCGCGTTCATGCTCTCTCCTCTGTCGTTTCTTAAGATCATCCGATTTGTTGGTCTATGTAATTGGCTGGCCGCGGGCACGCGGTCAGCCAGATTGCCACTCTGTTCTGCACCCTTAGACGCAAGCTCGTTCAGACCGTCTCGCCTCGAACAAACAGCCCGCCACTGCGCATTCGCTCAAGAGTGATTCTGGCAGCAGAGTATTCGTGTCTCTGCCATTCCCGATAGCGCAAATGATGGGCCGCAAGCACGCTCTTCCAACCTCTCCTATGGTTCGGACTCTTCCTCGCCGCCTCGCCTGCCCGTCGGCGGCGGTGCTATGGGCAGGATATGGGGTATTCCGGCTTCATTCATCTTCTTATTCAGTGCCGGAAGATCTTCTTCCGCAATTTTCTTCACTTGCGCAGAGGCATCAGTGACGAGGGGCGTCACTTCCGCCAGCTTCTCCTTTTGTTGCCCTCCCGGTGCTGCCCAGAACCCATCCAGGTCTCTCAGCAATCCCTGGACCTGCTGTGGCAGTGGTTCGGGCTTCCACACAAACGGTGGCCCCGCATTCCCCAGTCCTTCGCGCTCGCGCACATACTTCTCCGCGACCGCATCCACTTTTTTCTGCAGTTCCTCGGCGGCCTTCTGTATTTCCTCTGGAATCTTTGGCGCATCCGGCTTGCCGGCGTCTTTCTTCCATTGATCCCTGGCCGCCTTCAGCCCTCCTTTGATTCCCTCGATTGTTTTTCGGTCCTTATCCGCGGTCTTGGCCAACGCATAGAGCTGATCGATGGCTTCACGCCGCGCCGCACGGTCCGCTGCGGACATTTGCATTCGCGGATCGTCTTCCACTACAGACTCTTGCGCGGCTTCCTTGCTCCCCGCCTTGATCTTGATGGTGTACTTGCCCGGCTCGACCAGCGGTCCACGCGGCCCAAAATCAAAACCGGCAGCTGCTGCCTCGATCTGTTCCGGCGTCGGCACTGCAGGAGAATTCCAACGCAAATCCCAGTTCGTGCGGTTTACTCCGGCTTTGCCCGGCCCATCCAGCTCCCGCACCAGCTTGTTGTCCTTGTCATATACGCTGATCTTTACCTTGCCCTCTTTCTTCGCTGCCTCTTCGGTTTTCGCTTCTTGCTCCGTGGCGGCAGTTTCCTTCTTTTCCTTGTCTTTATCTTTTTCGTCTTTGGCCGTCGTCGGTGCTTCAGGCGGCACAGCTTCCTTCAGGTAATAATTCAAAATTGCGCCGTACGGCGGATTCTTCGCCGTGAACATTTTCTGCCCCGCACTCCACCTGCGCTGCCGCAAGTCCCACAACGTCGCGCGTCGCGGGCTGAAAAATGTCAAGTCAGAATTGGCAACGCTGGCGTTGAACTTCTCGATCGGCGTAATGTCATCAAAAATCCAGATGGACCGCCCGTGCGTCGCCAGCACCAGGTCGTTCTGCTCCGCTTGAATCTCGATGTCATCCACCGGCACGGTCGGAAGATTATTTTTCAGCGCCGTCCAATCGCCGCCGCGATCCCACGACACCCACAGTCCAAACTCCGTTCCTGCGAACAGCAGATTTGCGTCTCGGGGATGCTCACGCACCACGTGCACCGTCCCTGCCGAATCAGGAATCCCGTTGCGGATCGACTTCCAGCTCTCTCCGTAATCCGTGGTCAGAAAAATGTACACGTTGTAGTCGTCGTTGCGGTGCCCGTCGAACGTCGCATATGCCGTGCCCTCCCCATACTTCGACGCCGCCACGCGGCTCACATAAGTTCCTTTAGGCACGCCGGGCACGCGTGACGCGACATTCTTCCAGGTCTTTCCGCTGTCTCGTGTTACTTGCAGGTTCCCGTCGTCCGTTCCCACCCAAAGCACGTCGGCCTTCACCGGCGATTCACTCAATGTCGTGATCGTCGGGTATTCCTCAACGCCGTCGTGACGCGACAAAGTATTCTTGTCCGGCACCTTGCCGAAGATTTGCAGCTTGTTGCGGTCTGCTCCCGTGGTCAAATCGCCGCCCAGCCGCGTCCACGAATCTCCTCGGTCCGCGGACTTAAACAGATAATTTCCCCCGTAATAAATCGTTTTGTGGTCGTGCGCCGAAACCGCCATCGGCGAATTCCACTGAAAACGGTAGTGCGGCTCGCCCGCCTTAGCTTCTGGCATGATTTCCCGCTGCTGCCCGCTGTGCGCATCACGCCGGGAAATGTGCCCATCCTGCGATTCCGTATAGACTATCCACGGCTCGACGTTATCAATCTCCGCGTAAAAGCCGTCGCCGCCCGGCATCAGCGTCCAATCCTCATTCGTGATGCCGTCGCGCGCCAAGGACATGCTCGGCCCGCACCAGCTTCCGTTGTCCTGCAATCCCCCGCAGATTTGGTAGGGTTTTTCGTTGTCCAGTCCGACTTCGTAATACTGTCCAATCGCGATCGTGTTGATGAAATCCCACGTCCGCCCGTTGTCGTAACTCCAGTGGACCCCCCCGTCACATCCCGTGATGACGTGGTTCGAATCCGCGGGATCGATCCACATCGCGTGAAAATCCCCGTGAATGCCCTTTATCCGCTGCGTCGTAAACGTCTTACCCCCGTCCTCCGAATAATACATCTGCGCTCCAAGCTCCCAGATTCGCAGATCGTTGTTGGGATCGATGCGAATTTGGCTGTAATAAGAAGGACGCGGATTGGTGTCTCCGATCTTCTTCCAAGTTTCGCCTTTGTCTTCGCTTCGATACGTTCCGCCTTTTTCGTGCTGCACGATGGCATAAACGATGTTCGAATCCTTGCGGTAAATATCCAGCCCGATTCGCCCCGAATCGCCGCCGTTTTCATACGGCAGTCCTTTCGTCAATTTCTTCCACGTCGCTCCGCCGTCCGTCGTTTTGTAAATCGCACTCCCGGGCCCGCCTCCGTTAAATCCAAACGGCGTCCTCCTGCGTTCATACGCCGCGGCGTACAACGTATCCGGGCTCTCGGGATCCATGGCGATATCGCTCACGCCCGTGTCATCATTTATTTTCAGCACTTGGTTCCACGTCTTCCCGCCGTCCGTCGTTTTGTAAACGCCGCGCTCTGGATTCGGTCCCCACAGATGCCCGAGCGCCGCCGCGTACACCACCTCCGGATTCTTCGGATGAATCACAACGCGCCCGATATGGTGCGTCGCCGCCAGCCCCATCTTCTGCCACGTCTTGCCTGCGTCCAGCGACTTGTAGATTCCATCTCCCCACGAAGAGCTTTGCCTGTTGTTGGGCTCTCCTGAGCCGACCCACACAACCGCGGGATCGGACGGAGCGATCGCAATGTCTCCGATCGTAGACACGCCCTCCTTATCAAATACGGGTTCCCACGTCGTGCCGTTATTCGTCGTCTTCCACACCCCGCCCGACGCCGTCCCCACATACACAATGTTTGCGTTGCTCTCGACGACGGCAAAATCGTCGATGCGCCCGCCCATCACTGCCGGCCCGATCTCGCGAAACTCAAGATTCTTCAGCTTGTCGGTGGCATTTGACTGCCCCGCTCGCCCGGCCGGCGTCACCATCGCCAATCCAGCACAAAATATCCCTGCGGTCAGAATCATTCTCACAGCAGACAAAGTACGACGCATTTTCTTCCCCCTCTAGTTTGCGAGGCCGGGCATCATACCTCCTGAGTGCCACGACGCGCATCAATTGTTTCTGGAAAGGCAAACCAACCCGTGTTGAGAGAGACGCGCCACACGGACTCTGCGTTTCGTTCCCATCCTCTCAGCGTCAGCGTCGGAGCCCCGCTTCGCGCCCTCCCTTTGTCCACGTTTTCGGGTCCGGCTACACATCCCCGCGACCGCATGCTAGGCTATTCCACTGTTTTCATCGGCAAAATGTTCCGCGTGAATGGTCACTCCCATGCCCGGTCCGTGTCCGTGTCCGTGCTCCGGTTCTCCTTTTACCTCGCCGCGCTTCTTTCTTCTTCTTGTGCTTTGGCTTCGCCCTTTTGCTTTGCTCAGCAGGTCCGCTTGCACTCAAACAAAGGGGGTGACGTCGAAATCTGGTCTCACGGCCCGCAACAAAAACGCGGCGACCTCTTCATCGCTGACGGTGACGTGGACATCCATTATGGAGATGAGCGTCTCCAGGCCGACCACATCGAATACAACGAGAAAACTTCCGAAGCCCTCGCCCGCGGCCATGTTCGTTTCGATTACAACAAGGAACATCTTGAAGCCGAGGAAGCCCGCTATAACGTAAGTACCGGGCATGGCAGCTTCACCAAGGTTCGCGGCACCGTCAAAATCGAGCGCCGCGCCAATCCCTTGATTCTGATTTCTCAGAACCCCCTCTATTTTCAGGCGCAAGAAGTCGAACGCTTCCCGGGCGACGTCTACCTTGTCAGCCGCGGCTGGATTACCATTTGCGATCCTCAGCATCCCACGTGGCAGTTCTATGCCCCACACGCCCGCATCCGGCTTAATAAGAGCGTTGCCTTGGTCAACGCTAACTTCCGGCTCTACCGCGTGCCTCTCGTTTGGCTCCCCTACGCCACCGCTCCCGCCGGTGAAAAAATCCGTCAGTCCGGAATCCTTCTCCCCGTAATTAGCCAGAGCAATACCAAAGGCTTTGTCCTAGGGGATTCCCTTTACTTCGCTCCGAAACCTTGGCTGGACGCGACCCTGGGCGCCGAGCTGCTCTCCAAGCGCGGCTCCGCTGAGCGCGCCGAATTTCGAGCTCGGCCCTTCGAAAACACTTCTATCCAGTACACCTATTTTGGCGTGATCGACCGCGGTCTCAGGCTACCCGGGATTAACGGCGCCACCATCGTCGAGAAGCAAGGCGGTCACCAGCAGCAACTGGAGGTCCAGTCGCTCCTTCCCGGCGGCTGGCGCTTTGTCGCCGACGTCAACGAACTAACTTCCCTGACCTTCCGCCTCGCTTTTGCGGACTCCTTTGGCGACGCCATCACTTCCGAAGTTCGCAGCGCAACTTTTCTGACCAACAACTTCCGGGGATTCAGTCTGAACTTTGCCGCCTCAGCCGATAAGACCTTTCTCAGCATTCCGATCACTTCCGCTACCACCGGCGTAGTCACTCCGGCCGTCAGCGTTTCGCTGCGTGACGCCCCACAAGTTCGCTTCGGCTCCGTCGAACAATCCCCCTGGCGAAATCTCCCCGTCTATTTTTCTTTTGATTTCTTCGCCGATGCGCTCCACCGCCAGGATGACACTCCGCTGAATACTCCTGGATTCGTTCCGCGTACCGAGTTTGCTCCCAAGGTCACCGTTCCGCTCCATTTCGGCAATTGGCTTGGCGTCACCACCTCTGCGGCCTTCCGCACCGCCTACTATGGCGATTCCTACGATTCGGCAGGCCAATTAAGCCCTCAATCGATCGTGCGCAATTCCGGCGAACTTACCGTTGAGCTGCGTCCTCCCACTCTCCAGCGCTTTTTCGACCGTTCCTCTCTCGACAAAAGTAAGCCTCGCAAGCGATTCAAACACACCATCGAGCCCGCCATCACCTACCGCTATGTCACGGGCGTAAATAATTTCGCGGACTTCATCCGCTTCGACTCCGACGCCACCCTGACCGATACCAACGAAGTGGAATACGGCGTCACCCAGCGGCTCTTCTCCAAAACTGGCGACGACCAACCCCAGGAGTTGCTCTCCTGGAGCATTTTTCAAAAGCATTACTTCGACCCCGCTTTCGGCGGCGCCATCGTGGATGGCCAGCGCAATGTGTTCTTGGCGTTCGACTCTGTTTCCCCCTTCGCTTTCGCGTTCGGTCCGCGCAACTGGTCCCCCATTGTCAGCGATTTTAGGATCACTCCTGGCGGCCTTTACGACTTCGAACAAATTCTCGAGTACGATCCTCAGATTCAGCGCCTCGTCACCATCGGCACGCTCCTGAAAATAAAGCCCTACCGCGAATTCTTTGCCACCGTCGCCCATTTCCGCCTGAATGCCAACCCCGTGGAAGCCGACCTTCCTCCATCTCCCCCGTCTGGGTTTGTCCCTTTTCAGCAGCCCCTCTCCAACCAGGTTCGCGCCCTCCTTGGCTACGGAAACTTGACCCGCAGGGGATTCAATTTCGCTACGGGTATCAGCTACGATTTCACCAACCATACCCTGCAAAACCAGCTCGTGCAGATCAGCTACAACGGCGGCTGCTGCGGCCTCGCCCTCGAGTACCGCCGCATCAACCTCGGCCAGGTCCGCACGGAAAACCGTTTTTCCGCCACCTTCATCATCGCCAACATCGGCTCCTTCGGTAATCTCCGCCGCCAGGAACGCATCTTCTAGCATTGCGTCTTGTGGCCAAAAAGGAAATTCACATTGAA
>JBGPLB010000010.1:0-47072 GCA_041486245.1 Candidatus Acidiferrum sp.
ATTTTCTCAATACGACCCATTTGAAATTCCGTTCGCTTTTTCTCGCGCGCTCCTCTACACTATTTTTGTTCTTGGTAGAGGTGCGGAGGCCATAAGTAGCCCGGTGAGCAGTTCCGATCAGCTTCGGACACCGCGGCAAAAAGGGGCCAGGTTGTTGTACTCCGCCGAAATCGCAGCGGTAGCTGTCGCCGCCGTGGTTGGGGAACAGGTCTAAGGCCTGTCCACTGTCATCCGTTTAGATGGCCGCATTGCGGCCAGTGCTAAAACCGGATGGAGCGCTATCGAGAGGCAGCAGCCTCGAGCAATTCCGTCGCGGTTCCTTCCTTTCGCTTCGCTCCCTCCAGAAATAACTGGTCCGAATGAATCTTTTCGAACTTACGCGCGCGCTCGTCGATATCGAGTCGACGACCAACCACGAGCAAAACGTGGCCGACTTTTTGTTCGCGCAGCTGTCCATTCTCGCGGCGCGCACTTCGGGCCGCCTCGAACGCATGGCGGTCGAGCCGCATCGCGACAATATATTTGCGTACTGGGGCGAGCCCATCGTCACGCTTTCGACGCACATGGATACTGTGCCGCCGTTTTTCCCGTCCCTCGAGGATGCGGAATTCATTTGGGGACGCGGGGCATGCGACGCGAAGGGAATTATTGCGGCGATGATTGTCGCGGCGGAGAAACTTCTCGACTCGGGCGTAACGAATTTTGGGCTGCTGTTTGTGGTCGGCGAAGAGCGCAACAGCGCGGGAGCGAAAGTTGCCACTTTGAATCCGCGTGGCGCACGGTTTTTGATTAACGGCGAGCCTACGGAAAATCAGCTCGCGCTCGGCTCGAAGGGCGCTCTTCGCTTCGAAATTACCGCGCGCGGAAAGCTTGCTCACTCCGCATACCCGGAGCTGGGCCATTCCGCGATCCATACGCTTCTCGACGTCTTGCGGGCTATTCGGATGATACCGCTGCCGGAAGATCCGCTCCTCGGCCAAAGCACTCTCAACATTGGCACCATCGCCGGCGGCCGTGCTCCGAATGTCGTTGCCGACCACGCGCAAGCGGAAATTATGTTTCGCACCGTCGGTGACCCAGCAGAAATTAGCCAGGCCGTTCTCGTGGCCGTTGCAGGACGCGCGGAAGCACGCGAAGTCCTGTACACTCCCGCGGTTCGTCTCGCGGGGTTCGACGAGTTGCCCACGACGGTAGTCGCTTTCACAACGGACATTCCCACATTCGCCGGCGCGTGGGGCCAACCGTTCTTGATCGGCCCGGGCAGCATCCATTTGGCGCACACCGCTGAAGAGCGCATCCCGAAAAAACAATTGTCGGATGCCGTCGACATTTATACGCGAATGGTGAAACAGCTTCTCGCCACTGGAGCTGCCGAAGCATGAGTCAGGGTCTCGCCATCGTGGGCTACGGAAAAATGGGCAAGCTCATCGAGCGGCTTGCACCGGAATATGGCTTCGAGGTGCGCGCAAGGTTTTCTGGCGGCGACAACCGAGGCGGGACTGGACTCTCGCACGAAACTCTGCGCGGCATTGACGTCGCCTTGGAGTTCACCACGCCCGAAGCCGCCCTGGAAAATATTCGCCGTCTCGCCGTTCTTGGTGTCAACTCCGTCGTCGGCACCACCGGCTGGTTCGAACAGCTTCCCGCCGCGCGCGAAGCGGTCCTCCATGCGAAGGCCGGCCTCGTTTGGGCCGCGAACTTTTCTGTCGGCGTGAATCTCTTTCTGCAAACGGTGGCCCACGCCGCCGCTCTTTTCGCCAAGCATCCCGATTACGAAGCCTGGGGCTGGGAAATCCATCATTCCGCGAAAAAAGACGCGCCTTCCGGCACGCTGAAAATACTTGCCGAGGAAATGCGCGCCGCGAGTTACGCGCGGCCGGTCAGTCTCAGCTCGAATCGCGCCGGCGCGATTCCCGGCACGCACGAAATCGGCTTCGATTCCGGCGCCGACACCATCACGCTGCGCCACACGGCGCGCAGCCGCGAAGGTTTCGCGCGCGGCGCGTTGCAAGCGGCGCGCTGGATTGCGGACAAAAAGGGTTTCTATGAGTTTAAGGAGATTTTGGGGGAGCTGAGTTGACGATTCGCGTTCGCGGCATGCAGCAAGAAGCTACCCGATTGTGTTTCCGGATGTTCGACGTTCAAACGAAAAAGGAGAAACACCATGTTTACAGGTACAGCCACTGCGCTCGTCACTCCATTTCGGCGCGATGGTTCGCTCGATGAACCCACGCTACGCGGGCTGATCAAGCGCCAGATCGATGCGGGCATCGATTTTCTGGTGCCATGCGGCACGACCGGTGAAAGCCCCACGCTGACGCAGGAAGAGCATCTGCGCGTCGTCGAGATCGCCGTTGAAATCGCCAAGGGACGCGTGCCCGTTCTCGCAGGCGCGGGCGGTTACAACACTGCTGAAGTTATTGCGCTCGCGCGCGAACTCGCCGAAATCGGCGCGGATGGAATTCTTTCCGTCACGCCTTATTACAACAAGCCGACGCAGGAAGGCCTCTTTCAACATTACAAAGCCATCGCCGAAGCGATTGCCCTTCCCATCGTTGTCTATAGCGTGCAAGGCCGCACGGGTGTAAACGTCGAGCCCGGAACTGTGCGGCGTCTCTCCGCCATCGAAAACATCGTCGGCATTAAGGAAGCTTCGGGTAACATTTCGCAGATGGCCGCGATCCTCAACGCCGTTCCAGACGACTTCATCGTGCTCAGCGGCGACGACGCCATCACTCTGCCCATCATTTCACTTGGCGGACGCGGCGTGATTTCCGTGGTCTCGAATGAAATTCCCGCGGACATGGCGCGCCTCACGCGGCTCGCTCTCCGCGGCGATTTTCACGCCGCGCGACAAATTCACCGCCGCGTGCATCCTCTTATGGAGATAAACTTCGTCGAATCGAATCCCATTCCCGTGAAGGCGGCCATGGCGCAAATGGGTTTGCTCGAGCCGGTCTGGCGCTTGCCGCTTGTTGCGCCGAAAGTGGAGAGCGAAGCGCGCATTCGCGCCGTGCTGGAATCGCTGGAGCTCGTTGAGAGAGTACATGCTGCCGCAGCAAATTGAGCGCCTCTTTGACGAGCCTCCGGCTCAGTACAACGAAGAACATTTCCGGCTCTTCCGGGAATTCAAGGACGCCCTAAATCGCGGCGAAGTTCGCGCGGCGGAGCCGGACGCCGCTTCGCCGACGGGCTGGCGCGTCAACGCGTGGGTGAAAAAAGGAATTCTGCTCGGTTTTCGCATGGGCGCGGTCGTTGATATGTCCGTCGATCCCGCGCGCCAGCCGTTCATCGATAAGTCCACGTATCCTGTTCGCGCCGTTACGACTGCCGACGGCATTCGCATCGTGCCGGGCGGCTCGAGCATTCGCGATGGGTCGTTCATCGGGCGCGGGGTCGTCTGCATGCCGCCGATGTTTGTCAACGTGGGCGCGTACGTCGGCGATGGCACAATGATCGATTCGCACGCGCTGGTCGGCAGTTGCGCGCAAATTGGAAGCAACTGCCATATTTCCGCGGGTTCTCAGATCGGCGGCGTGCTCGAGCCTGTCGGCGCAATGCCCGTCATTATTGAGGACGAAGTGCTGGTGGGAGGGAATTCCGGCGTATATGAAGGAACCGTCGTGAAGCGCCGCGCAGTTCTCGGCACCGGTACGATTCTGAATCGCTCGATTCCTGTTTACGATTTGGTGCGCGACGCGGTGTACACCGCCAGCGAAACTTCGACGGGCGAATCCTTGCCGCTCGTCATCCCCGCCGCAGCCATCGTCGTTCCCGGCTCGCGCGCCGTCGCGCAGCCTGTCGGCGCCAAACACGGCCTCAGCCTGCAATGCGCCGTCATCGTCAAGTACCGCGACGCCAAAACCGACTCCCGCATCCAGCTCGAAGATCTTCTCCGGTAACCGGCCCCAAGCATTCGTCAGTGCACGATAGCAAGGAATTTTGGCTATCCGGCGTGATCAGCGTGACGCGGTGCCGGCGGGTCGCAACGTTTCTAGGAGGGAGGCAGCGGAGTACAGCTTTTGTTTTTCGACATCTGCCGCTATTAACGAAAATAAATCAGTTCCAATCACAAAGCTGGCGTTTGGTGGGCCGGGAGTCATTCTTGTTCTCCGATAATTTAATGGGAGCAAATTGCGCGTCGTGTTCATACAGGCAAAATGATAGCCTTCAGGACTGACGTGGGCCACTGGACTCGTATTCGCATGCTGACAGGAATGTCCTTCCTGGCGGGACTGACTGGCGGCCTGGTTTGCGCGCAGGAGCCACCAGCTCCTCCCCAGCAGCCGCCCGCTGCGTCTGCGCCATTGCAGCAGGAAGCCTCGAAGAATGTGGCCGCGCCATGCGTTCAGCCGGCGCCGATGGTGCGGCTAGAAGACTACGACGGACCGCTGAAGAAGGTGGTGGGGACGTTCGCGCGGCCTCTGGAACGCAAGGCTGTGCCGCTATCGCGATACAAGCCTGGCGTAAAATTATGCACTCTCGACCTGAAAGATAAATTCGCCTTGTTCGTCCAGGACTCGTTTGACCCGGTGACGTTTCTCGGCGCCGGCTTCAACGCGGGGATTGACCAAGCCCAAAACGCGGACCCCAGCTATGGGCAGGGGGCTCAGGGGTACGGCAGGCGCTTTGGCGCTGAGTTCGCTGGACAGGCGTCTTCCAGGTTCTTTAAGGACTTTGCGTATCCTTCGATATTTTCGGAGGACCCGCGCTACTACCGTCTGGGTTCCGGCCCTACCGGGAGGCGTTTGTTCCACGCTGTAGAGCACGTGGTCGTCGCTCAACGCGACAATACCAAGCGCATGTTCAATTTTTCCGAATGGCTGGGGACGGCTAGCACGGTCGTGTTGAGCAATACATATCACCCGGACAACCAGCGCGGTTTCGCATCAGCCGCACAGCGGGCGGGTTACAGCATGCTTCAGGACGTGGGTTTCGACGTGCTCCGTGAATTTTGGCCGGAGGTCTCCCACCTACTCAAGCTGCCCTTCCGCGGAGAGCGGGACCTGGTGGGCCCCGACTCGAATCCTGTCACAAAGTAAACCGTTGGGCTCTCGAAATAGCATCGTGAACGGAATGCCGGTCACTCCCCGAATTGAAAAGGAGGAATAACTGTGTGCGGCCACCGCCTCGTGGCCAGCCTGAATTCTCAAGCTACGATTTTCGAGTTTCCTTTTTAGCGCGATAGCACTTGCTCAAAGAATTCGAGCGCGCGGGGATCGTTTGACTGGCCCAGCCAGAACATGGCTTGCTTGCGCACTTCGCGGTTGCGGTTTGTCTTCGCAACTTCGATGAGTTTTGGGACGCCCTCGTCTTTCGGCATCTGGCTCAGCGCGAAGACTGCTTTCTTTTTCACATCGGTGTCGGGATCGTTTTCGATGGCGCCCGTAATCGCGCCCATTGCCTTTTGTCCGGCTTTTTGCGCCAGCCAGAAGAGCGCTTGGCCGCGCACATGGGAGCTCTCGTCTGCTTTCGCCATTCGAATCATTTCGTTCAGCGCTTCGGGCTCGTGGCTTACGGAGAGAGCGAATGCCACCTGCGAGCGCACTTCCGGGCTGGGATCGCTCTTCGCCATTTTTTGCAGCAGTAACTCGCCGGCTTTTCCTCGCGCGGCTCCGAGCCAGAAGGAAGCATGCTTGCGCAATTGCTCCGGCTGATCGGGGGCCACGAATGATTCGAACGCGCGGTCGGCTGACGCATCGGCATGCAACGCAATCGCGGATAACGCGCCTTGGCCGATCTCATGCTGGCCATGTCCTTCGAAAGTTGCTTTGTGGACGAAATCCGCAAGCACCGCCACACTCTCGGCGGGTTTCACGCCGGTCAGCCAGATAAACGGCAGGCCGCCCGCGTCCAGCGTGCAATTCTCGGAGGCCTCGCGAATGCGCGTCACTTGTTTGCCTTCCAGCCGGAAAAGCACCACAAGCTGCCTCGAGCCTTCGAGTTTCACCGTGCCGTTTTGTTCGTCTTTCTTCGAACTCGTGCTCGTCATGCCATTTTCTTTTTCGAGCCGGCACGTTCCGCAGCTGCCGTATCCGTCGTTATAGTTTCCGCAGCATACCGTGCGGTCGCCCGCGGTTTCGGCAACGCTGTAGCCTATCCACTGCGGCTTTTCCGCTTGCGCTTCGATGCCGCGAAGCGTGTCCGCAAGAGAGGCGGCCACCGCGCGCGTTTCCATTTTCGCGTTCAACACTTGCGGCGCTTCAGCCGTTTGTCCTGCGCTCAATGTCCCGGCTGCGAGAAGCGCCACCATCAGAACCGTCTGCCCGATTAGGATACTGCGCCACGTCTTCATATCCACCTCACCCCAGCTTCCACTCTTGCAGCTCCTCACGAGTCACCAGTCACGAGTCACTTCTCTTACTTTTGCAGAATCTCCATCAAATAATCGTTGCCCTCTTTTGAATTCATCAGCGCAAGCTTGGAGACGGCCGTCTTCTTCAACTCCGGATCCTTCTCGCTTCGCGCGATGGCAACCAGCGCGTGCGCATTTCCTTGAATGAAGAGTGCGTTAAGCACCGTCTCTTTGTTCTCTCGGTCGGTTTCCTTGGCGTAGATTGCGGGCAGCGCCTGTCGCGCGTCTTCTGAGCCGATCAAGCCCAGGTTGTGGATCGCTGTGCGGCGAAGGTCCGGGTCCTTCTCTCCCTGCGCCGCGTCCGACAGGAATTTTGCGTCGCCGGAAAGGAAGAACGCCTGCAGAATGCCTTTTTTCACTTCAGGCGCAGTCTCGGCCGCATAAAGCTGCCGCAGTTCCTCCGGTGCATGAACGAGCCCAAGCTGCCGAATCGCGTCGGCGCGCAACGACGCATCTTTTTCGCCTTTTGCGGCGGCAAACAGATGCTCCTTGTCGCCGCCGATCATGTAGCTGCGAAGGATTGCGCGCTTGATGGACACATCGCCCGTGGACGCGTAAATTTCCGCAAGCGTTTGCCGGGACTGTTGCCCGCCGAATAATCCCAGGTATTCGACGGCCTTGCGTTGCAGGTCCGGATTGCTCTGTCCTTTCGCGATTCGCCCCAGAATCTCACGCGATTGCGCCGAACCGCTCTGCGCAAGTACGAACATGGCTTTCGACTTTTCCTTTGGTGTGCCGGGACCGTTCAGCACTTTTTCGAGAAGCGGCATGGCTCGCTGCGGATCGCTGTTCATCAGCCCTTGAATCGCCAGCATCTTCAATTCCTCGTCTGGTTGCGATTCAGGGTGCGCGGGCTGCCCGGTCGATTGCTTCACTTCGATCTCCAGCGCTCCCGCATCCTTGATCCAGCGGCTTTGCGGAAACCGTTTTTTCATGTCGGCGATCGTCGTCAGCGCTGAGTCTCTCTTCCCCAGCTTGTTTTCCGCATAGGCTTTCCAATAGAGGGCTGCATCTGTCTGTGGTCCGTTCATCTCTACAAGCTGGCTGAATTTATCGGCGGCCCTGTCATACCGGTCTTCATCCAGCGCTTCGCGCCCTTCGTCATAAAACTCGTCGAGCCGCTCCAAACGTTCCTGTGCGCGGTCGCGCTTTTCCTGTTCACGATCGCGCGCCTCTTCCTCGCGGTCGCGTTTCTCTTGCGCGCGATCACGCGCCTCTTGCGCCCGATCCTGGTCGTCCTGCTCCTGCCACGATTCCGCGGATTCGCCCGGGCTACCGTGGGCCGCGGCAGGCCTCGCCAGCCGCGGCGCGCTTAGAAGAGCTGCCGCTATCATCCAAATTGTCATCACTCTGCTTGTCCGTGCTCCGGTGCTCATGCCTTGTTCCTCTCTCTTTTTTCCGATCCCGTCGCTGCTGGCGCGGAATTCGTCGTCTTCTGCTTTTCTTGTAATTCCTTGCCAACCACTCGAACTTTGAACAGAATTCCGTGCGCCTCGATGCGCTTTTGCAACGATTCCAATTTCGCCGGCGTGAGTTCGTCCGGGCTGTGCGCCACATCCAGCAGCACGCGCTCGAGGTCATCCAGCACGCTGGCCAGCGCCGCATCGCCTTCCTGTTTGGCCGTCTCGCGGTACAACCTGTTTGCATCCAGCAAATCTTCCGCTCGCTTCTGCTCCGCCGAGATGTTGATCTGCTTTTGTGCGGGATTTTCCGGCGCGGCGTTCGCCAGTTCCATCAACACCATTTCCGATTTGCCCAAGTGGTCCCCAACGGCAACCACCAAAACTCGTTGCCGGACCTGCGCGATGCTGGCAGCGGGTGTTCCAGCGTCAGGCTTCTTTGTCCAGCGCCCTGCAACAAACGCGGCCATCACGAGGGCCGCCATCGCTCCGATGGCTATCCAGCGGCGCGGTTCGAGCCACGCACCCCAGCCACGCCCGGCTTTTTCCGGCAGCCGCGGCGCAATCTGTTGCCACACCGTGCGCCCATACTCCGGTCCACGTTCGGGGACCGGAAGATTGTCCAGCGCGTGAAGCACCGCTTCGATGCGGTCGAGTTCAGCGCGGCAAGCCGTGCAGCCCGTCAAATGTTCGGCAATCGCTTCGCGTTGCGTAGGCTCCCCCTCCCGATAAGCAATCAATTCTTCTTCTGTCAGGTGTTTCATAGCTCTGTTCCCTTGGTCTCCGGCGCCGCTCCCGCCGCTTTTGCCTGCAGCGCTCCCCGCGTTCCCACGTAGGGCTCCAGCGCCCGGCGTAATTTCTGCACCGATCGGAAAACCGTGTTTTTCGCCGCGCTCGTCGTCGATTTCAGCACCGCGGCGATCTCTTCGATCGCGCAGCCCTCCCAATGGCGCATTACGAACGCCGTCCGCTCCGAGGAGCTCAACTCTTTGAGGGCTTCTTCCATTTTTTTTCTCAGCTCGGTGTTCATGGTCAGCCGGTCCGGAGTCGGCCGCTCATCGAGCGCCAAGTCCAAAGGATCCTGCTCCTGCTCTTCCGCCAAGCTGCTCGGCGTGCTGCGGCGCGCATCCTCACTGCGTTTTTGGCGCATGCGGTCAATCGCGTAATTCGTCGCTATGCGGTAAGCCCAAGTGCCAAAATTCGCGCGTGATCCGAACTGCCCGAGGTTCCGATAGGCTCGCAAAAAAGCCTCCTGAACCACTTCCTCGGCGTCTTGCTCATTTCCCGTCATGCGGTACGCCAGACGGAATAGCTGCTGGCTGTGCCTTTCGACCAGCCCGCGAAAGGCATCGCGTTCGCCGGCAAGCGTGCGCTCGACAGCGATGGCATCGCTCTCTCGGGCCGCGTTCTGGGCTGCTTCGCGGTCTTGCATGCTGCCGGCGCTTTCGCTCATCCGAATCATTAGACAGGAAAAGGGGCTTGCGGTTAGGTCAGCTCAGGATGGCGCGGCCGCAAGTGCAGACATGGCACCTGCAGGACGCCATCCATAAGTCCTGCACTATCATCGCACTGCAGGGGAGGTGGCGGGAAAGAACTCTCGCAGTTACGGAACCAGGGTTTTCACTCGTGCCGCAGCGCCACTACGGGATCAACCTGAGTGGCTCGCCTCGCCGGCACATAACTGGCGGCCAGCGTCACGCCTACTAACAAGAGAGTGACGGCTACGTACGTCAAAGGATCGGCAGCCTTCACCCCGTAAAGCAAATCCTTGGTATAGCGTGTCAGTCCGAGTGCAAGTCCGATGCCAACGACTGTGCCTACAAGCGTTAGCCGCATCCCTTGGGAGAGCACCAGCCGCAGCACTTCGCGTTTCTCTGCTCCCAGCGCCGTGCGGATTCCGATTTCGCGCGTGCGCCGCGCCACTTCGTAGGAAACCAGTCCGTACAATCCAATGCACGCCAGCAGCAGGGCCAGCACTCCAAAGAATCCGGACAGCCTGGCGATCAGCCGCTCCTTAAGGATCTGCAGGTCAATCTGCTGGCTCTCCGTCCTGACGTTGTATACCGGCAAGTTGCTGTCGATTTGACTGACAATGGCGCGAATCTGCGGAACGAATTTTTCGGGCTCGGTTTGCGTGCGCAGCGCAAACGTTACGCTCCCGCCGCTGTTCGGAATGTACGTCGTGGGCTGGACATCGCGGCGTAACTTATCGTATTTGGCGTCGGCGACGACTCCCACGATCTCCCATCCGCTGCTTTTCTCCTCTCCCTTTTCGGGATCGGCCTCCTGCTCCCCAAATCGCAGTCCGACCACGTTCACGTTGGGAAAGTATTTCCGTACAAAAGCCTGGTTGACCATGGCAGGTGTCGCGGGAAGGTCTGCTGTCTGAGCCGGGCTTACCGCGGGCTTGGCGCCGGGCTTCAGCTTTGCCGCGGCCGCAGCTCGCTCGGCTGCCTGTGCCCCCGCAATCGCCTGCGCCGTCGCATAGTCAGCGGCACTAAACTCGCGTCCTGCCAGCAGCGGAATTCGCATCGTCTTGAAGAACTGTGGTCCGACCGGCAGCATGTCCGTGTCATATTCCTCTTCCTTGGGCTTGCCCCGCAGGTGAAAGCTGGTCGACCAGCGTCCTCCGCCAAGCAGTGCCGTCCACGAATAACTTACGGACGCTACGCCCGGCATCGCAGAGAGCCGGCTCCGCAATTCGCTGTAAATGTTGTCAGAGTCCGCCGACTTGTAGCCGATCATGGTCGGATCGAGGCTGAACGTCAGGATATTTCGTGTGTCGAAACCGGGATCAAGATGCTTCAAGTTCTGCAAAGTGCGCACAAGCAACCCGGCACCGGCCAGCACGACGATACTCAAC
The DNA here is from genome assembly GCA_041486245.1 of Candidatus Acidiferrum sp. Taxonomy (GTDB): domain Bacteria; phylum Acidobacteriota; class Terriglobia; order Acidiferrales; family UBA7541; genus Acidiferrum. The sequence goes on from JBGPLB010000010.1 coordinate 10,619, forward strand.
GCAACCTGGGCCACGACCAGGCTATTCCCGGCGTTCAGTCGCGCCTTCCCCGAGCGAATAGTCTGTGAACCGCTTGCCGCTCCTTCTTTCAGCGCCGGCGTCAAATCCACGCGCAGCCCGCGAAGCGCGGGGGCCAGGCCAAACAGGATTCCGGTCAGAATGGAGACAACCGCCGTAAACACCAACACGCGCGTGTCGATGCTTGGGGAGAAGAGCGGCGAGCCGTTCTCGCCGGAGTTCAGGAATGTCACGATCGATGCGTCACACCACGAAGCGACAAGAATTCCCAGCGCACCTCCAGCCAGGGAGAGCATCAGGCTTTCTGTCAAAAGCTGCCGCAGGATTCGTCCTCGCGATGCGCCTAGGGCGAACCTCACCGCCATTTCTTTCTGCCGCGACGTCGCTCGCGCAAGCATCAGTCCAGCGACATTTGCGCAGGCGATCAGCAACACGATTCCCACTGCCAGCATCAGCACATACAGAGGCGTCGAACTTTCCGTGCGATTTCCCGTTAGGCCCTGCTCCACGGGAGTTAAGGAAATTGCCGGGTCGTCTTCCGGTTTGAAAATAGGCTTTGCGCCGCTGGTCATTGCGTTGTGAAAGATCGTGCTCACGGCAGCTTGTGCCTGTGCGCGCGTCGTGCCGGGATGTAGTCTCCCCACAAGGACGAGCCACCAGTTGAGGGGATCCACCTCGCGGTTGTCCCAGGGCTGATTCAGCTGATTCAGCTGTGGCAGGGCGGATAGGGGAATCCACACTTGCAGCGCGTTTCCAGGCGAAAGGGAATCAAAGCGCGGTTCGGCCACACCGATGATTGTGAAAGGAATTTTATTTAGAAGGATTTTCTTGCCCACCGCCGAGGATGCTCCGGCGAACCGGCTTCGCCAGTAGTTGTAGCTCAGCACGACGACCGGTGGGGCCGTCGGCGTATCATCCTCAGCGCTAACGAGCCGGCCCAGCGCCGGCTGGACACCCAGCGTCTCAAAATAATTTCCTGAGACATACTCAGCCCCATCCACTGTGGACGCGGCGCCGTTCTCGCTCAAGTCCAGGCGGTCCCCGCCGGCAAAAGCGGCCAGATTCGAAAAGACTCCTTCCCGTGCGCGAATCTCCTGATAGAAAGGCTCGGAAAATGAACAATAACCTTGGATAGAGTTCTCCCGCACATCCTCGCAGTCTCCGTAACCCATGGTGTTGTGATTCTTCGGCTCCTTGTGAGCCCGCCATTGCACCAGAACGAGCTGGCTGGCGTCGCGCACAGGAATGGAGCGCAGTAGAACCGCGTCAATCAGACTGAAGATCGCCGTGTTCGCTCCAATGCCCAAAGCAAGCGTCAAGATGGCGACGGCAGCAAACCCTTTGCTCTTGCCGAGGGTTCTGAATCCATACCGCAGGTCCTCGTACAAGTTTTCGAGCCAGCGCCAGCCCCATGCATCTCGCGTCACTTCTTTTACCAAGCCCACATTTCCGAATTCCCGCCGCGAACTTGCTTCCGCTTCACGCACGGTTGCGCCTCTTTCTCCGCGGTCCTTCGCGGCCATCTGCAAATGGTGCTGGATCTCTTTCTCCAGCTCCTTTTCGCGTTTCCGCCAAATTCCCATGTTTCGCCTCCGCAGCTTGCCAGTCCAACCGAGTTCCCGCTTTACTCTGGCCTTACCGTCCGCAATTCCTCGCCTGTAAATTCACTCGTATCTCAGCGCCACAACCGGCTCGACCCGCATCGCCCGCCGTGCCGGGATATAGCTCGCGACCAGCGCCACCATCAGCAAAAACACGGGAACCGAGACAAAAGCGATGGGGTCATGTGCGTTCAGCCCGAAAAGCAGGCTCGATAGCACCCAGGACACCGCTGCACTCCCCGCGACACCGATCAGCCCTCCGAGCAGCACCGGTCGCATCGCCCGCCGCAATACCAGTCTCATTACTTCCGCAGGGTTGGCGCCCAGGGCCATGCGAATTCCGATTTCCCGCAGCGACCGGCTCACGCTGTAGGACGCCATGCCGTACACGCCAATCGAAGCAAGCAGCAGAGCTACTCCGCCGAGCGACCCCGCAAGCACGCTCGCAATCCTCGAAGGCGCGCGCCAGACTTCCAGGTAATCTTCCAGCTTGCCCACATCAACCGGCATGTTGGCGTCAAGCGATTGCATGGCATCGCGAATGCCTTTGGCGATCGGCGTATAACCTCCGGAAAAGCGCACCAGCATGTATGTGCGCAGATTGTCTCGCGGCCCAGCCGGAAAATAGAGAAAGGTGGTGTCGAGCTCGCCGAGTTGCGACACTTGGGCGTCTTTCGCCACTCCGATCACCGAATACTCGCCCCCGCTGCTTTGCCGCAGGGTCTTTCCCAGCGGATCTTCGCCGGGCCACAGACGGCGCGCCGTCGATTCCGTCACGATCACCGATGAAGCGCCGCGCCAGTCATTCGGATCAAACCCGCGTCCTCGCACAATGGGAATGCCGACAACCGGAAGGTATTCTTGCGTAACTCGGTTATACCCAATTCCGAGCTTCTCTTCCCGGCCAGGCACTAAGAAATCGCTGCCGCTCCTGTCATGGCTCAATGGCGCTGATTCCGCTTCCGCGATGTCGGTCACGCCGGGGAGGCCCGCGACGCGCTCTTGCAAGCCTTGCACAAACGTAGTTGCGCGGTTTTCGTCGTAACCCTGGATTTTCAGATTGAGGAGCGCGACGGCGACATTGTTCATGTCAAATCCAGGATCGACGGTTTGTGCGCGGTTCAGCCCCCGTAGCAACAATCCTGCCGCCAACAGCAGGACCATACACACGGCGACCTGCGCGCCGACCAGGGAGTTGCGCACGAACCGCCCGCTCTTTTTGCCGGAGCTGGATTGCGCGCTGTCGCCCTTCAGCGCCGTGTTCAGGTCAAGCCGCGAGCTCTTCAAAGCAGGAATCAGCCCAAACGCAATTCCGGTGACCATGGTCAGCGCCAGCGCGTAGGCCAGCACGTGAAAATCCGGTGCAACATTCACCGTGAGCGCAGAAACCTCGCGCGGCAGCGCCGACGCTACCAGGCGCGTGATGCTCGCGAAGGACCAGAACGCCAGCAACGATCCCAGCGCACCCCCGGCGAGCGAAAGCAGCAGACTTTCCGTCAGCAATTGCCGCACCAGCCGCCACCGGCTTGCACCGATGGAAAGCCGCAGCGCCATCTCCTTGTGGCGCACGGAAGCCCTCGCAAGCAAAAGGTTGCTAACGTTCGCGCAGGCTATCAGCAGCACGAGCCCGAAGGCGGTAAGAACCACGGAAGTGACGGGAACCAGAACCTCCCGCTCGTCCGGTCTGCCAAAAAAAGTTGCCGTCGAGATCAGCAACGACGTCGTGCGGCCGGGATACCGTCGGTCGATGCGTCCGGCAATGACGCTCAGGTCCGCGCGTACCTGCTTGGGCGAAACGCCCGGCCGCACCCGTCCGAGCATTGCCAGCCAGCTCAGATTATCGGCGGCCAGGTAATCGTCCCCTGCGTCCAGCGCCTTTTGCATGGTTATGGGCACCCAGAAAGCGGTCGGAACCACTTCTGTACCGGTGAATTCCATGGGCGCGATTCCAATGACGGTGTACGAAGTCTGGTTCAGAAGGATCGTTTTGCCCAGCAGAGCAGGGTCTGCACGGAAGTTTCGTCGCCACAAGTCGTCACTGACCACGACGACCGGGTTTGCGCCTGGAACAGCGCAATCGGAATCGGTAAAGCCGCGCCCCTGAGCAGGATGCTCGCTCAGCACGTCGAAGAAATTGCAGGAAGTCAACGCCCCATAGAGCTGCTCCATTCTCGAGCCGGCAAGCGTTACTTCCACAAAAGGTTCGTATGCGGCCAGTCCTGAAAACACGGCATTGTGGTCCCGGTAATCCAAGTATTCCGGATAGGAAACCAGCCCGCCTTCGCCGTGAACATTTCGGGAAAATCGCCCGTGGAGGACCTGGTTCACGCTTACCACCTGTTCCGCGCGAGGAATCGGGAGCAGCCGCAGCGCAATGCCGTTCAGCACCGAGAAGATGCCAACATTTATTCCGACCCCCAAAGCAATCGCAAGGACCGCGGCTAGCGTAAAGACTGGGCTCTGCCGCAGCACGCGCAGGCCGTACCGCAAGTCCTCATACAGGTTTTCAAGCCAGCGCCAGCCCCATGCATCCCGCGTGACTTCTTTTACCAACTCCACATTTCCGAATTCCCGCCGCGCTCCCGATTGCGCATCTCGCATGGACGCGCCTCGTTCCGCTCGCTCATTTGCGGCCATCTGCAGATGGTGCTGGATCTCTTTCTCCAGCTCTATTTCCCGCTTTCTCCACAGCCACCAGAGTTTCATGACGTGCTCTCCTATTTCGCAGGATTTAGAACGCCGCCGATCGCGTCCGAAATCTGTTCCCACCGCGAGCGTTCCTTCATGAGTTGTTTTCTTCCCGCCGCGGTCAGCCGGTACACCTTTACTTCCTGTTTGTTCTCGGAAATCTTCCAATCGGCGCCGATCCATTTTTGCTTTTCAAGCCGATGTAGCGCTGGATACAAAGAGCCGGCGTCGACCTGCAGCAAGTCCCCGGAATTGGCGCGAATAGCCTGGCTGACTCCGTAACCGTGCTGCGGGCCCCAGAGAAGCGTTTGCAAAATAAGGAGGTCCAGTGTGCCTTGCAGCAGCTCGATCCGGTTCTTATACCGCTCGCTCATTTCGCCTCCGCCAATTAGGCTATAGACCGCCTATATCCTACCCTATAGACGTTCTACTGCCCCGCCTAGTTTGCAGATCGTTGGCCTTTTTGCCGTTCAGCTAACCCATTGAATTGCGCGCGCTTGCCGGGAGCATGCGCCCGGTCGAACGGCGGATAGTGGCCGTTTTCGCGCCTTATCGTCCCACAAGCGCACACTTTGTACGCCGCCTAAGCAATGCCCGCATGTCCTTTGGCTGAGCAAGATACGGTATGATGGGAATAGAAGCGCAGCTCGTGTTCCGCGATCCTTGAAGCTGGTTAACCCTGGGCCTGTTTGATCGGGCGAGACTTGCGTCACGCCCAAGGAGAGAGGGTTTGATTCCACGTTATACGCGCGAAAAGATGGGCCATGTTTGGAGCGATGCGAATCGGTTCCAAAAGTGGCTCGATGTCGAGCTGGCTGCCACGGAAACGCTTGCCGAAGCCGGCCTGGTCCCGAAAGACGCAGCTGCGATCATCCGCGAGCGCGCCAAGGTGGATGTTGCGCGCATTCACGAACTTGAAGCCCGGGTGAAGCACGACGTTATCGCGTTCACCATGAACGTCGGCGAATCCATCGGCGATGCGGCCGCCGCGCGCTGGCTGCACCATGGCATGACTTCGAATGATGTCGTGGACACGGCGCAAGCCCTGATGGTCCGCGATGCTTCGCACATCATCGCGCGCGATCTTGTTCTGTTCGGTGAAGTCCTCGACCTGCGCGCGCACCAGTTCCGCAACACGCCGCAAATCGGCCGCACCCACGGTGTTCATGCCGAGCCAATCACGTTTGGGCTGAAGATAGCCAACTGGTTTTCGGAAAACCAGCGCAACATCGCGCGCTTCCGCGATGCGGCTGGGCAAATGGCCGTGGGAAAAATTTCCGGCGCCGTCGGCAACGCTTCGCATCTTGGCCCGGAAATGGAAGAGCGCGTCTGCAAAAAACTTGGACTAAGCGTCACACCTGTCGCGTCGCAAGTCATTCAGCGCGATCTGCATGCTAATTATCTCAGCTCGCTCGCGCTCATCGCCGCGACGCTGGAAAAAATCGCTCTGGAGATTCGCCACTTGCAGCGCACGGAGGTTCGCGAAGCGGAAGAGCCTTTTGGCGGCGAGCAGCGCGGCAGTTCCGCCATGCCCCACAAACGCAATCCCGTTATGTCCGAGCAAATCTGCGGGCTCGCGCGCCTCGTGCGTTCGAACATGCTCGCAGCGTTCGAAGATGTGGCGCTCTGGCACGAACGAGACATTTCGCACAGCTCCGTGGAGCGCATCATTCTGCCGGATTCCACGATTCTCGTGGACTACATGCTTGCAAAAATGACCACGATCGTCGCCGACATGCGCGTTTTCCCGGAGCGCATGCTGCGCAATCTCGAATCCACGCACGGGCTGGTGTACTCCGGGCAGTTGCTGCAAGACCTGGTGGAGCAAGGCATGCCGCGCGATGACGCGTATAAAGCCGTGCAGGAAAACGCCATGGCCGCGTGGGAAACGGATACGAATTTTCAGGAGCGCGTGGCCAAGGATATTCGCATCACGAAGTTTCTCGACGCGAAAGCGCTGGCGCGCACGTTCGATCTGGGGCGTCAGCTTCGCTACGTCGATGCGATTTTCGACCGGGTGTTCGGCGCGCATCCCGCCGGAGAAAAATCAGCCGCGGGCAAGGCCTAAGAAGCGGCGCATAAAAAACAAAACACAAGAATTGTTTTCAAAGAACGAAGAGCCCCGGTTGCCCGGGGCTCTTTCGCCTCTTCTAATTTTCGCTCGCGCGGAAATTAGCTGCGGAGGCGGAAAAACAAAAACGAAACAAGCCTTCTGAAATTACTCGACGCGCTGGACGTAGCGCGCTTCCGTTGTATCGACTTTCACTCTGTCGCCGGAATTTACGAAGGGCGGAACCTGAATCACCAGACCCGTCTCGAGAGTCGCCGGCTTCATCACCGCGCTTGCCGTGGCTTTCTGGAGCGTCGGTTCGGTGTCGAGAACTTTCAATTCCATAGTGTCCGGCAGATCCACGCCGATTGGCTTATCCTCAAAAAATTCGATCTTCACGGTCGTGTTTGGAATGAGATAGTACACGGTTTCGCCCAATTCCTCGCGGGTCATCTGCATCTGTTCGTACGTTTTCGTGTTCATGAAATGAAATTCGTCGCCCTCATTGTAGAGGTATTCAAATTCCACTTCGTCGAGAATCGCGCGGTCGACGAATTCCTCCGCCCGGAACCGGTAGTCGATCATGGTGCCGCTGCGGAGATTCTTCATGCGCGTTTGCATCGAGCCGCGCTTGTTGCCGGGGGTGCGATGATCGACGCTGAAGACGGTGAAAAGCTGGCCCTCATGCTGGATGACCATGCCGGGGCGGAGTTGTGTGACTTTGACGCTGCTCATTATTTTTGCGACCGCAGGACGGCCGACATCTCCCTGGAAGATTTGCTGATTTCGGAAATTCCGGAGGGCGAACCAATTTTGCCCACACTGCACGCGGAATGACTCGAGGCACGCCGGGCGAAATTTCGCGCCCAACGCGAATCAACAGTATAAAGGGCCATGTTAGAGTGGGTCAATCATCTCTCCGCTTGAGTTCTTTGGCGCGCTGGGCGGCGGCTTCGGCCATGATTTTTTCAATTTCATCGGGATTGCGGGGGAGGCGTTCGCTTAGGAATTTGTAGCCCGATTCGGTGATTAGAATGTCGTCCTCGATGCGCACGCCGAGATTTTCCTCGGGAATGTAAATGCCCGGCTCGACGGTTACGACCATGCCGGGCTCGAGCGGTTTACAATATTCGCCGGGATCGTGGACATCGAGACCGATATCGTGGCCGAGGCCGTGAATGAAATACTGGCCCAGCGACTTGCCGTGGAGATCCTTGCCGTGGGAGTTGATGTAGTCGTGGGCAATCTTAAAGACACTTTTGGATCCCTTTTGGCAGAAATCCATACCGGGCTTGGTGGCCGCTAATGCGGCATTCTGTGCGCCGAGAACAATTTCATAGATTTCGCGCTGGCGGGGCGTGAATTTACCGTTTGCAGGAAGCGTGCGCGTGATATCGGCGGAGTAGCCGGAATATTGCGCGCCAACATCGAGGACGACGATGTCGCCGTCTTCCATTTTTCGGGAAAGCTTGTCGTAGTGCAGCGTGGTGGAATTCGGTCCGGCGCCGACAATGGGAGCGTAGCCCTCCGCCTCCGAGCCGCCCATGGCATGAACTTCAACCATTTTGGCGGCGACTTCATATTCGTGGAGGCCGGCGCGCATCATGCGCATTGCCGCGAAGTGTGCGTCCAGCGAGAGCTCGATGGCCCGCGTGAGGAAAGCAATCTCTCCTGGCGATTTGATTTCGCGCAACCTCAAGATACTGGAACGAATGTCTTTTAGCGTGATTTGCGGGACCGCCATCCGGATCCAATCGGTAACGGCTTTTTCGTGCGGATAGCCGCCATTCTCTTTTTCGTAAGGGAGAATGGTGTTGATCGTGGGATAAAATTTCGCGAGCTTTTCGAGAGTAGCCCGCATTTCGGGGAAGGGCAGCACGGAAGCGAAGCCCGTGCTCGCCTGGATGCCTGGATCGGCGGGCGACATCCGAAAGCCATTCCATTTTTCCTTCGTGGGATTCTTCGGCGGCAGAAACAACATTTCCTGAGGGCCGTTCCCGGATGCAGCGCCTGCACTTTTATTTTGGGGCGGAATGATAATTAAACCGGCGCCTTCTTCATTGTGGCCGGTGAGGTAGTAGAAGTTGTCTTCCTGCTCGAAGATGTAGCTTTGCGAGAATTCTTCGCGGCCGGTAAATCCCCAGAGAAGGATCGGGGCATTGACCTCGGCGGCGAGCTTGGCGCGGCGAGCGGCGTAAACGCTGTTGGGTTCGCGCTCGCGGCGTTCCTGGGCGTGGGCCGTTAGAACGGAACAAAAAGTGGCGATGAACAGAGCGACGAGAGCGGAGGAGAGGGCACGACATGTCGTGCCCCTACAAGAGGCACACGAAGCTCTGAGAAACATGGGTAGACCACTCACCGGTTCACCTCGCGAGTAAACGGACGAGCATTGTAGCTGAACGAGGCGAACGGGCAAACCCGCGGGCAAAGCCTGACAATCTGAATTAGCCCATTTTGGATTGAAAGATGTACCCCCCCACCCCGGGTGTTTTTCGTAAGAGTGGCAAACACAAGACTTATGCTTGACGCGGCTCGTAAGAGTGGCAAATACGAGACTTAAAGTTGTTTTGTTTTCAGTTGGTTGCGGCGGTTCTGTAAGAGCGGCAACGAGAGGACTTACGGGGCAGGACCTGAACAGCGAAGCGGCTAGGCGCGAATTTTGGGTGACAAGCACAAATAATGGTAGCATGGTTTCAGATTACTGTCAAGCTATAGTACCGGAGTGGTATCGTTCGAATGAGACGCGGGGAAGTCGAGGAGTGAGAAGGAGTTGGCGGGAAATTTGTAGTTTGGTGAGACGGGAAGGGGAAGTGAGTAGTGGGTGGTGGGTAGTGAGTAGAGCCGGATTCGGCGGCGATGTTAGCCGAAAGTCGGGGGGCTTAAGGCTGACAGTCGACAGCTCACAGCCAAGAGCGGGACGGAATCTCCTTGCGCGAGCCACAAAAAGCCCGGTCGTTCCTGTCGAGGAGTGAGTGGGCAGGGATGTCGGAATACTGGGGGAGGAAAGAGTAAAGGACCCAGGTGCGAACGACGGCAGCTCGGGCACCCTGCCAAGCAGCTGTGAATTCCCCGTTGTTCTGAAGCGGCCGAGGAGAGCTAATTTGTTCGATGGACTAACTTTTCGGCCAGCGGAGGTGGACGTCGCCGAGGCGGGTGATCGAGGCGACGAAGGGTGGCTTGAGTTTGTGGCAGAGGCGGCGCATTTTGGGGATGGCGAGTTCGAGCGCGGCGGCCATGTCTTGGCCGGACATGTTGCCAGAGGTGAAGACAAACTCGCGGACGGAGTTTTCTTCGAGAGCGCGTTTTTCGAGGAGATTGTAACGGATGCGTTTGTCCGCGGTCAGCAAGACCCAGCCCTTCGAACCTACGAGGGGCAACCAAGTCTCATCGAGAATTCCTCGATCGAAGTGGGTTAAATGGCGCTCGAAGCCGACGCCGAGCTTGGTCAACGTATCGTAGATTGCGAGGGAATTGCAGAGATTTTCGTCGAGGTAGAGGACGAAGTCGTCAGGCGGCGACGGGGAGGGGGATGGCGCGCTCCCAGCGGATGGCTTCTTCGATTTGCTGCGTCGTGCAGCCATATTCTTCGGCCAGACTGTTGACAGAATCGCGCGCGTTAAAGCGCGACGCGATTATAGCAGTGGAAATTCCTGTTCCAGTAATTACCGGTTTTCCAAATCCGACCATGGGGTTGATCTCGATGGTCTTTGGCTCGGAGGATCTTGGCGTTACGACAAAAGGGTAGAAATGGAAGAGACCTTTTGGATCAACTTCCACCCTTTCCAGATGCATCCGGTAAAATTCCAAGCTCAATTGATCGTGACGTTGAGAGACATTGACGATCTGTCCCAGCCGCTCGATGAAGAGATCCTCACGATCCGTGAGAAAAACTTCATTGACTAGCGGGTGATCGCTGTCAAATTTCTCGGTCACTTTTCGCAGGGCGGTGCGGACTTTCGGGAGCTTGAGATTGTAGATTTTGCGCATTCCGGCGAGAGCATGGCACTCCAACAGATTCAAGAACGAAAGGCGAATGGGATTCAGTTCCACTGGTTCAATAATCGGAGGACGCTTGCCGAAACCAGTGAGCCAGTAGCGCAGAGTCGTGGACGGAACCTTAAGGTACACGGCTAGTTCGGGCAAGCCGTATGCGGGTACTTGGTAAAGTTTGTTGTACCGGACGCTCATTGCGAGGACACCATTGGAGACCGTCCTGACTCTTACGGTCACCATCTATACTACCATTTCGTCGGATTTCACAGTCCCCGTGTTGCCGCAGTTGCTTCAAGACTCTGCTTTGGTGCCCTACGCATTTCGATAACTGCAAGCTATGAAATTTTCTTGGCTTCGAAGGTTTGGGGGCCGGCGCGGACGATTAGCTTGGTGACGGCGCCTTGGTCGTCTTTTTGAAAGGTGAAGGTGATGTCGCTGGAGAGGACGAAGAACTGGGTGGGCGATTCGGGGAGGAGTTCCTGCGGCTCTGGGCCGAGCGGGCCGGCTTGAATGTAGGCGCCGGTGTCTTTCACGGTGACCGTTAACTTGCCAACTCCGGGGACTTCATAGATGCCCGCGTACGGTTTGAAAAGAGCGGGATTGACTTTGATCAGAACACGCTCGACAGGATGGTAATCGGGCCAGCCGTACTCCTTGGCTACGGAGCGAAAGATTTCGTTGGTTAATTCGCCGCCGCTATCGGAGTTCGTCATGACGGCGAGGCCTTGGCCGGAGTCGATTTGAGTTTCGATATTGCAGCGGAAGCCTTCATTGGCGCCGCCGTGACCGAACGTGGATTTGCCGCCGGTAGATTCGAGGCCGAAGCCGAGCCCCCAGGTGCCGATTTGTTTGGTGAGCATCAGGCGGGCCATGTCCTGCGAAAGAATTTTCGAGGATTTTCCGGTGTATTCATTTTCAACCTCGGTGGCCATGCGAGCCAGGTCGGAAGAAGTGGTCCACAGGCCGGCGGGAGCCATCTCGGGATAGGTGTGCGAGCCCCCCTTTACCGGCTCACCGTTGCCACGGTAGGGAGTAGCGGCCTCAGGAGTGCGATTTTTTGGGAGCGGCTGCTCGTAGGTGCTGTGAGTCATTCCGGCGGGACGGAGCACGAGTTCGCTCATGATTTGCGGGAAGGGTTTTCCGATGACGTCAGAGAGCAGTGTTTGAAGAACGACGAAGCCGCCGCCGGAATAGCGCCAAAGAGTGCCGGGGACAACATCGACGCGAATAGGATCGGTGTTGGCCGGCTGTTCGCCGTTGAGGATTTGCACGACGGCGGGAATGGGTTCGTCGGAGGCGTAGCCGGGAAAACCGTGAACCGTCAGGCCAGCGCTGTGACTGAGGATGCGGCGGATGGTGACTTTTTCTTTTTCGGTGAAAGTGTTTTCGAGGACTTTCCAGGTGTTGAGCTTGACGTTGACGTCTTCATCGAGACTGAGTTTGCCCTCCTGCACGAGGCGGAGGGCGGCTAGCGCGGTGACAGGTTTGCTGATCGAAGCGGCCTGAAAAAGCGTATCGGGAGTGACGGATTTTTTGGTGGCCACGTCAGCGAAGCCGTAGGCGCTAGTCCAGATGATTTGGCCGTGGTCGAAAAAGGCGACGCTGACGCCGGGAACTTTGTAATGCGCCATGCGGTCGGCGATGGTCATAGGCGCTGGTAGCTGGCCTTTGATGACCACGGCAGGGAGAAGACCGTTTTCGATGCGGGCAATTCGCGCGGCGAGAGCGGGGTCTCGCGGAGATTGCTGCGCGCTTGCCGTGACGATTGCGCTGAGCGAGCGGGTACGCCAAGAGATGGCGGCGAGCGTGGCTAAGGCGGCGAAAACAACTAGAAGCTTTTTCGAGGTTGAGCTCATGGGCGAAAATCGTATCACTTTTTTGCGGTGGAGAATCAGCGATTGGCTAGGTGCGGAAAAAATCGATGAGGAGTTCCGAGACGCGAGCGGGCTCTTCGTGCTGGAGCCAGTGAGAGGCGTTGGCAAAGGTGTAGAGCTCGGCGGAGTCGCAGTAGCGGAGACTGTCGTGGGCCATTTCGGAGAGGAGGAAGGCGTCGCGCTCGCCCCAGAGGATGCGGGTGGGGACATGAACGGTCGAGTCCGTGAATTTGGAGCGAAAGCGAAAGGCGGCGCGATACCAGTTGATCATGGCGGTGAGAGCGCCGGGTTGCGACCATGCGGCGCGATACAGCGCGAGATCTTCGGAGGAAAAAGTACCGGGGCGGCTGGAGCGAACGAGAGACCTCACGCCAAGTTTGAAGTTGAACGCGGAGAAGGCGGATTCCGGAAGCCAGGGCAGTTGGAAGAAGAACATGTACCAGCTTCGGCGAAGCTGGCGGCGATTTGTTTTTAGGTAGCGGCGCATGACGGAGGGATGAGGAACATTGAGGATGGCGAGCTTGGCGACACGTCCCGGATGCAGGAGGGCAACGCTCCAGGCGACGGCGGCGCCCCAATCGTGGCCTGCGAGGAAGATGCGCGCTTGACCGAGATGATCGGCGATGGCAAGAACGTCGGAGGTGAGATTCGAGAGCGCGTAGAAGGACGCGCCACGCGGTTTGCTGCTGGTGTTGTAGCCGCGCTGATCGGGAACGATGACGCGGAAGCCGGCGGCGGCGAGAGGCTCGATTTGATGGTGCCAGGAATACCAGAATTCGGGGAAGCCGTGGAGGAGAACGATGACGGGGCCGTCAGGCGGTCCGGCGGCAACGGCGTGAAGCTCGACCGCGGCATTGCCAAAGGTCAAGTCTTCGAGAGAGGTTGGCACAGATAGCGAGTTTACGCCGGAAAGAGAGGCTCGAGAAAAAACTAGTTAGGTGATCGAGGTGGTCTCTAGGCCATAGGTGGTGACGAATTTCGCGGTGGCCAAGATTTCGGAGACGCGAGCTTCGGAATCGCCATGAGCGACGGCGGTGTGGGGCTCGGCGGCGGATTCCGGCGGGAGAGCGCCGATAGCCTGGTTGCGGCCGGCGTTCTTGGCTTTATAGAGAGCGCGGTCGGCAAGAGCAAGGACTTCTTCGTAGCTAACGTCGACGGGCGAATCCATGTTCCAGGGGAAGGCGGCCCAGCCAATCGAGACGGTGCGGTGCAAGGAAAGGCTCGCGCCTTTGATCTTGAAAGGTTCGCAGGCGACTGCGGACAGAACGCGGGAGGCGAGCGTGGCGGCCTCCTTGCGCTCGCAGAAACGAGAGACGACCAAGAATTCTTCGCCGCCCCAGCGGACCAAGACGTCGGAATAGCGAATCGCGGAGCTGATGCGGGCGGTCAATTCGACGAGCATCTGATCGCCGGCATCGTGGCCGAAGCGATCGTTGATTTCTTTGAAGTGATCGGCGTCGATGAGGTAGAAAATGATGTCGCGATTGCGGCGGCTGCGCGTGGGATCGGGCGAGGAGTACGCGCGAACGGCTTGGCTGACGTCGCTGGCGATGGTGGCCTGGAAAAAGCGGCGGTTGCGCGCCCCGGTGAGGGGATCCGTGAGAGACATTTCCTCGAGTTCTTTGTTGGCTTGCGCGAGGGCTTCGCTCCGTTCGGCGACGGCTTGTTCGAGCCGGAGGCGCTCGCTCTGCAGCTTGCGCGTACGGTAATTCACGAGGAAATAGAGAGCGAAGATGCAAAGAAGGACGGCGAGGCCGCGCGAGTACCAGCGTTGCCACCAGGCTGGAATCACGGTGAAGGAAAATTCCGCCGGGAAGCTGAGGGTACCGCGGGCGGAGCGGCAGGAGACGGTGAAGCTGTAATTGCCGGGCGGAAGCGCGGGATAGCGAGCTTCGCGGCCGGAAGTTTCATTAGGCTCAGTTTCGAGGCCCGCCAGGCGATAAGAGCAACGGACATTTTCCGGGTCGCGGTAGGTGAGAGCCGCGAAGTCCACGTGGAACGTATTATCACTGCGCAGAGCCTCGGGTTTGCGCTCGCCGATGCGGTCGCGCGAGCCGAGTTGTGCGGAGGTAATGACCACACGTGGAGGGAGCTCGACACGTTCGTCAGCAGAGACGGGATTGTAGCGAGCGAGGCCGCCGCTCGTGCCGAAGAGCAAGGTGCCATCTTCTTCGGCGAAGAAGCTGCGCTCGCTTAAGTCGTTCCAGATGAGGCCATCGGCGCGGGTATAGCGCAGAGTGTGGCCATTGCGGAAAAACTCGGTGAGGCCAAAGGCGCCGCCGGCCCAGACGTTGCCTTCGTGATCGGCACCGAGCATGTAGACGTCGAGAGAAGGAAGCCCGTCCGCCAAGCCATAGTGAGTGAGCCTTGGTTTTCCATCCACGAGGCGCAGGCAACTGAGACCCAGAGCATCGGAGTAGCGGAACCAGACTTCATCGCGGCTGACGGCAGCGGCTTCCACAACTTCGTCTTGCAACAAACCGTTGGCAGCCGAGAAGTGCAGCCATTGCTTGCCATCGAAGCGCGAAAGGCCGCCCCTGCCCACAGTCCATATAACTCCGTCGCCGCTGGAAGCGAATCGGCCGATGCCTTGGTGGATTTCCGGCGGCAACGGAACGTCCACGAAATGAAAAGGGCGCTGCGAAGGACGAGCAGCTTTTAGGTAATGAGAATTGGCGATCCAGATGCGCCCGTCCGGGCCGACGTGAATGCCGGTGGGAACGGCCTCTGGAGTGGAAATTTTTTCGGGGCTGAGAGTTGCTGGATCGAAACGAGTGAGTCCCCCTGGATAGCAAAGGACCCAGACGGCGCCATCGGGAGCGAGGACCATTTCGCGGGCGACGGTGCCGCTGAGGCCGTCTTTCGGTTTCCATGTTCGCCAGCGATCCGCCTGGGGATCCCACATGGCGACGCCATTGTTGGTGCCGATCCAGAGGCGATTGCGGGCATCGCGCAGTTCGGACCACACCACATTGTCGGGTAGACTCTCGGCCTGCGTCCAGCTCGACCAAGTTTTCCGGCCTATCCAGCGCTGGATGCCTGCTCCGCCGAGGCCAATCCAGTATGCCCCCTCGCGATCTTCGGTGATGGCAAACGTGGCGTTGACGGCCATACCGCGGCTTTGGTCAATCACTTCCCACTGGCCGGAGATTTTCCGATAGAGGCCCGCCACGGTGGGGATCATCAGATTGCCGGCGCGGTCCAGAGCCGGCGAGCCATAGTCGTTGGCGGGAGGAAGATTGGGAAGCTCGGGGACGAAGTGAGTCGAGCCTGGGTTGAGGCGATAGAGATGGGCGGAAGTGCGAACCCAGAGGATCTTCTCGAAGTCCTGGAGGATGCTGATCACTTGTTCGTGAGGCAGGCCGCTCTGCGCGGGAAACATGTGGACATGGTCCTGCGAATCGAGCCAGCCAACGCGGTGCCCTGAGGCGAACCAGACGCGGCCTTCTGCAGTGACGCTGACAGCCTCTGTTTCCAGGCTGGGCAAGCCTTCGGAAAGGGTCCACAAGCGAAAGTCGTTGGGACGATCCGGATCGACGCGAAGCAGGCCACTTTCCGTGGCCAAATAAACTTTGCCCCAGGAATCGAGTGACAGGGCGGATGGTCGACGGAAAGAATTATAGGTCTTGGCCAGGGGCAGCTTATGAAGGGCGCCGCCTTCCATGTAGGCAATGCCGCGCGATGTGACAATCCAGATTCGTCCGGTAGGAGCCAGAACAAGCTGGTTTACATTGGTGCTGGGAAGGCCCTGCTCGAGGCCGAAGCGCACGATATGAGTGCCGTCGAAGCGAAGAAGGCCGTCGGGAGTGCCAATCCAGATGAAGCCGTCCTGGTCCTGCAGGATGCAGGATGGTGTCAGGGAGCTCAGGCCGAAGTTATCGCCCACTCGTTGGAAAACATAGTGCGGCCTAGGAGGGAGGGAAAGCACAAACGTCTCGGTGGACTTTGCCTGCGCGGCAAGGGAACCGAGAACCAGGAGGATGAGGCTAGCCAAGAATGGGGCGGCGGAAGTCTTGCTCCGCATGAACTCTCCGAATAATTCAGTCCGAATAGTTTAGCTTGCGGGCGGGTAAGACGGGGGGGAGTGGTCCCAAAAAGATAATGGCGAATTGTGAGGGAATTGGAGAGCCCGAGGGCCGGAACGGGCGGAGGAACAAGCAGCGAGATGTTTTGACAAACACAGTCATGTGTGTCACAGTGCGCATATGACACTGTTCCGGCTGAGCCTGCGCCCGGGCGAATCCATCTTCGATCAGCTGGTGTTCGCGTCGAAGAAGGCAATCGTCAGCGGTGAACTTCACACAGGCCAAGCCTTTCCCTCTGTTCGGTCGCTCGCGGCCGAGTTCAAGATTCATCCGAACACGGCACACAAAGTTGTACAGCACTTGATCCAGGAGCGCTGGCTCGAATCGCGTCCCGGGATTGGGACGCTGGTCTCAGAGATCCCTGAACCCCGGCGGGGTGACCGGAAGCGACTGCTTGGGCGCGAGGTGGAACAACTCGTGGTCGAAGCAAAGCGATTGGAACTCGATATTGATGACGTGTTGCAAGCCATTGAGGACCAATGGGCCAAGCTCGAGATGCCTCAGGAGGTAATCCGCGAATGATCCGTGTGGAAAATCTTTGGAAGAAGTTCGGACGTTTCGACGCGCTTCGCGGACTAAGCTTCGACGTTCCAGAGGGAAGCGCGTTCGCGTTGATCGGCGCAAATGGAGCAGGGAAGACGACCACCATCAAAGTGCTGATGAACATCCTCGAGCCGACGCGCGGAAGCGCGACGTTGCTCGGCGTCGATTCACGTAAAGTGTCGCCGCGCGAGCTTGCGCAGATTGGGTACGTCTCCGAAAACCAGGACATGCCGTCGCGTTTAACGGTTGAGGAGTATGTAACCTATCTGCGGCCGTTCTATTCCACGTGGGACCGTGAGCTGGAAGCATCGATCGCGCGTCAATTGCGGCTGCCGCTGGAGCGAAAGATCGGCGACCTGTCGCACGGCATGCGCCTGAAAATGGCTTTGATGTGCGCGCTGCCGTACCGGCCGAAGCTACTGATTTTGGATGAACCTTTCAGCGGGCTCGATCCGCTGGTGCGTGACGAATTCATGGAAGGACTGCTCGAGCAGGCCGGCGAGATGACCATCCTAATCTCGTCGCACGAACTGGGCGAGATCGATGGCGTTGCGACGCATGTCGCGTTCCTCGACGAGGGCAAGCTCCTGTTTCAGGAATCGATGAGCGACCTGACCGGACGGTTTCGCGAAGTGCGTGTGACGCTGGAGATCGAAGCGGCACGACCCGCTCAGGTTCCGCGGGAATGGATGCAAGTGCGGGCCCTCGGAAACGTCCTGACATTCGTCGATACTCGTTTCGACGAGAACGGACTGAGCGAGCGCGTTCGTTCCCGTATCGAAGGAGTGCGAGGAATCGACGCGCAGCCGATGCCGCTGCGGTCCATCTTTACCGCGCTGGCGCGAGCGGCGCGCGATGGAGCAGTTGAACCGGGAGGTGGGCGGAAATGGTCTGGCACATTTTCAAGAAAGACTGGAAATTGGCGTGGGTGTTCGTGCTCTTTGTTTCCGTAATCCACTGGATGGGTGCGGCGATTATTCACAAGCTGGGATTGTTCGGCGAAGATCCCATGTTTGGGATGCTTGCTGAGGCGGTCCCCATGTTGGCGCTCTTCGGAGGCATGTTTTTGATTGGCGCGATCGTTCACCTGGATACGATCCCCGGCGTGCGGCAGGACTGGTTAGTGCGGCCCATCGCGCGCCGGGATTTAGTGCTCGAAAAATTTCTCTTTGTGGTGCTCATGGTGAATGGTCCGATCTTCGCCGAAGTCCTGCTTCAAGGTATTGCTAACGGATTTTCTTTCCGCCTGTCACTCATGGCTGCCATGTGGCAAGTTGGCTTTCTTCTCTTCGCATTCACTTTGCCACTGTTCAGTTTTGCATCGGTGACGCAAAACATGACGGAGGCGTTCATTCTCGGCTGTGGCTGCGCTTTCCTGATCGGCGCATTCCAAACCATCGCGAGCTATCTGAATGGCCGTGCGCACGGAACGCTCGAGCCGCTCGCGTGGAGCGGGATTGGATGGCTGGGAGAAACGGCGCGGTTCGCGCTCATCGTGGCCGCTTCCGTCACGATTCTTGGGCTTCAGTATTTCCGGAGAAAAACGCTCTCCTCACGATGCCTGGTTGTTCTGTTCGGCCTTGTGATTCTTGCAACACAGTTTCTTCCATGGAAACCGGCTTTCGCCATCGAGCGGAGACTTTCAGCGAAACCCACTGCCGGTACGAGTGCGCTAGTTGCTTTCGACCCGGGGCAGAGAAAATTCCCGTCGCCTTCCGGATTGCGCGCGTCCTCGGACCGGGCCCGGCGCTACGACGGAGAGGAACATGCGAGCGTGTTCTTGCCGTTGCAGGTTACCGGGATTCCCACGGACGCTGTTCTTCTAAGCGACAGGGTGGAAGTGCGCTTGACTAACGCGGACGGAAAATTTGTGTTCCACGGAATAGGCGAGCAAGTGGAACTGGCTAAAGAGGGTCCGAAGCCGGCGGGGGACGCCCTGTATCAGGAAATCCAGGTGCCCGCATCGGTCTATCGCGAAATTAAGGATCAGGAGGTTCGAGCTGAAGTTGATTATTCATTGACGCTCTTCGGACTGAAGGAGTCTTACTCAATACCCGCATTGGGGGGCGATCAGCGAATGCCAGGCTTTGGTTGGTGCGAGTCGAAAATGAATGAAGCGGAAACGGCCATCGAGCTTCGCTGCATGCAACCAGGCAAAGGGCCGACGTGCGCGACGTTGTTTCTGGAAAATGAAGCCACTGGGCAGCGAAATCCGAACCGCTCTTCCTGCCATGCCGACTATTCGCTCTACTCCGGATGGTATACCGGTGACAATATGGCCCAGTTTGGTGCCAACATTCCGTTCCGCGACGCTTCCGGGCTGGCAAAGTTTCCGGTTGACGGCCCGCAGCTTCCGCAATCGCACGTCGTCGTTCGCGTGTACGAGCCAGAAGACCACTTCATCCGTTCAGTTACGATTTCGCAGATCAGGCTAAAAGATTGGGAAGCGCAGTAGGCGAAGGATGAAAGCCTGCAATATCGAATGATCGGGAAGAAACGCCCCGACGCACTTCCGGAATTCAGAAGCCGGGAGCGCCGGAGCCATCATGTGGATTGTTTCCGAATGCGCCGTGACTCAGGAACGACCTGCTCTGATCGTTTCGAGGGCAGCCTCTCCTGGTCAGATTCCGGCAACGGCATAACTAGATTCCGGATCCTCCACACCGTATTCAAACGCGAGCAAACATCTTCGGAGGTATTCGTCAAACCCTTACATTTTCGCTCGTATTTGTGATCAGCGCGGGTACAAGGTTGAACGTTCTACCTATTCCTCCGTGAGAGCCTCCATCGGGGATATCCGCGCGGCACGTTGAGAAGGCAGCAAGCAAGCGGCGAGGCACACGACCCCCGTTACGCCCGCAGCGCCGACGAGGATTGCCAGGTTTAATGCTGGGACGTGGAAGAGCACCGCTTGCATGGCTCGGCCTGCCAGCAAGGCTCCCAGCACACCCAAGAGCGTTCCTCCAGCGAGAAGGCGTAAGGAGAGAGAAAAAAAATGGCTGCGGATTTGCCCCGGCTGTGCCCCCAAGGCCATCCGCACGCCGATCTCGCGGCGACGCTGTGCCACGGCATAACTCAACACGCCATAAGTGCCGATGGCCGTAAGCAGCAGAGCAATCCCTGAGAAGAGGCCAGCCAGCAGTGCCGGTGAGCGACGCGTGACAAGACTATCGGCAATGCGAGTCTCCATCGACCGGAGGTCATTGACAGGTATGTCGGGGTCGATTTGCCGAACCACCTTTTGCAGCGCCAACCCAAGCGATTCCGGCGGAAGGCTCGTGCGGACAGCGACGAAGACGCTGTCACTGATACGGAAAACATAGGGATAATAAATCGCGCCCTGGGCTTCGTCTTCGGTGAGCCCCGCTTGTTTCACTCCGCCAACAACGCCGACGACCGTGAAAGCTTCGGCATCTTTCCCCACTTCGGAGCCTTCCCACAGACGTTGGCCAATAGCGCTGCCGTTGGGCCAGTAGTATCGCGCGAAGTCTTCATCCACCACGCAGACCCGCTCGAAGCGATGTGAATCGGCGGCCGTGAGGAATCGTCCTGCCCGCAGGGTGAAACCCATGGCGCGAAAGTAGTCGCCCGCGACGCCGTAAGAGTAGTGCCCGCGCGCTGATTCGCCCGGACGGAGAACGTGGCCCATTACGGTGGCGGCGCTTTTGCCGCTGTTGCCACTGAAGGGCACATTATTGACCACGCCCGTGGACGACACTCCCGGTAGGTGGCCAATTTTGTCCATCAAACTTTCAACAAATGTCAGACGGGATGTTCCGTCCGGGTAGGTTGCCCATGGAAGCAAGATGTGCCCAGCGAGGATGTGGTCGGACTGGAAGCCCGGAGAGACGGCCATCACGTGCTGAAGACTGAGGCCGAGCAGACCGGCTCCGGCTAACAGCATGAATGCCAAGGCAATCTGAGAGACGATGAAACTGTGACGCAGGATTTGAGCGCCGTGCCCGCTCGTGCCGCCCCGGCTCTCCGATTGAAGCGCATTACCGAGATGCCGTCGAAGATTGAACCAAGCGATGGGCACTGCGAACACGATGCCCATGATGATGGCTGCGACCAGGGCGACCAACGCCAATCGCGCATCGAAGACGATGCGACTTCCCAAAGGCAGGCGATCAGCACCCAACACGCGCAGGAGATGGATGCCGCCGGCGCCGACGGCGAGTCCGAGTAGTCCTCCGGCTAACGTGAGCAAGGTAGTCTCTACTACCACTTCGCTCACGACGTATCCCCGACTTGCGCCAAGCGCCTGGCGAACGGCTAATTCTTTAACTCGGCCGCTGGCACGGACGAGAAGCAGGTTTACAAGGTTGACTGCGCCGATTAAGAGCAGGGCAATCGCGCCTGCTTGCAACAGCAGCAGGGTGGGACGGATTGCTGCGACATGGTCCGCATGCAGTCGCACCACCAGGGAACGAAAGCCCGCGTCGGCCATCATTTTGGCTTGGGGGTCATCAGCCTCCAATGTGGCATTCTGCGCGTCGATTTGAGATTGGGCTTGCGCGAGAGTGGCCCCGGGTCTAAGTCGAGCAATCATTTGAATGACATTTCCCCCGGCATGCCGCCGCGATGGCGTGCGATCTTCAGGGCGCGATGCAAGGGGGAGGAACACCCCGGCATCGGAAGAGAGAAAGCGGAAGGTGGGAGGCAAGACGCCGATCACGGTTCTGGGAACACTGTTTACACGAACGTGCCTTCCGATCACATGGGGATCGGCGTTGCATCGTTGCCGCCAAAATGTGTCGGAAAGAATGGCAACATCGTCGGTTTGAGAAGTGGTTTCCTCTTCTGTGAAAGTACGTCCGATCGCCGGGCCGAGCCCGAGAGTGGAGAAAAAATCCGGAGATACGCGCATGGTCTGATCCCGTTCCGTTGAGCCAGGCTCGCCGACAATCTCGGTGCCATAGTGATAGATCGAGAGCGAGGTGAAGGCAGGAAGATGACCACGTCGTTCGTAGTAGTTGGTCAGCGAGGAGCCGTCGCGCTCGACGCCGGCTTTCGGATACGAATTGAAGATCGTCATGAGCCGGTCGGGCTCGGGAAATGGCAGCGGACGGAGCAGGACTGAGTCGATCACGGCAAAAATCGTCAGATTCGCTCCGAAGCAAACGGCGAGCGTCAGGAGGGCAGTAGCAGTGAATCCGGGTGCCTTTCGCAGCAATCGGGCGGCGTAACTCAGCTGCCTTCGAAGCTCATCAAACAGGTGAACGCCAAATGCCTCGCGGCAATCCCCTTTGACACTGTCGAGACTGCCGAACTCTATGCGTGCGTGGCGGGCCGCTTTTTCCGGTGACATGCCGGAGCGCACCAGGTCGCCGGTCCATTGCTCAATGTGGGAACGCAGCTCCTCGGACATTCCGTCTTCGAACTCACGCCGCCGAGTGAGCACACGAAACAGAGAACGCAAACGCTTTAACATGTCACACCTCCTCCGACGTCGTATTCAAGGCCGCGGCAATCGCAGACGCTAGCCGGTTCCAGCCAGCCGTTTCGTCGCGCAGGCGACGACGCCCCGCGGCTGTTAAGGTGTAATACTTCGCCCGGCGATTGTTCTCGCTCTGACCCCATTCGCCAGCGATGAGATCGTGATGCTCCAACCGGTAGAGGGCCGGATATAAGGATCCCTGTGGAATCTCGAGCGCATCCTTTGAGATTTGCCGGATGCGTACCAAGACACCGTATCCATGCAGCGGTTTCAAGGACACCGCTTTGAGAATCAGCATATCGAGTGTGCCCGGGAGTAGTTCCGCGGATTTGCCCATCGGATAATGGCCTCCTAGTCTAGCTAGGAGTCTAATGGATGCTCTCCTAGTTTGGCAAGGGGAGAGCACCACCGCTGGAAATCCCGCGAAATGTCGAATAGTACGGGCACGGAAATCAATTCTTGCCGCAAGGATGCAGCTTTTGCTGGGAGAGATCAGGGCTGGACGATGCCGTGACGGACGGCGTAGAGCACGAGGCTCGCTGTCTCGTGAATATCCAGCTTCTGCATCAGCCTCGTGCGATGAGATTCGGCTGTTTTCACGCTGATGCCAAGCAAAGATGCGACGTCTTTGGTGGATTTCCCTTCGGCTATCAATTGGAGCACTTGTCTTTCCCGCGGCGTCAGTGGATTCTTGGATGTCTCCGACTTGGAGTTATACGCCTCCATGACGGCGCTGGACACACCGGGGCTTAGATAAACCTGGCCACGCGAAACCTGCCGGATGGCCAGCAGCAAATCGCTGGCGACCTGGCTCTTCAGCACGTACCCCTTCACACCTGCTTCCAGCGCTTCGCGGACGTACTGACTTTCGTCATGTTGCGTGAGCAGAATGGTTTTGGTCTTTGGAGAAGCACGGCTGATCTCCCGGGCGGCGTTCAGTCCATTCAGTGTGGGCATGCTGATATCCATTACGGCGATATCGGGCTGGAGCGACTCCACATGACCAAGGGCGTCTTGCCCATCGGAGGCTTCTGCAACGACTTGAAATCCTTCGCGCTCGAGCAAGGACTTCAGGCCTTGGCGCACGAGCACATGGTCATCAGCTAGCACGATGCGGATTGGCATTCAAAACCTCCGTCGGAAGCTGAATCAAGAGTCTCGTTCCCCGGCCACGTGCCGAATCGATCGACAGCGTTCCTCCAATGCCATTCAAGCGTTCCTGCATGCCGATTAGTCCCAAGCCTCTTCGTTTGCCATCCGACTGCACCGCCCGTACGTCAAAGCCCACGCCATCGTCTTCGATGGAGCAGCAAAATACGCGATTTTTTCGTGCAATCCTGATCCATACTCGGCTCGCTTTCGCGTGTTTCGCGGCGTTGGTCAGCGCTTCCTGAACGATGCGGTAGAGGGCAATTTCCATGGGACTAGGCAGCCTGCCCACAACTGTCGTTTTGATTTGAATGCTGAGGTTCGCGCGCTTTGACAGTCCTTCCGCCAAGAAACGAATTGCCGGTATCCAGCCAAGGTCATCCAAGACCGTTGGCCGAAGTTCATGGGAATACCGGCGCAACTGTTTTTCAACCTGATTGAGCAATTCTTCAATCCGCCCAAGCCGTTCTCTTTGACGTTCCGGCAATTCGCGCGCGACGTCTGCCAGCGCTAGATGGACCGCCACCAGAAGCTGCCCGGCCTCGTCGTGCACGGCATAGGCGATGCGCTTGATCTCCTCCTCAAGCGTCTCATTGAGTTGCCTCAGAGCCACGATCGCATCTTGAACGCCACGGTGTGCCATTTCATAGGGAGAGAGGGTCTCAGCCAGAAACTCGGCAGCGGCTGCCAGCAATTTCTGGTGCCGCGCTGCTCCCTGCGCATCGACGAGCATCCCGTGGAGAACCTGATGGTGCAAGGAAGCGATTTCCATGAGGCTCTTTTTCGCGCTGAAGGCGCGGCGCCCTAGGTCGTAAGCGCGGCTCAGTGCGGCCTCTCCACCACGCTGGGCGTATTCACCCAACGCTGCACGATATTCTTCTTCAAAAATTGGTGGCAACTTCGTCTTGCGTTTGGTTGCCGTCTTCATGCACGAACCCCTGCTAGCCGAAGCACCAAAACAAGCGCGTCGTCATTTCCGCGGCTATGCTGTTTGAGAATCTTGTCCGCGGCCCGTTGCGGGGATTCCAGGGCGGAAAGGCCTTCCACAAATTCGCTGCGAATCCCGTCTGTGACAAAAACCAGAGTATCCCCCTTTGCGATCGGAAGCACAGCGGCTTGCAGCGCAGGCAATTGCGAGCCGACGACGCCGGCGCGAAGCAGCAGCACCTCCTCCACTCTCCCCTGTTTGGCGCCGGCGCGCATCAAGACTCCTTGAACATTTCCAACACCAATCCAGGTCATCATGCCATGCTTCGGATCGATGGACGCAAGGCTCAGTACCACGCCGCGAGTTGAACGAAGGCCCTCATGGCAGCGCTCTAGCAGAGAAATGACGGGCTCATCCGGGCTCGCTTTGAGAATGGAAATCGCCGCCTCCGCAGCGTTGGCAGCTTCTTCCCCGTGCCCAATTCCGTCTATCGCCGCGATCAGGATTCCATCTCCCCCGCAACAAACCAGATGGCGATCGCCCGATTCACCCTGGCCCGGGAGAATAGACTTTGCCACGCCGTATTCCACCAAGGGCAAATTTATAATTTCCACTTTTTCACCGTCACGATCGTGCCACGGCCTGGTTCGGAGGCAATTTCAAACTCGTCCATCAAGCGCCGCACTCCGGGCAGCCCTAGGCCGAGGCTTCCGGATGTCGAGAAACCGTCTCGCATGGCTTGACGAATGTCCCGAATCCCCGGGCCGCTATCGGAAGCGATGATCGAGATGGCCTGGCGGTTCGAGGCATGGACTATTTTCAAAGTGATTTCGCCCCTGCGGGCATACGACACAATGTTGCGCGCAAGCTCGGAAATAGCAGTGGCGATGAGTGTGCCGTCTCCCGTCGAGAAACCAAGTTCAATTGCGAGAGCGCGGCCTTTCTGACGGGCTGTCACTATGTCTTGGTCCGAGTTGATGGCCACCCGGATTTCTCCAGCCCTCACAGTGTGTCTCTCTCAGTCTATGTTCTTGAATTTTTGAATCAAGTAAGCCAGACCTTCCTCCAGGTCCAGGGCAGTGGCAACGCCTTCCAGTGTCAGCCCCAGCTGAACCATTGCAAACGCCACTTCCGGCTGAATCCCAACGATAACCGTTTCCGCGCCGCGCAGCCGGATCATATGCGCGATCTCCCGCAGCGTCCGCGAGGCGAACGAGTCCATCACGTCCATTGCGGTAACATCGACGATAACCGCTCGGGAGCGAAACTTAACGACTTGCTGAACCAAACCCATGCGCAGTTGGTTTAGGTCCGCGTCCGAGAGAGCCGCCTGAAACGTCGCAATCAGGACCGCTCCCTGCTTGAGAATCGGGACTTCCACGTGGCCCTTCCTCCGCTTTGCCTAGCGTGGCTCCGCTAGTTTCTCAACTTTGTATCCCAACAGTCTTTCTGCCTGCTCGATGCCGCCCTGCAGGTCGCCCACCGTATTCATCTTGCCAAGGTCTACACCGATGGTCACCAAAGTCTGCGCAATCTCCGGCGAAAGCCCCGTGACAATAACGGTTGCGCCAAGGAGCCGCGAAGCTTCCACCGTTTGCACCAAGTTGTTCGCTACCGTCAAGTCCATGGCCGCCACACCGGTTATATCGATCACCACGACTTTTGCGCGATTCGTGCGGATGCCCCGGAGGAGCTGCTCCGTCAACTGCCGGGCGCGCTGCGGATCGATCACGCCGATGATCGGCAAAATTAGCAATCGCTCGCGCACCTGCAGCACCGGCGTGGAGAGTTCGCGGATTGCTTCCTGTTGCTGGCGGATGACGCGCTCGCGCTCCTGCACGAAGCCAACCGCCACGGTGTTCGCAATGCGATTGGCGGCAGGCTCGTACGCATCCAGGATGCGGTTCAATTTCTTGAAATCCGTCTGGTACTTGGCGAACAGGGAGCGGGCTAGCACGTCTCGCAGGAGGAGAACAATACCGACGACTTCGTGAGTCTCGACGCCTCGCGGAATGATGCGTTCCGACAGGTTGCGCGCGTATGCTTGCAGCGCTTCGAATGCTTCGGTTTCCAAAGCCTCGACGTAGCTGTCGTACACCGAGGTTGCTTCCGCGAAGATCTCTTCCTTGGTCATCGCCGTAAGCAGGCGCGTCTCAGTGATTCGCACCACCCATTCCTCGCGCAGCTGGGTACGGTTCTGACGGAGGTGCGCCACCAGTTCGCGAAGAAGTTCTGAAGGCGCTTCACTCGGCCCTAATTCCACCCCGGGATGGCTCCGTGCCCCCGAGTCCTTTGAAGTGCTCTCTCTTTTGGACATGAAACGATTCTCCTTGCTCTGAACGGCACGCGCTCGTATCGGCGAATTGTCTGGGGCCCCTGCAGATTCGAAACAAATACCATGACTTACCCGCTACCTCAAGCAAGTGAACCCCCGCGAATGGCATCAGGTGAATACCTGAGTTGCGAGCTAAAGCCTTGTCTCCTGAAGAACCGTTCTCTTGCCTGGTGCTTCACGAATGCTCGCTTTGCGGAAGTACTAGTGGAATCACCTGCACCAACACTGCGGGCCTTACCCGCTTGTCGTCTGTCCGGATCAATGGAACCATGCGCTTGCCAGTGAGGAAGCTCTTCGCACTTGCTGGCAGGAGGGGTGATGCCCATACAAGAATTGCAGGCCGACAAGGGTTCGCAGGCCACTCGCTTGACGACGGGATGGCCGAAGCAGATCTCCAATCGCAAGATTATAGCCATGGGTCGCAAGAATGGCCCTCCAGAAAACGGCCTCGCGGAAAATCTTTCCTCCGCTTTGCAAGCTGCGGATTCCGAGTTTGGTCAGATATTGAAGGAAGTGGAGGAGATTTCTAAGCTCCTGAAGTCAGACCACCCCGACACCCAGACTATGAGGGTTGCAACTCACCCAGCAGTCTGGGGCGCGGTTAAGCAGGCCCTTCTCGACAGAGAACTGCGCTATCTCGCTCTCACGGACGATCTGACCTGTCTCTTCAACCGGCGCGGTTTTTTTGCTGCCGCGACACAGCAACTCAAACTGGCCCAGCGCAATGGCCAGAGTCTCCTGCTATTGTTTTGTGACGTCGACAACCTGAAAAAGATAAATGACACTTACGGTCATCAAGAAGGGGATCTGGCGCTCATTCGGACAGCAGACGCTCTGGAGCAATCATTCCGTGGTTCCGACATTCTTTCTCGCCTGGGTGGGGATGAGTTTGTTGCACTGGCATCGGAGACCTCGAATCAAACTCAGGAAGTCATTCTCCGTCGTTTAGAGAAGAATCTCAAAAAGTCGAGTGCAACAGAACCGCGTTACGCGTTGTCACTCTGTGTTGGAGCGGCGCGGTTTGATCCCAAGCGCGCCACCACGCTCGGTGAGCTCATGGTGCAAGCCGACAAAGCCATGTACGAGAAAAAACGGAAGACTCAGAAAGTGGTGTGAGGACAATCCGTGAGCAATTCTGGCAACCGCATGCCACCGGCAAGGGCCGTCTCGGAGATATCCGCTCAAACGCGCTTGGATGGAAGAAATGAAAAGCGCGTCGCCATGGCAATCCCAGTATGCCTTGTAATCGCGGAAAAGCTGCTCTTTGCCGATCAGGCGATGACAGTAAACGTGAGTTCCCATGGAGCTCGCATCATCACGAGACGACGATGGCAGCTCGAGCAGCAGCCACGACTTGCTTCGAGCTCAGGCGAGCTCCTGGCGCAAGCGAAAATAGTTTACTGTGAGCCGCTGACGGACGGGCATTTCTGCATAGGATTGCAATTCCGCTCGGCCATCATAGACTGGAAATCCACATGAGACTTCCGGCGTAATATATCGATGCCTGAAATTCGCTGTCGAAAACAAGACTTCTAAACAGCAATCAAGAAGGCGTTCCAGAAACGGGGTTGTGGGAAAGCCAGCGGAGTTAAAGGGCGTCTGGCCGACGAAGCGGGAGCTACGATGCCGCCAGTGCTCAGAAGCCGGGGGCGCCGGAGGCGGCGGGGCGCATTTCCGGAGCGTTGACACCAAAGCGAAGATGCGCGAAGTAGGTTTGGCCGAGGGACATGAGGCCAGTGTAGAGGTAGCCCCAGACGAAGAGGAGCAAGAAGGGAATTGTGGCGTAATTTTCGTTGAGGACGGCGTAGACGATCGTGCCGGCGAAATAGAGACCAAGCAGTATTTCGGCATAAGGCATCCAGCCGGCTTTGTTCCTGTATTTTTTTGCGACGAACGTTCCCTTTTTGCCTTCGATTTTGAATTTGGGAGTGCGCGCGAACTCGCTTTTCTTGCCCACAATGGCTTCCAGGACAGCTTGCGCATTGCGTACGGAAATGCCGATGCCAACAGCCATGACGAAAGGCATGTACAGAAAAGTGCGCCACCAGTTTTTTGGACGGAGCTCGCGTTGCGCCACGATGTAAAAGCTGGAGATGGAGCACGTGGAAGCGAGGAATAGCGGCAGGTCGATCAGAAGCATCTGGAACCAGCCCTGATAGAACCGGACGATCATGGCGGGAAGAAGCATCGCGGAAAAAAGAACCATGAGCGGGTAGCTGATGTTGGCGGTGAGATGGAAAAAAGCCTCGGCTTTGACATGCCAGGGGGCATCGGATTTCAACACACGCGGAAGAATTTTCTTCGCAGTTTGCATAAGGCCTTTGGCCCAGCGAGCTTGCTGCGCTTTGAAGCCGTTCATATCGACAGGCAATTCGGAAGCACATTCGATTTGCGGAAGATAGAGAAACTTCCAGCCCTTAAGCTGCGCGCGATAGGAAAGATCCGTGTCTTCAGTGAGCGTGTCGTGCTCCCAGCCGCCTGCTTCTTCGATGGCCTTGCGGCGCCAGACGCCTGCGGTGCCATTGAAATTGAAAAAAGTGCCGCGGCGGGAGCGCGCGCCGTGCTCGACGACGAAGTGGCCGTCCAGGAGAATGGTTTCAACCTGCGTGAGGAGGGAGTAATCGCGGTTGAGGTAGGTCCAACGAGTCTGGACCATGCCGATTTTGGGGCCGTTAGCCGGATCGACAAAATACGGAATGGTGCGGCGAAGGAAGTCCGGCTCGGGGATGAAGTCTGCGTCGAAGATGGCGATGAATTCGCCTTGCGAGGTCTTAAGGCCGTTTTCGAGGGCGCCGGCTTTATAACCTTCGCGATTGGTGCGGTGGATGTAGACGATGGGCATCCCTTGCGCGGCGTGGCGCTCGACGCAAGCGCTGGCAACCTGACAAGTTTCGTCGGTGGAATCGTCAAGGACTTGAACATCGAGCAGCTCCCGTGGGTAGTCGAATCGCGAGACGGCTTCGACGAGGCGCTCAATGACGTAGCGCTCGTTGAAGATGGGGAGCTGGACGGTGACGCGTGGCCAATTCTTGAGTTCGGGCGGCGTCCCGGGGACGTTTTTCGAATAGGCATAATAGTCGTAGACAAGCCAGTAGCGGTGGAGGCCATAAGCGGCGAGGACGAAGAGGACGAGGAAGTAGGGGATCATCATCGCAAGGTCGAAGGCATTGGCGTGATAGACGCCGGAGAAGGTGCGGTCCGTAAGCCTGTGCCAGTAATGGCTGATGGAGGTTTGTAGTGCGAGGGATGTCGCGATGGAGAGTAGCGTTTGCACGATGGAGACAGTCTTCGTTGTTTGCTAATGAAGTGCTAAGCGCTCTTGGCGACAGCTGATTATAAGGCGGAAGCGGTGACAATCAAAGGCATGGGATGAGTCCCCAGGATCTCAACTCCCTCGCAGCTCCGGGGCCAGTAAAAGAATCCCGCCTCTAGTATTTTCCTATTATTGCTGAACTTATTCTTCCCCACTAGAGTGGCCGCCACACGGCAGGGGAACTCGCCGAGGGGTGTCGGAGCCGGGGTTCCCGGAATGCCACAAACTCGCGAAATCTGCTTCGATTGAATGCTTATTGGGGGATAACTCAGTGCAAAAACTACTTGTCCTTATTCTTTTTGCGGGGCTGGCGCTACCCGTTTCTGGCCAAAGTAATTACGGGACGATTGCGGGCATCGTGATGGATGCACAGCACCTGGCTGTTGCGGGAGCCAACATCCAGCTCACGGCCGCCAGCACAGGAGCACTTCGCAGGGTCGTGACAGACCAACACGGACTATTCGAGGCCCCCGCGCTTTTGCCGGATGATTACGAGGTAAGAATCGAGGCGCCTGGTTTTGCTACCGAGACGCAATCGCTTCGCCTGGAGGTTGGGCAGAAAGCAGCCCTTGAAATCAGCTTGAAAATCGGCGGGGTTACGCAGGGCGTGAAAGTCACGGCCGCGAGCGAGGTGTTGCGCACTACCGATGCCAGCGTTGGGGAAGTCGTCGAGCCACAATCCATCCGCGACCTGCCGCTGAACGGCCGGATGCTGATTGATCTAATCCTCACCGTTCCCGGCGCCCATGTGGGCTTTGGCGCACAAACCGGATCCACGAATCCCCTCTACTGGCGCCCCGGCCAGCGGTCGGCTGTGGTCATAGGAGGCAGCCGCCCAAACGCAAACTTTTTCTTGCTCGACGGAGCCACGAACACGGATCCCACGTTCAACACGCAGAATTTGAGCCCGTCTCCCGACGCAGTAAAAGAATTTCAAGTGGAAACGAGCAGTTACACCGCGGATATGGGTGGCGCGGGCGGCGGCCAGATCAACATCGTTACTCATTCCGGGTCTAGCCAATTCCACGGAACGGTTTACGAATTTCTTCGTAACGGCGCCATGGATGCGACCACATTCGAATCCATGGGCAACAATCATCTGGTACAAAATAATTTCGGTGCTTCCTTGGGCGGCCCGCTCCTTGGAAAGAAAACGTTTTTCTTTCTCAACTACGAGGGCTTGCGGCTGGCTCAAGCAGACGCCCAGATCTTGACCGTGCCGACTCAGGCCGAAATCCAAGGCGACTTCAGCATGAGCAACGTCAAAATCTATGACCCAACCACCGCCGTGGCCAATCCGAATTACAAACCGAGTCTGCCGACGGGTCCCGCCAACTTTCCCTATACGCGCAGCCAGTTTTCCAACAATCAAATACCTTCGAACAGGATCAATTCGCTCCTCGAAAGCTTCCTCCTGCAATATTTGCCCCAGCCCAACATGATGATGACGCCGGGGAGTCCGGACTCGAACAACTATCTGGATGTGCGGAACGAATCTCATATTCAAAACCAGGGTACGGCTCGCATAGATCATAACTTTGGGAACGGCGACACCCTTTTGGCGCGCTATTCGGCAGGTGGAGAAAATGGATTTTCGCCGAGCAGCGGGACAACTTCCACGACGGAAAATCTTCCCGGCTTCGGCGTGAATTTCAACAATCTGTCCCAGCAGGCTGTAGGTTCATGGAATCACATTTTCGCCAGCAACAAACTCAACACCCTTTCCATAGCCTTATCGCGTCTCTCGATGGACCGCACTTCACAGAATGATGCGGTAAACGACATCGTCGGCCAATTAGGAATACGGGGCATCGGTTTTGGCGGGAAAAACGCTTGGGGTGCCCCATGGTTTGCCGTCCAAGGGTATACGGGGATTGGGGACACGTTTGCTGCAACACCCATGCATGCCTGGGACACGACCGTGGAACTCCGGGATAGCTACTCATGGCAACGGGGACGCCACGGAATAAAAATTGGCGGAGATGTTCACCGTTATATCTGGCCGATGTGGGGCTTCTTTCAGAATCGCGGCTTCTACCAATACACGAACGGCTACACCACCGAGTTTGGATTCAATGATGGCAGCGGTGCCGGGCTGGCGAGCATGCTCTTGAGCCTGCCCGCTGTTAAGCAACGCCAGGCGGGAATCCCTCAGATGGATTTGCGCGCGTGGGGAATGGCCGGCTTCGTGGAGGATAGCTGGCAGGTCACGCCCACGACCACGCTCAACATAGGCCTTCGCTACGAGTATTCGAATCCTCTCTACGACAAGGAAAACACCAACACGAATCTGATTTTTCAGAACGGCATTCCCTCGGCATTTGTTGGCGGCGAGTTGGGATACCCGAAGGGGCTGATGTACGCCAACAAGCACAACTTTGCTCCGCGATTCGGAATCGCGAAAAATCTACCACGCCGAGGCCTAGTTTTTCGGGGGGCCTATGGAGTCTTTTACACGCCCGTCGATCTGAACACGTGGTGCAACCAGCGCCACAATGTGCCGTATGTCTTTCCGGAAACACAGCAAGCCGACAACTTCACGCCCCCGGCCTCACTATTCGCCAATGGTCTGAATTTCGGTACGCCGGTGCTTGGCACGGGGGCACTAACGCCCACGACGGTGAGTTTCACGGCATTCGATCCGCACTCTCCTGCGCAGTACGTTCAGCAATGGAACGGTTCTGTGGGGAAGAGTTTCGGGCAGAATACTTCCGTGGAATTAGGCTACCTGGGATCGCGCGGCTTTCACCTCCAGCGCGCGCACCTGATCAACAACACTTTGCCTGGCCCCGGTCCTCTTGGGCCGCGACGCCCGTTCAAGACGATATCCTTTGTGCCAGACACAGTGTTGACGCCTGGCAGCACAAACGCCGTAGTGCAAAGCCTGACGTTTCCAGTCAGCACTATCAATCTGCTAGAGAACTCCGCGCAGAGTTGGTACGACGCAGTGTATGTAAACGTTCGGCGCCGGTATTCTCATGGGATCAGCCTGCTGGCTAACTACACTTTCGCCAAAAATCTTACCAATGCGCCTGACTTCCGATCCCCGATGGACGAATCGACTATTCCGCAGAACAACAACAATCTCAATGCAGAAAAGGGACTGGGGTGCGACGTCCGGCATCGCTTTGCGCTCAGCAGCGTGTACGACATTCCTGCCTACCGTCATGCGGCGTGGACACAGTGGGTAACTCAGAATTGGCATTTTTCCACCATCTATCAGGTTCAATCCGGAATGCCGTTTACCATCTCAGTGTTTGGCGACACTGCGAATTCG
The DNA here is from genome assembly GCA_041486245.1 of Candidatus Acidiferrum sp. Classification (GTDB taxonomy): domain Bacteria; phylum Acidobacteriota; class Terriglobia; order Acidiferrales; family UBA7541; genus Acidiferrum. The sequence continues at coordinate 43,913 of JBGPLB010000010.1, forward strand.
GGGACGGTTCTCGGCGAGAATCCTGTCCGAGCCAAGGCCACCGGTCAGACGATATTCGGCCCCGGCACGCGCACTGCGGCGGAGTGGTTTAACCCCGCGGCGTTCGCCGCTCCGGCAGCCTTCACTTACGGGAACGTGGGCAGAAACTCCATGACGGGTCCTCCCTTGCAGACCATGGATCTTGCCCTCGGACGGACGTTCCGTCTGACCGAAAATGCCAATTTCCAGTTCCGCGCGGAAGCGTTTAACGCGCTGAACAAGGTGAACCTGGGCACGCCAAATCGGTATGTCAACGAGCCGCAATTTGGAACGATCACCATGGCCATGACGCCGGGACGCGAAATTCAATTGAGCGCGAGGATTTCGTTCTAGCGGTTATTTGATAACTCACTGAGCGAAGCTGCGACAAACTGGCGGACAGTTTTCCTAGCCGCCCTCTCCCCTGTTTTTGATAAGTGTTGATTGTAAAAGATTTAGCATTTGGATAACTTATTTAGAATCAATACTTACGGAGCATGCTGCAAGTATTGATTTTAAAGAACTTGCGGACACCAAATCGTGCAGGATGCCGATTGTTTCGTAAGTGTTGCAAATAGAAGGCTTAGGCCGTAAGCATGCTTCGGAAAGCAAAAACGCGAATCAGGAGACTGGCGTTCCGGGTATGAGGCACAAGACTACCCGAAGAATATAGTATGCTCCTAGCCTTTTTTTGTCAAGAGTCTGGAAAAAACGGAAGTGAGTCGGTTTCCGGTTATGCGATTATGCAGGCAAGTGGACTGAGACAGTCGCGATTTCGGACAATGAGCCTTCTGACCCTGATTACTTCCGGCTTACCCGTCATCCGTCCGCAATCGACAGAAAAAGTCACTGCGAAAAAACATGCAAAGCTCACACGGGCAAAGAAAATTGGCTCGCAGGTCTCAGAAATCCCACGTCGTTTTCCTGCATAGTCGAGGAAGGCTAACCTTCGATTTAAAAGATCATTAGCTTCGTTGTCATGCGGAGACAGCAACCACAACTTTGCCGTAGCCACGCTTGTCTGGGACATGTCTGCTGTAAGCGATGGATGCCTCTTTCAAAGGAACGACCGCGCTGACAAATGCTTTCAGACTTCCAGCATCAAGCAGCTTTGCAACTTCAAGCAGCTGCTCCTGGTTAGGTTCGACGATAAAGAACGCATCCTTCACACGCTGGTCCGCAATGGCTTCGCTGTCCGCGGCGATCGTCACTATCCGTCCGCTCGGCTTCAGTACGGTCCAGGATCGATTCAGGGTGTCGCCGCCAACGGCGTCGAATACTATGTCGACATTCCCGACCTGGTCTTCAAAGCGTGATGTTTCGTAATCAATCACTTCATCTGCCCCAAGCTGTTTCACGAATTCGGCGTTTCGCGCGGAAGCCGTGGCAATCACGCAGGCGCCGCGAAGATGCGCCAGCTGCACCGCGAACAAGCCTACCGCGCCGGCAGCTCCGTGAATCAATACGCGCTCGCCGGACTGCATCTTTGCGCGATCGAAAAGACCTTGCCATGCGGTCAAAGCCCCGATCGGCACAGTGGCCGCCAGTTCGTGAGTTAAGGATTTCGGCTTCATCGCGATGTTTTGCGGCTGAGTGAGGCAAAACTCCGCGACGGCGCCATCTGCAAACCAGTCGCTCATGCCGTAGATTTCGTCTCCGACGTTGAAGCCATCGACGCCTTTTCCAACCGCCGCGATGATGCCCGAGAATTCGTGCCCTGGCACCGCCCTTGTACGTGCACCCCCTTGTTTTGTATGGGTGGTGGTATACCAGAGCAGTTCCGTAGGCGTTACACCGGTGGCACGCACGCGAATTAACAACTCGCCTTCTCCGGGCTGCGGCTGAGGAAGCGCGGATGCGATGAGTATGGGCCCCTGTTTTGCGTTGTTCACTGCCATTACTTTCACAAATCACCTCATTGAATTGCGGCGTCTTATCTCGCCCTCCGCAGCCTATCCACGCTAAATGGGAACGTCGGACAAGTCGCCAAAAGCAAGCTGCCCCCAGCGGCTGAGAAGACAGAGAAACTGAGAGGCGCCTCAATTCCCAATGCCAGTGTCATCGCGAGGCCGAATGTCATCAGAAGAATTCCGCTGCACGCAGCGGTGATCCGCGTTTGCCAGCCAGCGAGGAGAAGAAGACCGAACAAGATTTCAGCACCGGTAGAGAGGACCGCCAGTGCCGGGATCATCGCGCGTGGCAAAAACCAGTTGAGCTTACCCGTGTACGCAACGAATCTGGCGAAGTCGCCCCAGGCCACATTCGGTTGCCCAAATTCTCCCCACCAACCAAAACGGTCTGCCACTGCGGATAGAAAGGATAGCCCGAGTGCAAACCGCAAGAACACAGAACTGAACCTGCCCAACCTTTCCCACCATTTTTGCATGTGCAATTCCCAATTCAGAGTCCATCCTTCATTGGTTCGAAACTACTTATGATGCTTTAATGCGCAGTTTTTCATTCTGGTACCGCAACTGTAACCGGTGTTTCGTGATCGCAGACAAAATACGCAATTAGCTTCGCCGGTTTTGTTTTGTCCACATTGGCTGAGCTTATGTGGGCTCCATTCGGTGCTTCATAGAAAGCCTGACCAGCCTTGTAAATGCCCTCAGGCTCACCCTTAACCTGCGTCCGAATGGTGCCTTCGACAACTACGGCGATGACGGGACAGGGATGCGAGTGGGGGGACGACGAGCCACCTGGTCCGTAGGCAACTTCGACAACTTTGACTTCCAGATGCCCGCCATCCATCTTCGGCAGGGTTTGAGAAATGACAGCGCGCTCTTCTTTCGTTGCCTTCGGAGCGGAAGCCTGCGCAGAGACCTGGCCCGACAGCAGGTAAGTTCCGGCGGCAGCGCCGCCAGCTAATACAAGACTCAGGCCCAGGGACTTTTTGAGCATTTTGAGCACAATGTTCTCCTTGTTCGTCATAGACCGACTCTCATTGTTTACTTCTCCCTTCGGCTATCCCGGGACAGCTACCTGTCCCAGCGCGTGGAGCCAGCGGCCACCTCCAGATATCTCGGTCCGGATGTTAGGTGAAATCGGCCTTAAAATCTATCCTTCTGGTACAGTTTTGGTATTAGCCGGTCGCACGACGGATTGGTTTTGCTGCTGATGATTGCACTACCCGATCGCGTCG